>JBGPGE010000012.1:0-64971 GCA_041483675.1 Binatia bacterium
GTTCGTCGAGCCAGCGCTTTGCCTGCGGCTTCCTTCAGATTCCACCTCGCGATGGACACCCTTGCCGTCCAGCTAACGATTCCCCCTGTCGGGTTCGTAGGAGACTTTCACTCCCTAGTAAGAGCGCCCTGCCGGGCGCACCAAAAAGAAAGGGGCGACAAAAGTCGCCCCTTTCGGTTAACGGTAGCCCGATCGCGATCGTTTAACCGCAGACCGGCATACCTGCCGTGCCGCCAGCAGCTGCGCGGGCGATTTGTCCGGTGGCGCTATCGAACGTCCATAAATCTATGCATTGCGCATGGGTTCCGGTAACAGTAAAAGTGCCACCAGCCACCAGTGCGACCACCGCGTTTACACCGAGCGTCGCCCGGTTAAACCCCGGTACGGCGACTCCACACGCAGCAACAGCTGCAGACGAGTCACACGTGGTTGCCAAATACACCTGGTTTTGCGCGAAAGTCGCCTCTTCTGCCACGGCTAAGTTCCTCAAATCGGAAACGACCTGAGAGACAAACCCTCTACGCCGGTACGCGGCGAACTGCGGGATGGCGATGGCGGCCAAAATACCGATGATCGCGATGACCACCAGCAACTCGATGAGGGTGAAACCCCCTTCAGCCCTTAATCTTAGTCTATTCATTGAACTGACTCCTTTCTATTGCTGACCCTTTGTTATTATCGACCTGTCTTCCGCCTCTCTTTACGCCCGCTGGAGTTCTTTTCCGCCGTCACCTCCTTTATCCGTGATTTTAGGCGATCAGAGCGCTATGCCTGGCAAGAGAGCAAAACCAGGGCCAGCTTCGAGGGACGGTCAACGGCTGTTTTTTGAGGTGCCGGCTTTTTTGCCTGACAACCGGCTGGTTCACTAAAAAGCCCTAGAAATCATCTGCTTAGAAAAATCTTCCGGGCGAGTCTCGAATTTCTAGATGCGGCAACTGGACGGATCACTATGCGGTTTACCAGAAAACTCAATCCCGTTGAGTAACAGAAAACGTTACTCTGCGGTCTCCCCATTTCCTTCCGGCTGATTTTTAACTCCAAGCATGCCATATTTTTCCAGCCTGTGCCGGAAAGATCTGTAGTTTATCCCCAAAAGCTCTGCCGCTCTCTTTTGCACCCCATTGGTCTTTTTTAGGGCGCCGAGCAGCAAGCACTTCTCGTGCGTTGATAACTCGTCGTCGAGCGAGATGCCCTTATTGAAGAATACATCCGCGCCGCCCGGCGCCGTCCGCTCGAACAGGCTCGCCTCCTCTCCGATCGGCACCCCGCGAATGTAGGATGGCAGGTCCTCTTCGGTGATAATATTCTTCCCGGTCACTGCGACAGCGCGCTCGACCAGGTTCTCTAGTTCGCGGATGTTTCCCGGATAACTGTAGGTCATAAGCTCCATCAATGCCTCGCTGGAGATCTCCTCGACCTTTTTGCCCTGGACGCGGCCGAACTTCTCCACGAAGTGATGGACCAGGGCGGGAATATCTTCCTTTCGGCTGCGCAGCGGAGGGAGAGTGATCTGGACGACATTGAGACGGTAGAAAAGATCCTCGCGAAAGCGCCCCTTTTCCACCTCCTGCCTCAGCTCTTTGTTGGAGGCGGAGATCACGCGGACATCGACCTTGACCTGCTTGCTGCCGCCAACCGGCGTGAAGGTCTTTTCTTGCAACACGCGAAGCAGCTTGACCTGCAACTGGAGCGGCAGGTCGCCCACCTCGTCGAGAAAGATCGTTCCTCCGTCGGCCTGCTTAAAGAGGCCCACGCGATCCGCGACGGCGCCGGTAAACGCGCCTCGAACGTGGCCGAACAGCTCGCTCTCGATGAGATTCTCCGGGATGGCGCCGCAGTTGACCGCGACAAAGGGTTCTTCCTTGCGGGGCCCGTTTGAGTGGATCGCGCGCGCGACCAGCTCTTTGCCGGTCCCGCTCTCGCCGGTGATGAGGACGTTGGTCGTCGTGGCGGCGACTTTCTGCACCAGGCGGTATATATTCTCGACGCCGCCGCCCCGTCCGACCACCCCTTCGAAGCGAAAACCTACCGGCGCCGCGCTCTCCGTTTCCGGCGACAGCTCATGCGCCTTGGCTTTGCGTATCTCGTCTTCGAGGCGGACCTTTTCCTCCAACCCTTTCTGTTTGGTGACGTCCTCGAAGATGCAGACAAAACCGATCGGCTGCTCGGCGGGATACTTAAGCGGCGCGAGAGTGAGTCTCAGGTGCGCGTTGCGCCGTTGCGGATCGATAAAGGGAAATTCGCTCACCACCACACCCTTGGGCGCGAACAGGCCGTCGAAGTTGTAGTTAAGTCCTGGAAAAATGTCAGTGAGCCTCTTGCCCTTCACCACCCCTTCGTTGAGCGCGGTCAGCGCCTGCGCCCGGCTGTTGAAGTAGTTGATGTGCCCCCGGGTGTCCGTGACCGCCACCCCGCTGCCGACGCCTTGAATCAGCGCGTCTTTGAGCGCCTCCAGATCCAGATAGTCCTTCTGCGTCTCTTTCAGGCGCCGTTCCGCCTCGGCGCCCTTGCGCGCCAGAAAGCCGCTCAGGTAGGCGATGATAAAAAAGGTGGGCACGTTAAGCAGTAGATTGGTAGCCAACTGGCCCGCCGCCGAGAACCAGCTTCCAAAGTAATGGTGGTGACTCCAGAGCAGCACGGCGCTGTAGCAGACGCTTGAAACCCCGGTCGTAATAAACGCTGCGCGAGAAAACAACAGAATCGCGCTACTAACGATGGCCAGGTTATAGAGAAACGCGAACGGGCTTTCGATGCCGCCCGTCAGCGAGACGATGCTGGTAATGAGCAGGATGTCGAAGGCGACCTGGGCGTGAGCGAAACGGATAGGATCGCCGACCCGGCGCAGCAACAAAGCGGAAGCTATCGAAACGAGGTAAGCGGCGATGAGCGGCAGCTGCAACTGGTGGAAGAGGGCGAAATCGCCTCCCTTGGAGAGGTGGACAAGCGCAACCGCTCCCAGGAAAAACGACACGATGACTACCCTTAGAAAGAGCAGCCACTTGATCTTACCCAAAAGCTCTCTGTTTCCGTCGTTCAAAGTTTACGTCATCACACTGCCTAGTTGGAAGATCGGGAGGTACATCGAGATCACCAGGCCTCCCAGAATGACCCCCAACACAACCATAATCAGCGGCTCCATTAGCGCTGTCAGATTCGCCACCGCGTCATCGACCTCGTCCTCGTAGAACTCCGCCACTTTCTTGAGGAGAGAGTCGAGCGCTCCGGTGTTCTCGCCGACCGCCACCATCTGGCAGACCATCGGGGGGAACACCTTGCTCTCCGCCAGCGGCTCCGCGATGGTTTTCCCCTGGCTGATGCTCACGCGGCATTTCATCACCGCTTGTTCCACGACCTTGTTCCCGGCGGTCCTTGCCGTGATCGCCAACCCGTCGAGGATCGGCACCCCGGAGCTGAGCAGCACCGACATATTCTGCGCAAATCGCGCTACCGCAACCTTGCGAAGCAGATCGCCCAGAATGGGAAGCCTGAGCGAGAGCCGGTCGATCATCATCCGACCGTTGTCCGTCTTGTAATACAATCGGAGCCCGACGCCGGCCGCAATCACGACCCCAAAGATAAAGAAAAAGTAGGAGCGAAACCAGTTGCTGATGTTGATGGTCACCTGCGTCGGGAGCGGCAGCGCCTTGCCCATGCTGCCGTAAAGCTCGGCAAAAACCGGGATGACGTACAGGAGTAAAACAGTGACAACCGCCACGGCCACCACGATGATCGTGCACGGATAAATCATGGCGCCCTTGACTTTGCGTTTGAGCTTGGCCGCCTTTTCAATATACGTCGCGATGCGGTTTAAGATCGTGTTCAAGACGCCGCCGATCTCGCCGGCCGCCACCATGTTCACATACAGGTCATCGAACGCCTTGGGGTGCTTCTTCAGCGATTCCGCCAGCGTCGCGCCCCCCTCGACATCCTGTTTGATCGCCCGGATGGTGTTCCTGAAAGTCTTGTTCTCGGTCTGCTGGGTAAGAATATCCAGGCCTTGAACGATCGGCAGGCCGGCATCGATCATGGTGGCGAACTGCCGCGTAAAGATCATCACGTCGCGCGGTTTGATCGTTTCGCGAAAGCCCGGAATCGTGATCTCACGCTCCAACCCTTTCCCTTTCTCCCTCACTCTCGCCGGGATGGGCTGAATGCGTTGGCTTCTTAAGCGGGCGAATACGGCCTGCGCGTTCTGCGCCTCCATTTCGCCTTTCAGGGTTTTCCCCTGCGCCGTCTTTCCTTCCCAAACAAAAACCGCCATTTTATCCCTCCGGTCAATCAACCGACCGTCGAACCGTCACGCGACCTTCCGCGACTTTCCGCCGTTTATGTTCCGAGCGAAAAGACCGAGCCGAATCCTCGATCCGAGTCCGTGACGCGAACGGTCTCCTCGATGGTCGTCAGTCCCTCGCGAACTTTTTTGATGGCGCTCATTCGAAGCGTGCTCATGCCCCAATTCACCGCATGGCGCTTTAGATCGGCGGCCGACGCGCCCTGCAGGATCATCGCCTTGAGCGCCTCGTGCATCGGCATCACCTCATAGATGGCGATCCGCCCTTTGTATCCCGTCTGGCTACAGACCGGACACCCTTTTCCCCGAAACGGGGCAAACCCGCCCGCCACTTCCGCCGCGTCCACGCCGACGTCGAGCAGCGCCTCCGGACTCACTTCGGCCGGCGCTTTGCAGTTCACGCAAATTTTGCGCACCAATCTTTGAGCCACGATCAGATTGATCGAAGAGGTCAACAAAAAAGACTCCAGCCCCATGTTGATCAGACGGTCCACGGTGGACGGGGCGTCGTTGGTATGAAGCGTGCTTAAGACCAGATGGCCGGTGAGCGCGGCCTTGACGCCGATCTGCGCCGTCTCGAGATCGCGGATCTCGCCGACCATGATGATGTCGGGGTCCTGACGGAGAAACGACCGGAGACAGCTCGCGAAGTTGAGCCCGATCTCGTCGCGCACCTGCACTTGATTGATCCCCATGATGCTGTATTCGACGGGGTCCTCGGCCGTCGAGATATTCACGTCCGGTTTGTTCAGATCCGAGAGGGCGGAATAGAGCGTCGTCGACTTGCCGCTCCCCGTCGGGCCGGTGATCAGAATCATCCCGTAGGGTTTATACATCGCTTCTTTGAAGTCCTTGAGATTTTGCTCGTCGAAGCCGAGCTTGGACATGTCCAACTGCAGGTTCGACTTATCCAACAGCCGCATGACCACTTTTTCCCCGAATAGCGTCGGCAGCACGGAAACACGAATGTCCAGCTCCTGACCGCGGGCGCTTTTGAGTTTGATGCGGCCATCCTGCGCGAGCCGGCGCTCGGCGATGTCGAGACTGGCCATAACTTTGATGCGCGAGATCATGGCGTTTTTCAGTCGCTGGGGCGGGGTCATGATCTCGTGCAGCACGCCGTCGACGCGGAACCGGATGCGAAACACCCTCTCATAGGGCTCGAAGTGGATATCGCTGGCTCCCCGTTTGGCCGCGTCGGCCAGGACGGCGTTGACCAGCGTGACAACCGGTGCCTCCTGCGTGGCCCGCTCCAGGTCCTGGAGGCTGATCTCCTCCTCCGCCTGGACGATCTCCATCTCGCTTTCGCCGAACTTCTTGAGAACCTCGTCGTAGCTGACGCTGCCATAGCGCTTCTCCAGAACTTTTTTGATCTCCGAGGAGGAGGCGAGCACCGCTCTGACCCCATAGCCGGTGATGAATTGAACTTCGTTGATCGCGATCAGATTGGTGGGGTCCGCCATAGCCACCGTGAGCGTCGAGCCGAGCAGCTTTACCGGCACGATGGCATGCTTCTGGATGAGTTCAGCCGGCACCAGGTTGAAGACCGTCTCCGAGAGATCGGCGGCTTCGAGCGCGACCTTTTCGATACCGAATTGGCTGGCGAGGAATTGGGTGAGCCGGTCCTCGGTCGTAAATCCCAGGCGGACGAGTTCCTGAATAACGTTGGAGCCGTTGTGCTTTTCAACTTCCAGGGCTTTGTTCAGTTGGTCACGGGTGACGACACCCCCCCGGACCAATAGCTCACCTAGGCGAGGTTCCATAATTATACCAGCCGGTCAAACAATCATTATCCTCGAAATGACTTTTATTGTCAATTTTCGCCGCTTTGCGGCTTTATCGGCGGGTTGCCAACTTTTGGCACCGGGTGGGCGTGGAGCTATCCGCCACTGCCCGACCGACCTTGGAGGGCTGCCTGAGCCGCGGCCAATTTGGCAATCGGGACGCGATACGCGGAGCAGCTTACATAATCTAATCCGATCCGGTGGCAGAAGGCGACCGACTTGGGATCGCCACCATGCTCGCCGCAGATGCCCACCTCAAGTCCTTTTCTCGTTCGCCGCCCCCGCTCCACCCCGATCCGCATCAGCGCGCCGACGCCCTCCTCGTCGATCGTAACAAACGGATCTTCGGAGAATATCCCCTGGACGACGTAGCCGGGCAGGAATTTCCCCGCGTCGTCGCGCGACAGACCGAGGCAGGTTTGGGTCAGATCGTTGGTGCCGAAGGAGAAAAATTCCGCCTCCTCGGCGATCTCATCAGCCAGCAAACAGGCGCGCGGCAGCTCGATCATGGTCCCGATAAGGTAGCGGACCTTGACGCCATAGGCCTTCATGACCTCTTGGGCAACCCTTTCAACAATCTCGCGCTGCAGATGAAACTCCTGACGGGAGCCGACCAGTGGGATCATGACCTCCGGAAACGGATTCTTCCCCTCACGCCTGAGCTCCGAGGCGGCTTCGAAGATCGCCCGCGCCTGCATCTCGGTGATCTCCGGATAACTGATGCTGAGACGACAGCCCCGATGGCCCAGCATCGGGTTGAACTCGTGCAGCACTTCCACTTTGCTCCTTAGTTCCTCCACCGGCACTTTCATTGTCTCGGCCAGCTCGACGATCTCTTGATCGGTCTTGGGCAGAAATTCATGCAGCGGGGGATCCAGCGTGCGGATCGTCACCGGCAGGCCGCCCATGATATCCAAAATAGCTTTGAAGTCTTCCCGTTGCATCGGCAAGAGCTTCGCCAGGGCTTGACGATGGCCCGCCGCATCTTCCGCCAGGATCATCTCCTGCACGGCGCGAATCCGATCCCCGCCGAAAAACATATGCTCCGTGCGGCAGAGCCCGATCCCCTCCGTGCCGAACGCCATCGCCACTCTCGCCTGATCGGGCTGGTCGGTGTTGGTTCTGACGCCAAGCTTGCGCACCTTGTCGGCCCACTTCATAAGCTTTGAGAACTGTTGATAGACGCGGGATTTTTTCGGCTCCAGCGTTTTGGCTAAAAGAACCTGGAGCACTTCGGAGGGAAGAGTGGCGATCTCCCCTCGCATCACCTCTCCGGTACTGCCATCGACGGAAAGCCAGTCCCCTTCTTTTAAGACCGTATCCGCGACGCGCATCTCGCGCTTCGCGTAGTCGATGCCGATCGCCTCGCAGCCCGCCACGCAGACTTTTCCCATCTGGCGCGCCACCAGCGCCGCATGCGAGGTCATGCCGCCGCGGGCGGTGAGAATTCCCTGAGCCGCGTCCATGCCCCGGATATCTTCCGGACTGGTCTCCATGCGGCAGAGAATCACCCGCTCCCCTCGCTTCTTCCAGGCCTCGGCGTCTGCAGCGTGAAAAACCACCCGTCCGGTCGCCGCGCCGGGACCGGCCGGGAGACCTTTCGCGAGCAACCGCCCCTCACGCGTGGCCTTCGCTTTATCGGCATGGTCGAAGATCGGCCGCAGCAATTGGTTGAGCTGGTCCGGCTCGATGCGCAGCAAGGCCTGCTCCTTGGTGATAATCTTCTCCTCGACCATATCGACGGCGATCCTGACCGCGGCGAACCCCGTGCGCTTGGCCGTTCGCGTCTGGAGCATCCATAGTTTATTGTCCTCGATCGTAAACTCGATATCCTGCATCTCCTTGTAGTGGCGCTCGAGCAGGCCGCAGACCCGCTCCAGCGCCCGGTGGCTTTTAGGCATGACCTGCTGCAATTCGGCCATCGGCCGCGGCGTGCGGATGCCGGCGACCACGTCCTCGCCCTGCGCGTTGACTAAGAACTCGCCGTAGAAACGCTTCTCACCGGTGGCGGGATCGCGGGTGAAGGCGACACCGGTGGCGCAATTCTCCCCCATGTTGCCGAACACCATCGCCTGGACGTTGACCGCGGTGCCCCAGGTGTGGGGGATGCGGTAGAGCTCCCGGTAGGCGGTCGCGCGGTCGTTGTTCCACGAGCCGAACACCGCCCCGATCGCCCCCCAGAGCTGTTCGCCGGGATCGTCGGGAAACTCTTTCCCCAGCCGGTTTCTAATCTCCGCTTTGTATTCCCGCACCAGCGCTTTGAGGTCGTCTGCGCTGATCTCGGTGTCGAACCTGACGCCGCGCGCCGCCTTTTTTCGCTCTAAAATAATTTCGAACGGATCGCGCTCCTCTTTGCCGTTCGGCTTAAGGCCCATCACCACGTCCCCATACATCTGGACGAAACGACGGTAGGAGTCGTAGGCGAAGCGCGCGTTCTGAGTGCGCCGGATGAGACCCTGCACGGTTTCATCGTTCAATCCCAGGTTCAGCACGGTGTCCATCATTCCGGGCATCGACTCGCGCGCGCCGGAGCGCACCGAGACGAGCAGCGGATCGGCCGCGTCGCCGAATTTCCTGCCGATCGCCCGCTCCATGCGAGCGAGCGCTTTCGCCGCCTCAGGTTCCAGCCCTTTGGGATAACGCCGCCGGTGGGAATAATAGTGGGCGCAGACTTCGGTCGTGATCGTGAAGCCGGGGGGGACCGGAACGCCGAGCCGCGTCATCTCATGCAGTCCGGCCCCCTTGCCGCCGAGCAGGTCGCGCATCGCGGCCCTGCCTTCGGCCTTGCCCCCGCCAAAGAAATAGACATATTTTTTTTGTCGCGCCATCTCTCATCTCCTCATCGGCCTCCCTCGATACGATCTCCAGAGAGCCTTTTCAAAGCGAACAGGAAAACCCAACGCTATGGAAGTAGATAAGCCTCCAGGAAAGGCGCCGACTTCAACTCCTTGCCGATCTGAAACTGCAAGAACCGCAGCAAGGCAAGATGACTCTCGCCAAGAACTTCGATCGGGAAGGCGTCGCCGTTCGGCGGGACACCCCCGGTTTGCTGCAGAGTGGTAACGACGCCGAGCGCTTCACGCGAGAGCGGCAGCACCTCTTTTCTGAAAGCCGCGCAACCCTCGCACAGAATTCCGCCGTCGCGCAGGCTGAAACGCCATGCGCCGCCCTTCGTGGTGAGCCCTTCGACGGAGTCTATCCTGAGCGAAGTCGAAGGGCTCAGGACAGGCTTTGTCGAACCATGATGCTCCCGCCAGCCCGTTCCGCAGCGACGGCACTGGCCCAGATGGGGCTGATAACCCGCGAGGGCCAGAAGCTTAAGCTCAAAAAAAATCAGCGAGAGGAGCGAGCTCCCGTGTTCGTCGAGCCGGCTCAAGCCGTTCGTTAGATGAGTAAAGATGGCGCGGTTTTCGTCCCGCTCTCCGACTAGCCCATCCGTGATCTCCATGAAGTACGACGCATGGGCAATCCGGTCCAGATGAGCGGTCAGCGATTTGAAGACCCGAATCAGATCGCAAGCGTTGATGAAGGCCAACGAAGCGTTGGCGCGCTCCTGAAAACGCAGACTCACGAGCGAAAACGGCTCGAGCGAGTTGGCAAAGCGCCGGCGCGAGCGCTTGGCGCCTTTGGCGATGCCGGTAACTTTCCCGTGCAATTCGGTGAAAAAAGAGACGATCTTGTCGGACTCTCCGTAAGGCCGGGAGCGGAGCACCACCGCGGGGGTCACAACGAAGGATGGCATAAGCGCCTCCCGGAGCCTTACCATTTTTCCCGCAGTCGCGCAATTCGCTGGAAAATCAAGAAGTTCGTAAAGCTTCTACCTTGACACGACAGCATCGGGTGATTAGGTTACTCACGCTTTATAGTAAGGTGAAAAAATGGACGACGGGTCGAAGAAAGCCAACGGCGAAGACCAGGGAGCAACAGAGGCTGCGCCTGCCGTTGAAGCGGAGAAGTTGCGCGAACAACTTTTAGCCAAAGAGCTTGAGGCCAAAGAAAATTACGATCAGCTCCTGCGTCTGGCGGCGGAGCTGGAAAACTATAAGAAGCGGGTCGCGCGGGAAAAGGCCGACGCGATTCGTTATGCGAATGAGGGCCTGCTGAAAGATCTGCTGCCGACCCTGGACAACCTCGAGCGCGCGCTCGAACACGCCAAGGGGGGCGGCAATGGAAAACCTCTGCTCGACGGCATCGAACTGGTGCTCAAGAGTTTTTTGGAAGTCCTGGAAAAACACGGCGTAACCCAGATTTCCGCCGTCGGAGAGCCCTTCGACCCGGGAAAACACGATGCGCTCGCCCAGATAGAAACGGCCGAGCACCGCCCCAACACCGTCATCGAGCAACATTCCAAAGGGTATCATCTGCCCGGACGCCTGCTCAGGCCGGCGCAGGTGACCGTAGCCAAGCTGCCGCAAAACCAAGAGAAAACAAAGGACGCGGCGGAGGTTGAAAACGAAGAGACGGATGATTAAATACCCTGTCCTGAGCAACGTCGAAGGACCCGTGCCGTCAGAGGAGAACTAAAAATGGCAAAAGTTATCGGGATCGATCTGGGAACCACCAACTCCTGCGTCGCAATTATGGAAGGAGGCGACCCGGTCGTCATCGCCAATTCTGAAGGTAGCCGCACGACGCCGTCGGTGGTCGCGTTTTCCGAAAGCGGCGAGCGGCTGGCAGGGCAGATCGCCAGGAGACAGGCCATCACCAATCCGGAAAACACCATCTCCGCCGTAAAGCGCCTGATCGGCCGGCGCTACGAGGACCCGTTGGTCCAGAAGGCGATGAAGGTGCTCCCTTATAAAATCGTGCGCGCGGACAACGGCGACGCCTGGGTGGAGATCCGCGGCAAGAGCTACAGCCCGGCGGAGATCTCCGCGTTCATCCTGCAGAAGATGAAGCAGACCGCCGAAGACTATCTCGGCGAGAAGGTCGGCGAGGCGGTCATCACCGTCCCCGCGTATTTCAACGACAGCCAACGACAGGCAACCAAAGATGCCGGGCGGATCGCCGGCCTGAACGTGCTGAGAATCATCAACGAGCCGACGGCCGCGTCGCTCGCTTACGGCCTGGACAAGAAAAAGGACGAGAAGATCGCCGTGTTCGATCTCGGCGGCGGCACGTTCGACGTTTCGATCCTCGAATTGGGCGAGGGGGTTTTCGAAGTCAAATCGACCAACGGCGACACCTTCCTCGGCGGCGAGGATTTCGACCAGCGGCTGATGGATTACCTGGCCGACGAGTTTAAAAAGGACCAGGGCATCGACCTGCGCAATGACCGCATGGCGCTCCAGCGCTTGAAAGAGGCCGCGGAGAAAGCCAAGTGCGAGCTTTCCTCGTCGATGGAGACCGATATCAATCTGCCGTTTATCACCGCCGACCAGAACGGCCCCAAGCATCTCAATATGAAACTCACGCGCTCCAAGTTGGAGGCGCTGTGCGCCGACCTGATCGAGCGGACCGAGGGGCCCTGCCGCCAGGCGCTTAAAGACGCCGGGCTCACGCCGAGCGATATCGATGAAGTGGTTTTGGTCGGCGGCATGACGCGGATGCCTGCGGTTCAGGAACGGGTTAAGAAGATCTTCGGCAAAGAGCCGCACAAGGGCGTCAACCCCGACGAAGTCGTCGCTATCGGCGCGGGCATCCAGGCGGCGGTGCTCAAGGGCGAAGTGAAAGACGTTTTGCTGCTCGACGTGACGCCGCTCTCGCTCGGCATCGAGACCCTGGGCGGCGTTTTTACCAAGCTGATCGAGCGCAACACGACGATCCCGACGCGCAAGGGCCAGGTTTTTTCCACGGCGGCGGACAACCAGACGGCCGTCTCGATCCGCGTCTTCCAGGGCGAGCGCGAAATGGCCGCCGGCAACAAGCTGCTCGGGCAGTTCGATCTCGTCGGAATTCCGCCGGCGCCGCGGGGCATGCCTCAAGTCGAGGTGACATTCGATATCGACGCCAACGGGATCGTGCATGTGTCGGCGAAAGATCTGGGAACTCAGAAAGAGCAATCGATCCGGATCACGGCGTCGAGCGGGTTGAACGAAGAAGAGATCAAGCAGATGGTCAAAGACGCCGAGGCCCACGCTTCCGAGGACAAGAACCGGAAAGAGCTGGCCGAGGCGCGCAACCAGCTCGACTCGCTGATCTATTCCACAGAGAAGTCGCTTAAAGAATACGGCGGCGAGCTGGAGGCCGGCGTCAAGGAAACCCTCGAGGGCGCGCTGGAAAAGGCGAAGAAGGCGTTGGAGATCGACGACGCGCCGGCGATGCGCTTGGCGGTCGAGGAGTTGAACAATTCTTCGCACAAGCTCGCCGAGGCGATCTACGCCAAAGCCTCGAAGCAGCAGGCCTCGGCGCAACCGTCCGGCGACGGCAAGCAGGGGACGACTGCGGATGGCGACGGCAAGAAGAAAAAAGAGGATGTGGTAGACGCGGACTTCGAGGAGGTCAAGGACTAAAGCAAACGCACAAATGCGTTTGCTTTGGAGCAATGGAGTAGTGGAACAATAGAGCAATGAATTGGCTCCATTGCGGTCCAATGCTCTAATGCTCGGAGGGGTATAGGAAAAACCCAGATTCGCCGCTGTCCACGGGAAGGCCCCTGGTCCCCCATGTGTTGAGGACAGGGGCTTTTTCATTTATAAACGATCACCGGATTGAGGTTCACGCTTGAACGGAAAGAAAGACTACTACGACTTGCTGGGCGTGAGTCGCGGCGCCAACGAAGATGAGATCAAGAAGGCCTACCGCAAGCTGGCGCTCAAGCACCACCCGGACCGCAATCCCGGCGACAAACAGGCCGAGGAGAACTTCAAGGAGATATCGGAAGCCTACCAGGTCCTGGCGGACGCGGAGAAGCGCGCCCAATACGATCAATACGGCCACGCCGCGTTCGGCGACGGCGGGCCGTTTCGCGGCGGCTTCGATTTTACCGGCGGCTTCGAAGATATTTTCGGCGACATTTTCGGCGAGTTTTTCGGCGGAGGAACAAGCCGCCGGCGCGGACGGGCGCGCGGCGACGATCTCCGCTACAACCTGACGATCAGTTTCGAAGAGGCCGCCTTCGGCGCGGACAAGAAAATCAAAATCCCCCGCCAGGCGCCGTGCGAAACCTGCCATGGGAGCGGCTGCAAGGCGGGCACCGCGCCGCGCGCTTGCTCCACCTGCCACGGCCGGGGACAGGTAAGCTTCCAGCAGGGCTTTTTCACCGTCTCGCGCACCTGCACCCAGTGTCACGGCCAGGGAACTACGATCGCCGACCCGTGCGGCTCGTGCGGCGGCGCGGGCCGCCTGCGCAAGTTACATACCTTGAGCGTCAAGATACCGGCGGGAGTCGATGCCGGCTCGCGGCTGAAACTTCGCAGCGAAGGCGAGAGCGGTCCCGCGGGAGGGCCGGCCGGGGATCTCTACGTCGTCATCGAGGTGGAGCCCCACCCGCTGTTTGTGCGGGACGGGATCGACATCATCTGCGAGGTGCCGATCAGCTTCGTCGAGGCCGCGCTCAGCGCCGAGATCGATGTTCCGACGCTCGAAGGAAAAGTTAAGATGAAAATTCCGACCGCCACGCAATCGGGAAAAGTTTTTCGCCTGAAGGGCAAAGGGGTGCGCGACGTCCAGGGCTATCACCAGGGAGATCAGCTGGTGCGAATCTCGGTGGAGACGCCGACGCACCTGACCGCCCGGCAAAAAGAGTTGCTCAAGGAATTCGCCGCGCTCGGAGGAGAGGAAGTTCACCCCCTCTCGAAAGGTTTTTTTGACAAGGTCAAGCAGATATTCGGCTGAGCGCGCGCCGTTTCGTAAATCACTGGCGCGCCGCTGCCCGTTCCGACGCCGAAGATTTTTGTTGACGAGCGCCGCCAGTGTGATTAACTACGCTAGACGAGGGGCCAATAGCCATGACTGAAGCCCAGTGGAACCTGGAAGGGCAGGAGACCGCAAAGGAAGCGCAAGTGGAGATCCCTGATCTCCTGCCGCTGCTGCCGATCCGCGACATCGTCATCTACCCCTACATGATGCTGCCGCTGTTCGTCGGCCGGGACATGTCGATCCGCGCGGTGGAGGAATCGCTCTCGCGCCAGCGGCTGATCTTTCTCGTGGCGCAGAAAAACTCGGCGGAGGACAACCCCGTGCCTAACGATATCTATCGTGTCGGCACCGTCGCCTCCATCATGCGCGTGCTCAAGCTGGCCGACGGCCGCGTCAAGATTCTCGTCCAGGGGCTGTCGAAGGGCGAGCTCGAAAGCTACGTCCGCGAACAGCCGTTCTTCGAGGTCAAAATTCGCAAGGTCACCGAGATCGCCTCGGCGGAGGTGTCGATCGAGGTCGAAGCCTTGATGCGCAACGTCAAGGAGAAGATCGAGCAGATCCTCAATCTCAAAAACCTCCCGCCCGAGATCGTGATGGTCACCGACAACATCAGCGATCCCGGCGTGCTCGCCGATCTGGTCGCCTCCAATCTCCGCCTGAAGATCGAAGAGAGCCAGGGGATCCTGGAGATCTTCGATCCGGTGGCGCGCCTAAAAAAAGTGAACGAGCTGCTCAGCCGCGAGCTTGAGCTCTCGACCGTGCAGGCGCGCATCCAGAATCAGGCCAAGGAGGAGATGAGCAAGACGCAGCGCGACTATTTCCTCCGTGAGCAGCTCAAGCAAATCCAGCAGGAGCTGGGCGAAGGGGATGAGCGGGCGGAAGAGGTCAAGGAGATCAAGAAACAGATCGAGAAGGCCAAAATGCCGGGCGAGGTCAAGCGGGAGGCCGACAAGCAGCTCAAGCGGCTGGAACAGATGCACCCGGAATCTTCGGAGGCCTCTCTCGTGAGGACCTATCTCGACTGGCTGGTCGATCTCCCCTGGAGCAAGCGGACTAAAGACAACCTCAATATCAAGAAAGCGAAACTGGTCCTCGACGAGGACCATTACAATCTGGAGAAGATCAAGGAGCGGATCCTCGAGTATCTCGCGGTCAACAAACTAAGACGCAAGATCAAGGGGCCGATCCTCTGCTTTGTCGGTCCGCCGGGAGTCGGCAAGACCTCGCTCGGAAAGTCGATCGCGCGCGCGCTCAGAAGGGGCTTCGTGCGAATCTCCCTTGGAGGCATCCGCGACGAGGCGGAGATTCGCGGCCACCGGCGCACCTACGTCGGCGCGCTGCCCGGAAGAATTATCCAGAGCATCAAGCAAGCCGGCTCCAACAACCCGGTTTTCATGCTCGACGAGATCGATAAAGTGGGGACCGATTTTCGCGGCGATCCTTCGGCCGCGCTGCTCGAGGTGCTGGACCCGGAGCAGAATAACGCCTTCAGCGATCACTATCTGAATCTGCCGTTCGATCTCTCCAATGTCCTGTTCATCTGCACCGCCAATCTGCTGGATCCGGTGCCGCCGGCGCTCGCCGATCGTATGGAGGTTATTCAACTCTCCGGCTACACCAACGAGGAAAAGCTGGAGATCGCCCGCAAGTTCCTGGTTCCCCGGCAGCTCAGCGACAATGGGATTTCAGAGAAATATCTCGAACTCTCCGACGATGCGGTTCTTAGGATCATCGCTCAATACACCAAAGAGGCGGGGCTTAGAAACGTCGAGCGGGAGATCGCCTCGATCTGCCGCAAGGTGGCGCGCCGGATCGCGGAGGGCAAAAAAGAGCTCACGCGCGTGACGCGCGCCAATCTCCATCTGTTCCTGGGCCCGCCGAAGTTCCTTCCCGAAACCGAGCAGGAGCAGCACGAGATCGGCGTCGCTACGGGTCTGGCGTGGACCAGCGCGGGCGGCGAGGTGCTCTATGTCGAAGCGTCGCTCTCCAAAGGACGCGGAAATCTTACTCTGACGGGCCAACTGGGGGACGTCATGAAAGAGTCCGCCCAGGCGGCGGTGAGCTATGCTCGCTCCCACGCGAAAAAACTCGGCATCGAGGAAGACTTCTATCAGAAGCTCGATATCCACATCCACGTGCCCGCCGGCGCTATTCCCAAAGACGGCCCTTCCGCCGGCATCACGATGGCGACGGCGCTGATCTCGGCGCTGACGAAACGGCCGGTGAGCCGCGACGTCGCCATGACGGGCGAGATCACGCTCCGCGGCCACGTCCTGCCCGTGGGCGGTCTCAAAGAAAAAACTCTGGCGGCGTTTCGCGCCGGCGTCAAGACCATCGTCATCCCCGATCGCTGCGAGAAAGATCTGGAGGAGATTCCCAAGCACCTCCGGCGCAAGCTCAAGCTGATCGTGGCCAAGAACATGGGAGATGTCCTCAACGCGGCTTTGCTTCCCAAAGAGGCTCGACGGCCGTCCGCCCACCTGAGCGCCGCGAAAAAAACACCTCACGGAAAAGGGCTCAAGCGGAAGGCGAAGCCGCTTGAGAAGGTCGGCCGGGTAGGCGTCGTGCCGCTCCGGGCGTAGATGAAATTAAGCAAAGTAGGGGAATTCGGCCTGATTGAGAGAATCAGCCGGGCCGCCCCCAAAGGCCGCGGCGTGCGTGTCGGGATCGGCGACGATGCGGCGTGGCTGGACTTCAAGAGCGAGAATCTCCTCCTCACCACCGATCTCCTCATCGAAGGAGTTCACTTCGACCTCAGTTGGACTTCGTTCTATGCGCTCGGCTACAAGACACTCGCCGTGAACTTGAGCGACATCGCCGCGATGGGCGGCCGCCCCGCGTATCTCACTCTCTCTCTGGCCATCCCGGTTGACTTTAGAGTCGAGGATGTAGAAGAATTTTACCGCGGGATTTTAAAGCTCGCCTCCCGAAGCGGGGTGTCGCTCGTGGGAGGAGATACGAGCCGGGCCGACCGGCTGTATATCAGCGCCGCCCTGATCGGCGGCTGTCCGTGGGCGCCGGTCACGCGCGGCGGCGCCAGGGCAGGCGATGATATCTACGTCACCGGCACTTTAGGGGACTCGGCGCTGGGACTTGATTGCCTCAGAAAAAAAGGCCGAAAACAAAATCAAAAGGCGGCGGCCGAATATCTCATCGCTCGCCACCAGTTGCCGACCGCGCGGCTGAAGGCGGGAGCGCTCCTGGCGCGGGAGAAGCTGGCGCGGGCGATGATCGACGTGAGCGACGGCCTGGTGCAGGATCTGTCCCATATCTGTAAGGCCAGCCGCGTTGGTGCGGTGATTTGGGAGGATAACCTGCCGCTGTCTCCCGCCTATAAAAGTCTCGCCGGACGGCACGGCACGCGCTACGCCTTGACCGGCGGCGAGGACTACGAGCTCCTATTCTGCGCCCGGCCAGGAGACCGGGGACGGCTGGAAAAAATCAAAGGCCGGTTGGGAGTCCCGATCGCTCGGATCGGCCAATGCTTGCGCAGCCGTGAAGGTATCAAAGTCATCGACCGTTTTGGCAAACCCGTCTCGTATCCCATGGCGGGCCACGACCATTTTAGGGCAAGCTAGCCTTTAAACCGACCTTACGCAAACAACCCGCCGTCAAAACGATAGGAAACCCGGACATGGATGCTGACTTGCTGGCACAACTGTTAGAGAGAGTCCGGCGGGGCAGGGTCTCAGTGAAGCAGGCGCTCGATCGTCTGCGTCATCTTCCCTTCGAAGATCTGGGCTTCGCCAAAGTGGATCACCACCGCGCGCTCCGCCAGGGATTTCCCGAAGTCATCATGGGCCAGGGAAAAAGCGCGGCGGACATCGCCGCCATCGCCCGCGCGATGCGCCGGCGCCGCGCCAACGTGCTGATCACCCGCCTTTCCCCCGAAAAGATGGCGCAGCTGAAAAAATCTTTGAGAGGCTTTCGTTACCATCCGCGAGCCGGAGCCGCCACCTGGAGCGGGAGGGAAATTCAAATACGCGGACGCGGCACCGTCCTGGTCGTCTGCGCCGGTACCTCGGACATTCACGTCGCCGAAGAAGCGGCGCTCACCGCGGAGATGACGGGCAATCGAGTAGAGCGGCTTTACGACGTCGGCGTGGCGGGGCTGCACCGGCTGCTGGATAACCGCGCTAAGCTGTTTTCCGCCGCAGTGCTGATTGTCGTGGCGGGCATGGAAGGGGCGCTGCCGAGCGTGGTGGCCGGCCTGGTCGACAAGCCGGTTATCGCGGTGCCGACCAGCGTCGGCTACGGCGCAAGTTTCCACGGCCTGGCCGCGCTTTTGGGCATGCTCAATTCCTGCGCCGCGGGAGTGACCGTGGTCAATATCGACAACGGCTTCGGGGCGGGCTTTGCAGCGAGCCTCATCAATCGGGTATAAGTAGCATACCATGCAGTGTTCCCACTGTGGCCGAGAGGTGAGCGAGACACGGCATACTCAGAAGGGATACCGCGTGGATTACTATGTCCTCCACACCGGACACGCCGAGAGGGTCTTTATCAAGAACCCCAAGGACGACCTGGTTCCGCTCCACTACCTCAAGCTCAGCCAACCCGTGGATATTCTAAGCTGCGCTCAATGCTATGAGAGACCCGATATCAAAAAACGTTTGGATGACGACTTTGACGGGCTCCGGTCCATCTTGGATGCGGAGCCGGTGAAAAACCGGGGGGCAAACCAGCTCGAGAACTGCCATGGCTAACGATCAAAGATACCGCACGTTCAATCGCTCGTCGGACCTCGCCGTAAAGATCTTCGGCAAGACTCAAGCCGAGCTTTTCGCCAACTCCGCCTTCGCCCTCTTCGACATCATGACGGACGTCAAAACGATCGACCTGCACGATCATCTCCCGCTCGAAGTGGAAGGAGCCGACCGCGACGACTTGATGGTCAATTGGATGCGCGAGCTGCTCTACCTTTATCAGAGGAGCGGCTACCTGTTGAAGGAATTCCAGGTCCACGAGGTGAAGGACAACTACCTCCGCGGCGAGGTGGGCGGCGAAAAATTCGACCCCGACCGCCATGAGATCCAGCGCGAAATTCGCGCCGTCGTCCCGCACCACGGCCGGATGGAGAAGACCGGCGATCAGTGGACCGCGCAAGTGGTTTTGGAACTCTAGCACGACGATGCTCCATCCGACCGCAACCGAGTACGAAGGGACGGCTTTGGTCGCCGACCCGATTCATCGCTACATCCAGTTCACCGTGCCGGTGGCCAAGGGCGAGGTGACGGAAAAGCAGATCATCGACTCCCCCTGGATGCAACGACTCCGCTATATCTACCAGCTCCAGGGCGCCCGTTGGGTTTACCCGTCGGCGGAGCACAGCCGCTTCCAGCATTCCGTCGGCGCGATGCATCTCGCCGGCGAGTTCGCCAAGCATCTCTATCCTTCGCTCCGCCAGGTGTTGGGGAGCGAATGTCCGTCGCTCCCTTTGGTCGAATCCTACATGCGGATCACCGGCCTGCTCCACGACGTGGGCCACGGACCGTTCGGCCACTTCTTCGATGATAACTTTCTCATCGACTTCAAAATCACCCACGAGGACCTGGGCCAGGCAATCATCCAAAAGCATCTGGGCGAGCGGATCCAGCAACTGCGGCGCAGCCCCAGCGGCCCGTTCGCCTCGGGCGAAGAGCTTAAGCCGGAAGAGATTGCCTTTCCGATCAAGAAAGACGGCAAGGAGGATCAGCAGAAGCCCCGCTGGGTGAGGCTGCTTCAGCCGCTGACCAACGGGATCTTCACCTTCGACAATCTCGACTACGTGTCGCGAGACTCCTACATGTGCGGCGTGGCGGTCGGTCCGATCGACCGCGAGCGGCTGATCCACTACACTTTTTTCTCGCCCAAAGGCTTGACGCTCCACAAGGCGGGCAACGCCGCGCTCACCATGTTCTTGAACACGCGCCTCTATCTCTACACCAACGTCTACTACCACCGCACGACGCGGGCGATCGACCTCCACCTGCGCGAGCTTTTCCCTGAGACGATGAAGCTCATCTTTCCCGGCAATCCGCTGGAGCACATGGAGCAGTATCTGCGCCTGACCGACTGGTCGCTGCTCGAAGAGGTCGCCCGCTGGCGGCGCGGCGACACTCACCCGGAGCTGGCCCGCGAGTGGGGAAGGATCTGCGACCGGGACATCAAATGGAAAATGGCCTACGATCGCACGCTGTCGTTGAACGAGCTGCGCTACGGCATGGCGCTGGTCCAGGACTCCGACTGGGAGAAGCGCATCCGGGCGGCGCTGCCGGCGTCAGCCGGCGATCTGGTTTTCCGTGTCGATACCGCGACGCAGGACCCGCGCCCGGAAAATCCCTTCGCCATGGGGAAGAAGCAGATCCACATCTACGACCCGTCGACGGGAGAGATTACTAAAGAATCCCTCTCCGAGCTCTTCGAGTTTATTCCCTCCAAAGTCGTCCAGTACCGCGTCTTCGCCCTCGACCACGACAACGACCAACTGCTGGCGGAAGTCGCCGAAGCGGCGCTCAAAGGCGCCGCCCCGGCGGTGACGACCAGCGTGTAAGGAGTGAGAGATTTGGGGGGGGCTGAGTGGAAGTCCGTGAGATCATCTGGCTCGATAGGTTCGTAGAGAAAATTTGGCGCAAACATCGCGTCCGCATGGATGAAGTCGAGGAAGTCTTGCACGGGCGTCCAAGAATCAGACGTGTGGCACGTGGAGATGTGGTCGGAGAAGATGTATATTCAGCGATGGGACGGACAGCGAGTGGGCGGTATCTCATTGTGTTCTTTGTCCTCAAGACGGGACGACGGGCACTGGTGATCAGTGCTCGTGACATGAAGCCGAAGGAGCGGCGCCAATATGCCAAAAAATAAAAAGCCGGAATTGCCGAAGCACTTTCGTACCCTTGAGGAAGCCGGAAAGTTCTGGGACACCCACGATCTGGGAGACTACTGGGATCAGACAGAGGAAGTGGCGATGTCGTTTAGCCTCAAGCGCAAGCGTCATCTGTTTGGAATCGAACCTGCGCTTGCCCGCAAATTGCACGCTGCCGCCGAAGCCCGCGGCGTGAGCCCTGAGACCATCGCCAACCTGTGGCTGCGCGAAAAGCTTGGCGAAGAGCAGGCTACCCGCAAAAGAGGTGCGGCCTCCCGCACCGCTGCCTAAGCGTGGCCGCATATTCTCTTGCCGTTTTTCCTTGTCAGAGCGTGCGCAAACGTGGATCGCTTGCATTCACGCAGCTAAGCAGCAGAAGTGCATGGCCAAAATCCCCATCGTAGATCTCAACGCCCAGTATCAAACGATCCGCGACGAACTCCGGCGCGCCGTTGACGGCGTGCTGGAGTCGCAGCGGTTTATCCTGGGGACCGAAGTCGGGCGATTTGAAAAAGAAGCGGCGGCCTATCTCGCCTGCCGCGAAGCGATCGGCGTCGCCTCGGGCAGCGATGCCCTGTTGCTCTCGCTCATGGCGCTCGGCATCGGCCCGGGCGACGGAGTGCTGGTTTCTACCTTCACATTCTTCGCCACTGCATCCGCCGTCGCCCGCCTGGGCGCAACGCCTGTGTTCGTCGACATTGGCCCAGAGAGCTACCTCATCGGCAACGACCGAATTGAAGCCGCGGTGAAAGAGCGCTGCCGGATCGATGGTGAAGGGCTCGTGGAGAAGAAAAGCGGCGCTCGCATTCGAGCGATCCTGCCGGTTCATCTTTTCGGCGAGGTCTGTGCGATGAGCGATCTCATGCCGCTCGCCGCGAAATATCGCCTGAGCGTGGTTGAGGATGTGGCGCAGGCGTTCGGCGCCGGGGCGGTGTTGGCTGGGACCGCCAAGGCCGCCGGCACGATCGGCGATCTCGGATGTTTTTCTTTCTTCCCGACGAAAAATCTGGGCGGCATCGGCGACGGCGGGCTGATTGCGACCGACCAGGCGGAACTGGCGGAAAAGGTGAGGATGCTGCGCGTGCACGGGGAAAGCTCGAAATACACGCATCAATTGATCGGCCTCAACTCCCGCCTGGATGCGATCCAGGCCGCGGTCTTGAGCGTCAAGCTCCGCTATCTGGATCGCTGGTGTACGGAGCGAATCGAGCGCGCGCGGCGCTATCGCGATCTCTTCGTCGCAACCGGCCTGGTGGGCAAGGACATCGTTCGGCTCCCCGCCGGGGAGAACGGCCCATCGCACGTCTTCAACTACTACGTGATTCGCGCCCGCCGGCGCGACCAACTCAGAGTTTTTCTTGCGACCCAGGACATTCAGGCGGAGGTTTACTATCCGATCCCGCTTCATTTGCAGCCGTGCTTCGCCTACCTCGGCTATCGCGCAGGCGACCTCCCCAACGCCGAACGCGCCGCCGCCGAAGTCCTCGCCCTGCCGCTTTATCCCGAGCTGACTGCGGACCAGCAACAGACCGTGGTTCAGAAGATCGCCGAGTTCTACCGCAAGTAGCCTCGCTTTACCGCTCTTTCCCCGTGTGGTAGACAGTTTGAATCATTTTGTTTCCAGGGAGAGAGCATGGCAAAACCGGCAGAGCAAAAGGCACCCGCCGTCGATGAGGGCGGCAAGACAAGCTACGAGAAGTGGGTCGAAGGCGAAGGTATCCCGGTCATCAAGACCTTCTTCGTCGCGGACATCCGCACGGTCAAGCTCGAGCCGTGGGGACGCAAGGGCGGCACGGGCGCGTTTTTACAGATGGAAGGCGCGGGGCAGGTCAACAACTGCTACATCGCCGAAATCCCGCCCGGAAAAAGTCTCAAGCCGCAACGCCATTTATTTGAGGAGACGATCTACGTCGTGAGCGGCCAGGGCGCGACGACCGTGTGGCACGACGAGAATCGAAAACAGACCTTTGAGTGGCAGGCGGGCTCGCTCTTCTCTCCGCCGCTCAACGCCTGGCACCAGCACTTCAACGGCAGCGGCAGCCAGCCGGCGCGCTACCTGGCCGTCACCACTGCGCCGACGATGATCAACCTGCTCCACAATCTCGACTTCATCTTCAACAACGACTTTGCGTTTCACGACCGCTTCGACGGCCGCGAAGGCTATTTCGACGGCAAGGGCGCGCACTTTCCCGGCGAATACGAGGGCTTCCGGTTCAACGGCAACGTCTGGGAGACCAACTTTGTGCCCGACGCGCGCGGCTTTAAACTGATGGAGTACAATGTGCGCGGCGCCGGCGGGCGAAACATAAAGTTCGAGCTGTCCGACAACACCACGGCCTGTCATATCTCCGAGTTTCCGATCGGCACCTACAAAAAAACCCACCGCCACGGAGCGGGGGCGCACGTCATCATTTTAGGCGGCGCGGGTTACTCGCTCATCTGGCCGGAGGGGGAGCCGATCAAGCGCTACGATTGGCGCGAGGGCAGCATGGTCGTGCCGCCGGAGAACTGGTGGCACCAGCACTTCAACACGGGCAACGAGCCCGCGCGCTATCTCGCGCTCCGCGCCTTCGGCAGCAAAAAACATCGCGGCGCCGGCAAGGGCTACAAGAGTTCGGTCGATCGAAAAAAGGGCGGCAATCAGATCGAATATGAGGACGAAGATCCGATCGTGCGGCGGATGTTCGAGGAGGCGTTGGCGCAGGAAGGGCTGGAAAGCCGGATGCAGCCCCACTACGAAAAAAGCCGATGAAAGAAGCGATTGTAAGAGCGTTCGAGGACAGCGTCCGAACGAAGAAGTCGTTTCTCAAGGAGAACCTGGACACCCTGCTGACGGTCATCGATCTGATTGCGCTGGCCTTTATCCGCGGCAACAAACTCCTGCTGTTCGGCAACGGCGGCAGCGCCGCCGACGCCCAGCATATCGCGGCGGAATTCGTCAACCGCTTCCGCATCGAGCGGCCGCCGCTGCCGGCTTTGGCTCTGACGACCGACACTTCGGCGATCACCAGCATCGCCAACGACTACGATTACAAAGAGATTTTCGCCAAACAGGTAAAAGCACTGGGCAAAGAGGGGGATATCGCCATCGCCATCTCCACCAGCGGCAACGCGGCTAACGTCCTGGCGGCCATCGACGCCTGCAAAAAATTGAAAATCACCACGGTCGCGCTGACCGGCGGCGACGGCGGCAAGATGGCCCGCAAGGTGGATCACCTGCTTTGCGTTTCGGAAGGCAAGAACACGGCGCGCATCCAGGAAACGCACATCCTCGTCGGCCACGTGATCTGCGAGATGGTGGACCTGAAGCTCTTCTCGGCTTAGATCTTTTTGCCGTTGCCCACCCACCTCGTTTCCGTGCTACAATTCGGCCCGGGCCGAAAGCTTTAAGACTTTATCATGCAGCTAGATGTTCTCATCTTCGGCGGCGGGGCGGCGGGCCTGTGGTGCCTCGATCGCTTTCGCCGGGCCGGCTACCACGCGATCCTGCTTGAAGCCAAGGCACTGGGCCGCGGCCAGACGATCCAGGCCCAGGGCATCATCCACGGCGGGGGCAAGTACGGCTTGCGCGGCGTCCGCGATTTCGCCGCGCTGCGCACGACCAGCGCCATGCCCGCTCGCTGGCGGCGCCATCTCGCCGGCGAGATCGAGCCGAATCTCAGCGGCGCACACCTACTCTCGGACCGTTGCCATCTCTGGCTGCCGCGCGACTCGTCGATCGCCTGGGCCCAGTCGTGGGGCTTTGTCCCGTTGATCGCCAAAGCCGGCCTGCTCGCCACCCGGCCGGAAAGAGTGCGGCGAGCCGATTGGCCGCAAGCGCTCGGCGGCTCCGCGCTTGCGGTTTACGCGCTCGCCGAGCCGGTTATTTCCACCGGCTCGTTGCTTCAGGCGCTCGCGGCGCAGCAGCAAAAATTCATTTTTTCCTACGACGCCCCCACGGTGCGCTTCGCCGGAGCGGAGGTGCGAATCGCTGGCGGCGTCATTCAACCCCGCGCCGTCGTCCTGGCAGCCGGCGAGGGAAACAGTGGGTTACTTACGCACATAGACGTGAATGGCGACGTGATGCAGCGCCGCCCACTCGGTATGGTTCTCTTAAGGGGAAATCTCTCGCCGCTGTTCGGCCACTGCGTCGTTGGCGGAAAAACCCAGCTCACCATCACGACGCCGGCCGACGGCGTCTGGCAGGTCGGCGGTGAGATCGCCGAGCAGCTCGCAGCCGAAGAGAACCCGGAGCGCGCGCGGAAGCGGGCGCTGGCCGAGATACGCCGCCGCCTGCCGGGCCTGGAGCTTTCCCGAATCGAGATCGCCACCTATCGCGCGGTCCGCGCCGAGGCACGCACGAGCAACCTCAGGCGGCCGAGCGGCGTGCACGTAAGCCGCGTGGCACCGCGCACGGTGGTCGCCTGGCCCACCAAGCTCGCGCTTGCGCCTGTCCTGGCCGACGAGGTCTTCGACATCGTGACTATGGAGCTGAGGCAGCCGGCGGGATACGATACGATGGCGCTGCCTTCGTGGCCGACGCCACCGATGGCGCGCTATCCATGGGAGGAGGCGCAATGGTTTCCCGCCCGCTAGGACGCACGGGCATTCAAGTAAGCCCGATCGGTCTCGGCACGACGAAGCTCGGGCGCAACACCAACGTGAAGTATCCGCAGCCGTTCGAGCTGCCGTCGGATAAACAGATCGGCGAACTGCTCGAAGCGGCGCTGACGCTCGGCGTGAATCTGATCGATACTGCGCCGGCCTACGGGGAGAGTGAGGCCAGGCTCGGGCCTTTCGTTGAGAAACACCGGAACCGCCTGGTTCTCTGCACCAAGTGCGGCGAAAGGTACGAGCGTGGGCGCTCCAACTACGATTTTTCCGCGTCGGCGGTGGTGGCTTCCGCCGAGGAGAGCCTGCGCCGGTTGAAAACCGATCGCCTCGACATCCTGCTGCTTCACTCCGACGCGCGGGATGCGGAAATCCTGACTCAGACCGACGCGCTCGAAGGGCTTGCGCGCTTAAAACAGAACGGCAAGGCGCGTGCGATCGGAATCTCGGCGAGAACCGCAGCGGGCATCGCGGCAGCGTCGCGATCGCTCGACGTCATTATGGCGCCGTTCAGCGAGAGAGAATCCGGGCTGACTGACGCGCTTCAGAAGGCTCACGACGCCGGCCTCGGCGTGCTGGCAATCAAAGGGCTTTTCAGCGGACATCTCGAAGCGCCTGCGGCGATCGAGTTCGTCCTCCGCCAACCGTTTATTGACGTGCTGATCGTCGGCACGATCAATCCGACGCACCTCAGCGAGGCAGTAGCCGTGGCGGAGCGCTTCTAAGCCGTCACGGCTCGCTTTACCCCTCCGACGATTTCCGTTAGATTGGGCCGGCGAACCGTCTCTTATGGAGCCTAGGCTCATCACACTCACCACGGACTTCGGACATCAGGATCCGTTCGTCGGGATCATGAAGGGCGTGATCTTCGGCATCAATCCTAACGCCCGGATTGTCGACTTGAGCCACGGGATTCCGCCGCAGGATATCAGGGCGGGCGCGCTGGCGCTCTGCCACTCCGCGCCGTTTTTTCCGCTTGGAACGATCCACGTCGCCGTCGTCGACCCTGGAGTGGGCAGCGAGCGGAAGCCGATCTTGATCGAATCGGAAGGCTCCTACTTTGTCGGCCCCGACAACGGCATCCTGAGTCTGGCCGTGGAGGGGAAAAGAGTAAACTGGATTGTCGAGCTGTCGGAGGAGACTTACCACCTGAAGCCCAAGAGCGCGACGTTTCACGGACGGGACATCTTCGCCCCGGTGGCCGCCCACCTATCGCTCGGAATCCCCGCCTCGGAGTTCGGCGAGCCGGCGAAGGACTACGTTCGTCTCCGTCTGCCGGAGATTGTCAGAACTGCCGGCGGCATCCAGGGCGAGATCATCTATAGCGACAGTTTCGGCAACCTCGTGACTAATATCCGAGAACGCGACCTGCAAGCGATTCAGCCGCAAAATAGCTCGATAAGTCTGGGCAGTGTGACGATCCACGGGCTTTCGCCCAACTACTCCACCGCCGCGCAGAATGACTATGTTGCCGTCATCAACAGTTGGGACCTGCTCGAAATTTCCTGCTTCATGGGAAATGCCCGGCAGCGCTCAGGCGCGAACATAGGCGACCGTGTCGAGGTCTATCTTGGCAAAGACGATCGAGGACGAACTTTGTGACCGAAGAGACCCGCCGCCTGGAAAAATCCTGGCTCCATATCGTTTTATTTCTCATCACGCTGCTGACCACGACGGCGGCCGGAGCGCTGCAAACGGGCGCCGACCCTCTCGAAAATCCCTGGGCGCTGCTCGCCGGCCTCCCTTTCTCCCTGACGCTGATGTCGATCCTGCTGGTGCATGAGATGGGGCATTACCTTGTGTCGCGCCACCACGGCGTGAAAGCCTCCCTTCCCTACTTTATTCCGGCGCCGTCGTTTATCGGCACCTTCGGCGCGTTCATTCGCATGCAGTCTCCTCCGCCGGACCGGCGATCCCTGTTCGATGTCGCCGCGGCCGGGCCGCTGGCCGGGCTAGTTCTTGCTGTTCCTGCGGTGATCGTCGGCCTGCAACTCTCGCCGATCACGGCGCAAGAAAGTGTGTCCGGCAACGTCAGCCTGGGGTCATCCTTGCTCCTAGAATTCCTGAGCAAAGCCACGCTTGGCCTCTCGCCGGAAAATGTCGATATCCTTCGGCATCCGATCGGTTTCGCCGGCTGGATCGGTCTGCTCGTCACCGCGCTGAATCTCCTGCCGGTGGGACAGTTGGACGGCGGCCATGTGATCTATGCGCTGTTCGGACGGCGAGCGATCTGGATAGCCCGCCTCGCGCTGGTGACGATCCTGACGCTCGGCGTGTTGCGCTGGTGGGACGGTTGGCTCATCTGGGGCGTCTTGCTGCTTTTTTTAGGCATTCGCCATCCGCCGCCTCTCGATCCCTACACGCCGCTCGACTTCAAAAGGAAAATCGCCGGCTGGATTACGCTGGGAATTCTCGTCGTGACTTTTACTCCTGCGCCGTTTACAATTCAGGAGCCGGAGGTGTATCAAGAGCAGCACAGCCCCGAGCCGGTCGAGCCGGCGCTGCAGGTGACCCATTCGATAAACTCAGGGTCACCCTGAGCCCGTCGAAGGGTGAGAGAACAGGAGGTCTTCGATGAGCGAGAGACTTAGCTGGGATCAGTATTTTATGACCATCACCCGGCAGGTGGCGGAGCGCTCGACCTGCAGCCGGGCTAAGGTCGGCGCGGTCATCGTCCGCGAGAAGAGCATCCTCGCCACCGGCTACAACGGCGCGCCGGCGGGCATGCCGCACTGCACCGAGGCGGGCTGCCTGATTTACGAATCCAAGACGCCTAACGGCGACACCGAAGAAAACTGCTTTCGCACGATCCACGCCGAGATCAACGCCATCGCGCAGGCGGCCAAGAACGGCGCGAGCATCAAGGACGCCGCGATCTATATCACCCACACCCCCTGTATCCACTGCCTCAAGGTGCTGGTCAACACCGGCATCCGCGACATCTACTACGAGCGCCCCTACAAGCTCCACACGCTGGAGGAGATCCTCCGCCTCACGAAAGTGCATCTGGAAAAAGTCGACTCACCGCAAAAATAGAAAAGGGGCGGGGAAAACTCCCCGCCCTTTTCGTGCCTCCAACCGCTCGCGCGGTTAGATTTTTCCCTGCAAGAGAAAGGCGATCACGAAGCCGTACAATGCCAAGGCTTCGATGAAGGCCAAGCCCAGGATCAGCGGCAGAAAGATTCTGTCCGCCGCGTTCGGGTTGCGCCCGATGCTCTCCATCGCAGCCGCGGCCACGCGCCCCTGGCCCAAAGCGGCGCCGAAAGCCGCAATCGCGATGGCCAACCCGGCGGCGATAGCGATCGCCACCTTCGCACCGGAGTCGGCCGGCGCCGCCGCGGCAGCCTCGACCGCCATCGCCACCCCTGAGTACAGGAATGTCAGAGCGGTCGCCGCCATCGATAACAGTAGCTTCTTCATCTCACTCCTCCTTTCCAGCGGGACGATATTTTTCCTCTCATCTCTCCTCTACCACCGCGCATGATCACCCGCTTAATGCTCGTGACTGACAGCCAAAGCGACATAGATTACGCTCAAAACCGTAAAGACAAATGCCTGGATCAGAGAAACCAACGCGCCGAGCGCGTAGAACAGCACCGGCACCCCGACCTTGGTCAGATGAATGAACGCCTCCATCACCTGGTGGTCGCCGAACATGTTGCCGAACAGCCGGAGCGAGAGCGACAACGGGCGAAAAAGGTGCGAGGAGCCCTCGAGCACGAAGAAAAACAGGCACGACACCAGAAGCAACGGGACAAACGCCAGGGTCAGGATCTTTTTGTTCGTCGAGGGTAGCGAGGTCATCGGGCCCATGAACTGCTTCATGTAGCCCAGGCCGTGCTCTCTAAAACCAAAATAATTATAGGCGACGAAAGAGATCAACGCCAGCCCCAGGTTGGTGTTGAGATTGCTGGTCGGCGGCACAAATCCCGGCACCAGACCGATCAGATTGGCGAACAAGATAAATAGAAAAAAGCTGCCGAACAGCGGCACGTACTTTCTCCCCCTCTTGCCGATGACGCCGTCGCTCAGCGACACCACCAGCCCCACCAGCAGCTCCATCAGGTTTCTCACGCTGAGCCCCGCCTCGGGAACGATTGCGTCCGCGCTCCGCGCCAGCGCGCGCCGGGCGGCCGCGGCCAACAGCACGAGCACGACCATGACGAACAGCGCGGTGAAGTTGTGCTCCGCCAGCGCGCTGATCGGAAAGGGTAAAGCCGAGTACCAGGTGAAAGCATGCTCCATCACACACCTGCCTTGACGCCGGAGTAGAGCGCTTCGATCACGATCGCCGGCAAAAGCGTCGAAAAGCCGAGCGCAAAAGAGAGAACCTCGAAGTCGAAGCGGAAAAACAATAGTGTGAGCAGGCCGAGGAAGACCGCCAGCTTGAGGAATAAGAGCGCCATGCCCGTCCGCACTCTCCCCTTATCGGCCAGCGGGGCCAGCGCCCAGCGCACGCCGAAGCTCAACAGAAAAAAATTCAGCGCCATGAAGCCGCCCCCGAGAAGAAAAGCCTTAGGCTCCAGAAACTTAAACGGCGCGAGACCGATCCACAAGATCGCCAGCAGAGTCACGTGCCACATTTCGATGCGCCACACGCTGCTCATGGGTTCTCTTTGCTAAAGCGTCTTACCCACTGGATCAGCTGGACCACGGCGAAAAAAAAACCGCCGAACGCCATCGCGATCAGGAGCCAGGGGGCGGTGCCGAAATAGCCGTCCAACAGGTAACCGACCACAAGCCCGGCGAAAATCGTGCTGGGAAACTGAATCCCGATAGCGGCGTACTTGGCGATTCTGACGAAACGGGCGGGGCTCCGATCTGCGGGCTCCTCCGGCGGTTCCCCTTCGCGGCTCACTGCTGAAACCCTCTACCAGGAAACGCCCATAGGGTCAACCTGAGGATTCTCCTCGGGCCCAATGATCGAAAGCCGCGACGGTCGCCTCTATGTCTGCGGCGCTGTGGCTGAGCGACAGAAACGCCGCTTCAAACTGTGACGGCGGCCAGTAGATTCCTTGATCCAGCAGGCCGTGAAAAAACCTTGCGAATCGCGCCATATCCGAGCGGCGCGCGTCTGCGACGGTGCGCACCGCCACCGGGCCGAAAAAGAGTGTCAGCATCGAACCCTGCCGGTTCACTACGCCTGGAATGTTGTGCCGGCGAAGAACGGTCTCGAAGCCTTCTTGCAGCGCCCTCCCTTTGGCTTCAAGCTCCTTATAAACGCCGGGTCGAGAGAGCTCTTCTAACGTCACAAGGCCCGCCGCAACCGCCAATGGATTGCCCGAGAGTGTGCCTGCCTGATAGACCGGCCCCTCGGGCGCGAGCAGATCCATAATCGCCGCATTGCCGCCAAACGCGCCGAGCGGCAGACCGCCGCCAAGGATCTTTCCCAGACAGGTGAGGTCGGGGCGAATATTGAATAACTCCTGCGCGCCGCCGCGCGCCACGCGAAAGCCGGTTATCACCTCGTCGAAGATCAACAGCGCCCCATGGCGGGCGGTCAGATCGCTGAGCGCCGTCAGAAAGCCCGGCGCCGGCGAAATCACGCCCATGTTGCCGCAGACGGGCTCGACGATCGCCGCTGCGATGGACCGCCCTTGTTCTGCAAAAAGACGCTCAAGGCCGGCCGCGTCGTTGAAGTCCGCGACGATCGTCTCCGCTGTGAACGACGGCGGCACGCCGGCGCTGTCGGGCAAGGCGAGCGTCGCCACGCCGGAGCCGGCCCGCGCCAGCAGCCCGTCGGAGTGGCCGTGGTAACAGCCGTCGAATTTAACGATCTTGGTCCGTCCCGAGGCCGCCCGCGCCAGGCGTATCGCGCTCATCGCCGCCTCAGTGCCCGAGCTGACGAGCCGGAGCTTTTCGATCGACGGAAAGCGCTCGCCGACCAACTCCGCCAGCTCCACCTCGCGCGCCGTGGGGGCGCCGAAGCTCGTCCCGCCTTCCAGCGTCCGTTTGAGCGCGCCGACCACCGGCGGGGGCGCGTGCCCCAGAATCAGCGGCCCCCAGGAGCAGACAAAGTCGATGTACTCCTTCCCGTCCGCGTCATAGAGCCGCGAGCCGGCGCCGCGCTCGATGAAACGGGGATCGCCGCCCACCGCGCGCCACGCCCGCACCGGGCTGTTCACGCCGCCGGGAATTTTTTTTTTCGCCCGCTCGTACAGCGCGCCGGATTTTTTTGAAGCCGTCATTTTGTTTTTCCTAACACCCTGGCTAAAATTCTGTCAAGCTGCGCGCGCTGCGAGAGGAAAATTTCTTTGTGAATTTTTTTCTTGCATTGCGGTATGAAAAGGTTTATGAAAATCTGCTCGCAGTGATCCGGATCGCTTCAGCCTCCGTTGATCTGCTCCTTGCTGCAAGCGCTATTCGGCACAGGATGCGATAGTCGCCGTGAAGCTCAGCTTCGCTCAACTCTCCGGTGTCTCTGACAAGGAGTAATTGGGCCGCCAAGCCCGTCAGGCGTGCTTGTTTATACTGTTGTTAAAAATGATACGCAAGGTGGCCGGCGCTGCTGGCTTTTTTGAGTTATCCACAGATGTGGATAACGTTGTTTGTAACTCTTGGCGCTTTTCTCTCTGGAAAACAATAGGTTAGCTTGGATTTGGATGGGGCTGGCGATGGACGAGCTTTGGGAAGGGGTCTTGCCGCAACTCCGGGAGCGGCTTGGAACGCAGAATTTCGAGACCTGGATCAAGCCCATCCGTGCAAAATCGCCTGCCAGCGACGAGCTGGCGCTGGAGGTCCCGAATAAGTTTTTCCGCGACTGGCTGGCGGAACATTTTCTCGCATCGATCCAAGAGCTTCTGGCGCAGGCCGCGCAACGAACCGTCAAGGTTTCGCTGAGCGTCAACCAACACCTCCCGCCGGGCGCCGTCGCGCCGAAAAGAGTCGAACGGGAGAGTATAAAGCCGCAAAGAGTCAGCAACCTCATCCCGAAGTACAACTTTGAGAATTTCGTCGTCGGCGCCAGCAACCAGTTCGCTCACGCGGCGTCGCTTGCCGTAGCGAACCAGCCGGGCGACCACTACAATCCGCTCTTCATCTACGGCGGCGTCGGCCTGGGGAAGACTCATTTGATCAATGCCATCGGCCACCGGATCGTCGAGCGGCGGCCCGGTCTTAAGGTCTTTTATCTTAGCTCCGAAGCGTTCATGAACGAGCTTATTGCTTCGCTGCGCCGGGACAAGATGGATGAATTCAGGACCCGATTTCGCAACAGCGACGTGCTGATCCTCGACGACGTTCAGTTCATCGCCGGCAAGGAGCGCACCCAGGAGGAGTTTTTCCACACGTTCAATAGCCTCTATGAGTCGCACAAGCAGATTATCCTTACATCGGATAAATTCCCCAAGGAAATCTCCGATCTCGAAGATCGCCTGCGCAACCGGTTTGAGTGGGGACTGATCGCCGATATCCAGCCGCCCGATGTTGAGACGCGGGTCGCTATCCTGCAGAAAAAGGCCGAAATAGAGGCGGTTCCGCTGCCGCACGATGTCGCGATCTTTCTCGCTTCCAACATCGACTCCAACGTGCGCGAGCTCGAAGGCTCGCTGACCCGCCTCGGCGCCTTCGCATCGCTCACCAAGACCCAGATCACGGTGGAACTCGCCAAAGAAGTGCTGCACAACACTCTGAAGGGCAACCAGAGAGAGGTGACGGTCGAGAGCATCCAGAAGACGATCTGCGACTATTTCAACCTCAAGGTCGGCGATCTAAAGGCCAAAAGAAGAACCAAGAACATCGCTTTGCCGCGTCAGCTGGCGATGTACCTTTGCCGCAAATACACCTCGACCTCATTCCCGTCCATTGGAGACAAGTTCGGGGGGCGAGACCACTCTACGGTCATTCACGCCACCAAGACAATTGAGAAAAAGATCAAGGCAGATCCACAGATGTCGGCGACCATTGAGAAGCTGGAGAAAAATATCAGCGCCAGGAAATAGTGGACGAAGCTGTGAATACCAATGGTCGCTTTGTGTCGGATTGCGCGCCTGATGGCGAAAATGTCGACTGCCTGTGAAGAGCGGGTATAACCATCTCGGTTTGTGCACAGGGGAAGATAACTAAAAAGACGACGGAATATAAGGTTGTCAACAGAATCCACAGGACCTATTATTACTACTGGGTATTTTAACTAGAAAGTAGATATAGAAGAGGGGTGTATGGAGTTTAGAGCCAAGCGGGATGAGTTCCTCGCCGCGCTATATTGGACGCAGGGGATTGTGGAGCGGCGTAATACCATGCCGATCCTGTCCAACGTCCTGTTGGAGTGTCGCGGTGGAGGGATATATGTGACGGCGACGGATCTCGAAGTCGGGTTTCGGGGAAAACTGGAAGGGGAGGTGGTGCGCGAAGGCACAGCGACGGCGAACGCAAAGAAATTGTACGAGATCGTGCGTGAAGCGCCCGCGGACACGCTTCAACTCAAGCGGCTGGAAAACGAGTGGGTGGAGGTGAAAAGCGGGAAGTCGGTGTTTAAAATCGTCGGTTTGGATGCGCGCGAATTCCCGCAGTTTCCTAAGTTTGACGGCGAGCAGCTTACGAGTGTGCCAGCGACGGTCGTGCGCGAGATGGTGGAGCGGACGATCTTTGCGGTGTCGACTGACGAGACGCGTTATAATCTAAACGGCGTGTTTATCGAGCAGTCGCGGGACGGCAAGGTGAGGATGGTGGCTACCGACGGCCATCGCCTGGCGTTGATCGAGAAGTCGGTTGGCGCGTTAGGATTAAGTAAGGGGGTCATCCTGCCGCGCAAGGGGTTAGGAGAGTTAAGGCGACTGGTCGAGGGGGTGGAAGATGGTTTAGTTTCCCTCGGATTTAAAGAAAATATGGCGCTCGTCACGAAGGATAACATGGAGCTTTTCATGCGGTTGATCGAGGGGGATTTTCCGGATTACACCAAGGTGATTCCAAAGGAAAATCCTTATGTCGCGAAGATCGACCAGGATGAATTTCTGCACGCCTTAAGGCGTGTGTCGATCTTATCCAGCGAGCGTTACAAGGGGATTAAAGTCGATTTTAAATCGGGCAAGGTGCTTGTTTCGGCAAGCAATCCGGATTTGGGGGAGGCGGTCGAAGAGATCGAGGTTGAGTACGACGGCAAGGCTTTATCCGTGGGTTTTAACGCCCGCTATCTGCTGGATGTGCTGGCGGTATTCGGCGGCGGCGGCGAGGTCGATGTTCTCCTGAAAGATGAAGTCAGTCCGAGTGTCGTGCGCAAAAGCGGCGATGAAGAATATCTCTACGTCGTCATGCCGATGCGACTATAACTAGCTGGTCCTACCCTACGCAAAGGGCCGTTAACATCCTGCCGTCACGCCGTGGCGGGTTTTATTCCTCCCTGTTGTTATTCCCTCGTGCCGATGATAACGCCGGCGATAATCGCGAATCCTCCGAAGAGTTGGTAAGGGTAAATCGTCTCGCCGAGAAAAATCACCGCCAGCAACGCCGCGCACAGCGGAAGCAGATTATAAGCGAGGCTCGCCCGGCTCGGGCCGAACGTCCGGATAGAGCGGTTCCACAGCAAAAAAGAGAGAAAAGAAGGGAATACTCCGAGATAAAGAAACGCGAGCAGGACATCCCGCCGCCAGATGTCGGCGGGTCTCAGTTGCAACTCGATAAACGCGGCGGGCATCAGGAGAAAAGCGCCGATAATAGTCGTAATCGAGGTCAGAGCGAGCGGCGAGAGAAGCTGCATCATCGGTTTGGCCATCACCATGTAAAATCCCCACAGTCCGGTGGCGAAAAAGATGACGATATCCCCCGGGTTGAAGTTAAACTGCAAGAAAACATCGAGCGATCCTCTACTCACGATCCACACCACGCCGGCAAGGGAAATCAACACCCCGAAAAAACGCCGCCGCGTCAGCTTCTCGCCGATCAGCAGCCGGGCGATCAGCGCCGTCGTCACGGGCGTGGTTGAGTTCACCAGCGTCGCGTTGGTCGCGCTGGTGTATCCAAGCCCGATGTAGAGGACGGCGTTGAAGGCAAAGACGCCGGTGATGCTCATGAGAATCAGCGAAACGAGCGTGCGGGGCGGCGGCCACTCCTTTCGGTAAAGCAAGAGCGGAAGTAGAATCAGGGCGGAGACGACAAAGCGGCCGGCGTTCAGCGTCCACGGCGGGACGATGCCCACCAGGGCCTTGCCGACAATAAAGTTACTGCTCCAAAAGAGCGGGGGTAGAACCAGGCACAGATAGGCGGTGGCGGAAGGGCGGTTGGGTGTCTCCACTAGGCCGTCACAATCGGGTTGCGCTGTTTCGAGAAACTACCCCACGGTAATTTTTGCGAAGAGATCGTCCACGGCCATCTTGGCGCCGATCATGCCCTGCTCGTAGGAGTATTGCATGAGGGTTTCGAGATTCTTCCGGTTGGCCTCGCTCAAACCGTAAATCCAAGGGTCCTGCCCGAGGATATCTTCCTGCTCTTCGAGCGCATGGCGAAACCAGGCGAGCGGCACGCGCCGCGGGTTCTCCATTCGCTTGTAAGCCGCTTGCTTTGCTTTCTCAAACGCCTGGAAAAGGCTCGTCGGCACCCACGGGTAGCGCTCGACGACATCGAGCTTGATCGCCGTCGTGTGCATGATGGGGAAGATACCGGTTCGTTTGTAATAATCGATTTCCAGCTCCTTGTAGTTCGGAAAGAGGCGGCCAACCCTCGGATCTCGGTCGAGAATCGGCTGGATCAGCTCCGGATGGATCAGCGCGTCGAGTTCTCCCTCCGCCACCATGCGCTCGACGCTTTTCCCGGAAGCAATCATTTGCAGCGAGAGTTCGCGCGGCAGGCTCAGCTCGATCTCTTCCTCGTCTTGTTTGTACCACTCGATCTTTCGGTGAGGCACCTGGAATTCGTGTTCGAGAATCCCGCGGACCCAGAGATTGCTGGTGGCGGAGTAGTTGCGCAGCCCTACCTTGCGGCCGATCAAATCCGTCGGCTTGTGGATGCCTTTACCGACGTTGATGAAGACAAAGCCGTGGCGGAAGCGGCGGTGGAGAAAAACCGGAATCGCGACGAAAGGGAGGCTACGATACCTCGCGGCCAGGTAGTTGGACATGGAGAGTTCGGCCACGTCGAACTCGTGTCCGCGGATCATGCGCCAGTGGCGGATGTCGGAGGTCATATCCGTCAAGACCGTCAGCTCGATGCCGTCGGGCTTGACGCTGCCTTCGATCAGCGGCCGGACGATTTCATAGTCGCCGCAAGCCAGGGTCAAGTGGAGATCTTTCGACATGCGGTCTATCTACCACGCTTCCGAGAGCTTTTCCAAATTGCGCGGCGGCCTTCCTTTTTCGCGCGGAAAATTGTAGATTGCGCTCGTCGGTCGGAAGGAGAAAGCTATGAGAAGACGCCTCGTTTACCTGGCGACAACCCTGGCTCTGTGTCTGTTTGCGCCGCCGTCGTGGGCGCAGACGAAGGCCCGGCTCAACTGGACGGCGGTCACGGGAGCGCAGAGCGGCGTCTACGTCGCCCAGGAGGAAGGGCTGTTCAAGAAACACGGCGTCGACATGGAGTTGATCCATATCGCGTCGAGCTCGCGCGGCATCCAGGCGATTCTCGCCGGCGAGATCGCCTTCTCCACGATGGACGGTCTCAACGCCGCCCAGGCTAATCTCAAGGGCGCTGGCTTGGCCCTGGTGGCCGGCGCGACGAACCGTATGGTCTTTTCTCTTATGGCGCGGCCCGAGATCACAAAGATCGCCGATCTTCGGGGGAAAAAGATCGGCATCACCCGGGCGGGCTCCTCGACGCACACCTCGGCGCTCTATGCGCTGGGCCAAGGGGGCCTTAAACCCGGCGACTACCAGGTTCTTCCGCTGCTTGAAGTGCCCAACATATTCGCCGCGCTCGTCGCCGGGCAGATCGACGCGGGGGTCGTGTCTCCCCCGACCAACAGCCGGGCGCGCAAGGCGGGCTTGAACGAGCTTATGAATATCGCCAAAGAGGGGCCGGAGTATGTCTCGGTGGCGATCGGCACGAGCCGCGCCTACATCAAGGCGAATGAAGATACGGTGCGGCGGGTTGTGCGGGCCTACGCAGAAGCGGTCCACCTGTTTAAGACCAACAAGCAGGTCGGGATCAGGGTGCTGGGGAAATATACGAAGGTGAAGGAGCAGGACATTTTAGAAGACGCCTACAACCAGTTCCAAGAATACCTTCCGACCCCGCCCTACGTGAGTCGAAAGGGCGTCGAGGCGATCCTCACCGAGCTGGGCGAGAAAGAGCCGGCCGCGCGTCAGGTCAAGGCGGAAGATCTCATGGATATGCGCTTCGTGACCGAGCTTGAGAAAGAAGGGTTCTTTAAAAAGCTGGGGGGGAAATAGCGGAGAGTGCTCTCTGGCTCGCACGGTTCAGTGTCCGCAGGCGCGAACCCTTCCGGTCGACGGCAATAGGCCGCAACTGTTAGGCAACCTTCGCGTTCGGTGCCGTCGCCCTTCACGGTTCACGCCTGCGGACACCACTCTACTGTGATCCCGCCATCGGCTGTAACAAATCCAGCCTAACTTCTTTTTCGTGCTTGTCTCGCCCGCCTGACAAAGTAGTCCCACATCGAGCCCAGCCGGTGGGGCGTATAAATCTGCTCGAACTTGACCGGCGACTCTTCGTCGCTCGTCCACGACGGCTCGCCGGAGGCGGTGGCGAGCAGTTGGATGCGGCAGGCCTTCTCCAAAAAAACCGCATAGAGCGTCGCCACTTCGATCGACTCTCCGACGACGGTCGAGCCGTGATTCTTCATCAGCACGCCGCGGCACTTGGCCAGCGACTTGGCCACCTGGACGCCGAGTTCGGGCGTGCGGATAAGCGCGGTCGTGGCGTCGAAGGTCGGCAGCCCTTCGTGGAAAATAGTTCCCTCGTGGCTGATCGGCCTTAGCTTCTGGCCGAGCGATCCGAACGCAATCGCGTAGGGCGGATGAGAATGGACCACGCAGTTCACATCGGGACGCGCCTTCATGATTTCGGTGTGGATGAAGACCTCGGAGTGGCGCTCGTATTTGCCTTCAATCTTCTTGCCGGTGGCGATGTCGACGACGATGATGTGCTGAGGGCGGATCTCCTCGAAGCCGAAGCTGTGCGGCTTCATCAGGATCTTGTTCTGACCGGGGATGCGCACCGAGACGTGACCGAGGATGTTGTCCCAGTGGCCCTCGTTGGCGAGGATGTTGCAGGAGTATGCCAGGTTCTCTTTGAGTTCTTTGAGGCTCACGCTGTTTCTCCTTTAGTAGGCAGTAAGCAGTAGGCAGAATAGCGCTTACTGATTTCGTAGTCGGAATCTCTGTATCTTCCCCGTGACGGTCTTGGGCAGCTCGTCGACGAAATCGACCCAACGCGGGTATTTGAACGGCGCGAGCCGGCTTTTGACCAGCGACTGGAGCTCGTCTTTAAGCTGGTCGCTGGCCTTGTACTCGCTCTTGAGCAGCACGTAGGCCTTGGGCTTTAGCAGGCCGTCGTGATCGGGCTGTCCCACCACCGCCGCTTCCAGGACGGCGGCGTGCTCCATCAATGTATTTTCGATCTCGATCGGCGAAACCCACAGGCCGCCGACCTTCATCATGTCGTCCGAGCGGCCGCAGTACCAGTAGTAACCCTCTTCGTCGCGATAGTAGGTGTCGCCGGTCTTGAGCCAGTCGCCCAGCATCGCTTTCTTGGTCTGCTCGTGCTTGTTCCAATAATACGGAGCGGTGGCGTCGCCCTTGACGAGCAGGTTGCCCACCTGGCCGACCGGCGCCTCGCGCCCCTCGTCGTCGACGATCTTCGCCTCGAAGGCGGGCGTCACTTCACCGCTGCTCCCCGCCTTCGCCCGGCCCGGCCGGTTGGCGAGAAAGTCGTGGGTCGCCTCGGTCGAGCCTACGACGTCGAGCAGCTCCAGGCCATATTTCTCTTTCCACTGGTGGAACAGCGCCGGCGGCAGCGGCTCGCCGGAGGAGAGGCAGATTCTAAGCGACCTCAGGTCGTAATTTCGCTCCACGCGGAGCAGCCGGGCGTAAAGCGTCGGCACGGAGAAAAAGAAGGTCGGATGGTATTTGTCGATCACGCGGAGAATCTTTTCCGGGTCGGGCCGCTCGGGCCAGAGGACGGTGGCGGCGCCGAAGCGAAACGGAAAGTAGAGCGAGTTGCCCAGACCGTAGGAGAAAAACAGCTTGGAGGCGGAGAAACAGAGATCGTTTTCGTTCATGCCGAGCACCGGTTTCGCGAAAAGATCGGTGATCGTGATCATGTCGTGCTGCAAGTGGACCGCCCCTTTGGGCGAGCCGGTGCTGCCGGAGGTGTAAGCCCACCAGCTGACATCGTCTTTGGCCGTCGGCTCGGGCTCAAGGCGGGTGGACGCTTTCGAGGTGAACAGGTCGAAGGAGACGGCGCGCCCTTTCGGTTTGCCCACGACCAGGACGGCTCTGAGGTAGCGGGGCTGGTTCCAGATCGGTTCGAACTCGGGCAGGCTCGATTCGTGGATGACGGCGACTTTGGCGCGGCTGTCCTGGAGCAGGTACTCGTAGTCCTTCGACTTCATCCACGGATTGGTCGGTATCGGCACGGCGCCGATCTTGATCGCGCCGAAAAAACTGAAGACGAATTCGGGAGAGTCGGGCAGGGCCAGCAGGACGCGCTGCTCGATCTCGACGCCCAGCTCTTTCAGCGCGTTGCCGGTCTGGTTAACCTTTTCGTAGATATCCTGATAGGTGAATTTCTGATCGTTATAGTAAATCGCGACCCGCTTGCCCCGACCCTGGGCGATGTTCTCGTCCACAAAGGTGGTCGCCGCGTTGTAGATGTCGGGAAGGTCGAGCTTCATGACAAGGCAAAAGGCAAAAGTAAAAAGTAAAAAGTTTTACCTTTTGCCTTTTTACTTTTAACTTGCATTTATTCCCCGCCCACGGCTTCCGACTGTGTCTCGGTGGCGATGACGACCGATTTCGATTCTGTGTAGTGCTCGATCGCCTCTTCGCCGTGCTCCTTGCCGAGGCCGCTCTGCTTCACGCCGCCGAACGGCAGCTCATCGTAGATGATCTGGGCCGAGTTGATCCAGGTATAGCCGGCTTCGATCTCTTCCGCGGCGAGCATCGCTTTGTTGATGTCGCGCGTCCAGACCGAGGAGCCGAGACCGAAGATCGAGCTGTTTGCCTGCGCGATGCCGTCTTCGAGGTCTTTCACTCTGACGATCGGCAGCGCCGGGCCGAACACTTCCTCTTTGATCATCCGGGACTCCGGATCGACGTCGGCGACGAGCGTCGGCAGCAGGTAGAAACCCTTATCGTAGGCGCCGCCCTTGGGTCGCTCGGCGCCGAAGAGCAGCTTCCCGCCACGCTTGACCGCGTCTTCTACCTGCTCTTCGACCTCTTTGCGCTGTTCGGCGGTATGGAGCGGCCCCATGATCGTCTCACGGTCCATGCCGTTCCCGATTCTCAGCTTCTTCACTTTTTCTACCAGCTTGGCGATGAACACGTCGGCGATCTTGTCGGCCAGATAGAGTCGCTTAACGGCCAGGCAGGCCTGTCCGCAATTGAAGAAGCGGCCGACGGAAGCGGCGCTCACCGCCCGGTCGATATCGGCGTCCTCGCAGACGATCATCGGATCGCTGCCGCCGAGTTCCAGCGTTACGTGTTTAAAATCTTTGGCCGCCGATTGCATCACGCGCCGGCCGGTGTCCGTGGCGCCGGTGAAGCCGATCTTACGCACCGTCGTATTGACCAGCAGCTCTTCGCCGACGACGCTGCCGGGACCGGTGACGACGTTGATGACGCCTTTGGGCCCGCCGCCCGCCTGGATCGCCTTGTCGATCAACTCGCAGCAGCGGATGTCGGTGAGCGGAGTCGTCCCCGCGGGCTTAACCACGACCGTGTTGCCGGACAAGAGCGCGGGGCCGAGCTTGTTGCCCATGAGGGAGACCGGGAAATTCCACGGCACGATCGAGCCGCAGACTCCGAGCGGCTTGCGCAGGACAAGCCCATGCCGCCCGTGGTCGAGCACCACCGCGGCGGTGCGGAGGCTCTTGGCCATGCCGCCGTAATGGTCGAGCGTGTGGACGAAGCGGCGAATCTCCATGATCGACTCGCGCAGCGGCTTTCCCTGCTCCTTGGTGAGCAGAGTCGCCAGCTCCTTTTCCTGTTCGAGAATCAACCGACCGGCGGCGAGCAACGCCGCGCCCCGCTTCGACGGGGCCATCTGGGACCACTTTTTCAGCGCGCCGGCGGCTACGTCGATAGCTTTGCGGATGTCGTTGACGGTTCCCTTGGGAACCGTGTCGACTACTTCGCCGGTGGCCGGGTTGCGCACCTCGGTCGTCTGTTTGCTCTCCGAGTCCAGATACTCACCGGCAACAAAATATTTCGCCATTTCTTTCCTCCAACAGTAAACTGAAAGTAGAAAAGAATCATTTTCCCTCTGGAAAGTCAAGAATTTGGAGTTTGTTGAAAAAGGCCCGGCGGCGGTCTGCCCGCCAGGGAATCTCTCTCCGGGCCGACGCGATACGTCGGTGTTACGCTGCTCCTACGGGCTAAGAGTAGCCCGAACTACGTTAGTATCTTCTCGTCCCACGCGTCGGCCCTCCAAGAGACCCCCTGGCGGCCGTAAACCCTTTGCAACCGGCGGCTGATTGGCTGTATGCAAGAGCAATGAGCCAACCGCCGGCAACGCTGCCGGAACTCTTGCGGGAGCGGAAGAACCCCGACAACCTCCTGCTTCTGTTCAATGACCTGAGGCTGACCTACAGAGAGTTCGAGGGCGAGGTCCACAGCGTTGCCAATGCTTTTCTACGCCTGGGCGTGAAGCGGGGCGACAAGGTCGCCCTGATGCTCGACAATTGCCCGCAGTTTCTCTTCACTGTTTTTGCCGCGGCCGAGATCGGCGCGCTCTTCGTACCGATCAATACGGCTTCCTCCGCTGAGGAGACAGGCTACGTCTTAAACCACTCGGAATCGAGTTATCTCATCACGCATCGGGCTTTTCTCCCGCTGGTGGAGCGGATAAGGGGGAGCTGCCCGCGGTTAAGGCGCGTCATCGCCCTGCAAAAAGATAACCAGGCAGAGTGCCTGTCCTGGGATGAGTTTCTCCACGGGGCATCGACTGACTTCACGCCCATGGCCGTGCAACCTGACGAGATAGCCTCGATCACCTACACCTCCGGGACAACCGACCGTCCCAAAGGGGTCATGCTCACGCAGTATGCCTACTCCTTCGCGCCGCGGCAGCGGGCCGAAGCTCTGGGATGGAATGAAAATGACCGGGTCTTCGTCATGTTGCCGCTGTTTCACGTCAACGCCCTCTGCCACATGGCGATTGCGATGATGTCGGTCGGCGGGAGCATATTATTAACAGAAAAATTCAGCGCCTCCCATTTCTGGGATCAAGTCCGCGCGCACAACGTAACGACCTCAAGCCTGATGCGCACGATCCCGAATATTCTGCTGAATCTTCCGGAAAAGGCCGACGATGCAAAAAACCCGCTCCGCCTCGCCGTCGCGCTGCTCCCGCCCGAGGCCCATCTTCGCTTTGAAGCGCGCTTCGGCGCTACCATCGTCGGCTCTTATAGTCTCACCGAAGATCTGCTGAGCGTGATCGGCCTGCAGGATAAAACCAAAAGAAAACTCGGCAGTTGCGGTCTGCCCGTCGCCCCGGAGGTCCACAAGCTGCGAATCCTGGACGAAAGCGGCACTGAATGCGCGCCGGGACAGTTGGGCGAGATCGTCAAGCAAAGCCCGACGGTGATGAAAGGTTATTACAAAAATCCCGCCGCCAGTGCGGACGCTCTACGAGACGGGTGGCTCTACACCGGCGATCTAGGTTATCTCGACGACGGCTTGCTCTATTTCATCGACCGAAAGAAGGATGTCATCAAGCGCGGCGATGAAAATATCTCCGCGGAAGAGGTCGAGCGGGTCCTCAACTCCCATCCGCTTATCGCCGAATCCGCCGTCATCGGCATCCCCGACCCGATCCGCCAGGAGGAAGTGAAGGCGTGCATCGTCCTCAAACCACCCGCCACGCCCGAAACTTTGCCCCCCGAAGAGATCCGGGCCTTCTGCAACAAGCATCTTGCCGCCTTCAAAGTCCCGCGCTATATCGAATACCGCGATTCTCTCCCCAAAACGCCGAGTTCAAAGGTGCAGAAGGGTGTTTTGCGGGGCGAGGCGCGGGAGCAAGGGCCGCTTGTCTTTGATTCCGCCAAGGCGGGGCCAGGGAAGTAGGCTATTCCGCCGATTTCCGGCCAAAAACCCGGCTACTTCCTTTGACATCGGTTTTCCTGGGTGTTATAGAAAAAATTCGTCTGTCAAGGGGGGTCTTGCAGTCATGGCCTGGTTTGGTCGCGGCCCCCGAGAATCCAAGGGGCTGGTTGAAGATCGACCCGATCTGACCGAGAGTTCGGCGACGCTCGACGAAGGCGGCGTGATCGAGCTTTCGGGAGAGGAGACGGTAGCCTATCTCTACAAAGGGAGTCGGGTGACCGGCCGCTTGACGTTCCACGGCGCCGCCCGGGTTGACGGCAACGTAGACGGAGAGGTGCTGTGCAACGGCATTCTCACCATCGGCGAAGGGGCGGAGATTCGGGCCAAGGTTTCCGGCGACGTGATTGTGATCCACGGCCAGGTCGAAGGGGACGTGACTGCGACGGATAAGATCGAGCTTGGCGCGCCGGCCCACGTTGTGGGCAACATCGTCGCCCCGCGAATCGTCGTGACCGAAGGCGTGGTGTTCGACGGTTACTGCACGATGGGTGGGGTCAAAGAGAAACGTAAGGTTAAGAATCCGCTGAGTTCGACCGGCGAGAAGGTCCTTGAGGGCGGCGCTCCCAAATTCATTACGACATTGGAGAAATAGCTTTCGGAACGCCGCCCGACTTTTCCCCACTTCAGGTTATTTCCACAGATCGCGTGGAACCAGGCTCATGGCCGATCGGCCATAGCCCGTGGGCTTGGCGAGACGTTTACAAGGCAGGTCGCCCGCTGATTTATGATCAAGCTGGATTACACGTTCGTCGTACAAGTCGTTCTTTTTCTGGCCCTGTTATTTCTGTTAAGGCGGCTGCTTTTCACACCGTTTATCGCTTTACTCGAAGAGCGGGAGAAAAAGACCGAAGGGGTCAGGAGCGAAGCGACGGCGCTGACGGCGGAGGGCGAGCGGCTGCAGGCCGACTATGAGAGCGCGGTGGCAAAAGCGCGGGATCAGGGCGCGGCGCTGAAGGAGGGCATCCTCCAGGAGGCCCGCAGCGGGCGCGAGCGGATCTTGACCCAGGCGCGTGAGCAGGCGGCGGGGAAACTCGCGGCCGTGCGCGAGGAAGTGCGACAAGAGATGGTCAAAGCCCGGCAATTCGCCGCGCGCGAGGCCGAGGAGATCGCGCGCCAGATGGCGGAAAAAGTTTTGGGTAGGAAAATCGGATGAATTTTTTCATGGCCCTATTATTGACCCTGCTCTGGGCGGCGCCCGCCGCCGCGGCCGAGGAGCATGCGCCCGCGATAGGCCAGCTCCTCTTTCCCCTCATCAACTTTCTGATCTTTGTTTACCTCTTAAAGCGCTATGCTCTCCCCCTCGCCCGAGACTATCTCAAGTCGCGGCGCGAGCAGGTTATCGCCGCCCTGAAGGAGTCCGGCGAGGCGAAGCAGCGGGCCGAGGCGCTGCTGCGCGATTATAAAGGCCGGCTACAACGGCTCGATCAAGAGACCCGTCAGATTCGTGATGCGCTCAAGGCGGAGGGAGAGAGAGAAAAAACGAGGCTCCTGGCCGAGGCGGAGGAGTCGGCGGCGAGAATCAACGCCGACGCCGATTTTCTGGCCGATCAGGAGACCAAGCTGGCGCGGCAGGAATTGCGGCGAGAGATCGCGCGCGCGGCTCAAGCGTCCGCCGGAAAGCTCGTGCAGGATAACCTGACGGCCGCCGACCGGAGACGGATGGTGGAGGAGTTCCTGAGCGAGGTCGGGGGCGCGCGATGATCGAGGGGAGCTTAAGCCGGCGCTACGCCAAGGCCCTTTTCCAGCTCGCGCTCGAGGCGAAACGCGAGGAAGAGATCGGGCAGGAGATCGAGCGCTTCAACTCCATCTATTTGGCGACCGAATTGAGGCTGGTTCTTACTAATCCGGCCTTTTCCGCGGAAAATCGAAAGAATGTTCTCACTCAGATAGCGCGGAGTCTTAAACTTTCGCCGCTGGTTGCTAATTCCGTGGCGTTCCTGCTCGAGCGCGATCGTCTGCCCTACCTTCCGTCCATTATCTCGCGCTACCGGAGACTGCTGGATGAGAAGAACGGCCGGGTGGAGGCGAAGCTCGTAGCGGCGGGCCCGGTGGAGGAGAACGATATCAAGCGGCTCAGCGCGGCGCTGGAGAAGGTCTCGGGCAAGCAGGTGGTTCTCGGCCAGGAGAACGATCCGAGCATCGTCGCCGGAGTGGTGATTCACCTGGAAGGCAAAGTTTACGACGGCAGCGTGCGGACCCAACTTGAAAAAATGAAAGAGCGCATCGAGCGCGGCTATTAGGGAGGAACCTCATGGAAATCGGCACGGCGGAAATCAGCCGCATTATCAAAGAGCAGATCCGCGACTACGATAAGACTGTCGAAGTCCAGGAGATCGGCACGGTGATCTCCACCGGCGACGGCATCGCGCGCATCTACGGTCTCGATAAAGTCGCCGCGGGGGAGCTGCTCGAATTTCCGCACGGGATTTACGGCCTCGCGTTGAATCTCGAAGAAGACAACGTCGGCGCGGCGCTGTTCGGCGAAACCCACATGATCAAAGAGGGCGACACGGTCAAACGAACCGGCAGAATCGCCGAGGTGCCGGTGGGCGCGGCGCTGGTGGGGCGCGTGGTGAATGCGTTGGGCGAGCCGATCGACGGGCGGGGCCCGATCGACACCAAGGATCGCCGGAGAATCGAAATCAAAGCGCCGGGCATCGTCGCCCGCCAGCCGGTCAAAGAGCCGCTGCAGACCGGCCTCAAAGCGATCGACGGGATGATTCCCATCGGCCGGGGGCAGCGCGAACTGATCATCGGCGACCGGCAGACCGGCAAAACCGCGGTCGCGATCGACGCCATCATCAACCAGAAGGGCGGCAACGTCACCTGCATCTACGTCGCCATCGGCCAGAAGCGCTCGACGGTCGCCCAGGTCGTGGATAAGCTCAGAGAATCCGGCGCCATGGACTACACCATCGTCGTTGCCGCGACGGCTTCGGAATCCGCGCCGCTCCAATACATCGCACCCTACAGCGGCTGCACTATGGGCGAGCACATCCGCGACAACGGCGGCCATGCATTGTTGGTCTATGACGATCTCTCGAAGCATGCCGTCGCCTACCGCCAGCTCTCCTTGCTGCTGCGTCGGCCGCCCGGACGCGAGGCCTTTCCCGGCGACGTTTTTTACCTCCACTCGCGCCTGTTGGAGCGCGCGGCGAAGCTCTCCGACGCGCGGGGCGGCGGCTCGCTCACGGCGCTGCCGATCATCGAAACCCAGGCAGGCGACGTGTCGGCTTACATCCCGACCAACGTGATCTCCATCACCGACGGCCAGATTTTCTTGGAAAGCGATCTTTTCTATTCCGGCGTGAGACCCGCGATCAACGTCGGCATCTCGGTCTCCCGGGTTGGCGGCAACGCCCAGATGAAGGCGATGAAGCAGGTCGCCGGCACCCTCCGCCTCGAACTGGCGCAGTACCGCGAGATGGCGGCCTTCGCGCAGTTCGGATCGGATCTCGACCAGGCGACGCAGCGCCAGCTCAATCGCGGCAGCCGGCTGGTGGAGCTGTTGAAGCAGGGGCAGTACGAGCCGCTGGCGGTTGAAAAGCAGATCCTGATCATCTTCGCCGGCACCAACGGCTTCGTCGATGAGCTGCCGGTCACGGCGCTCAAAAAATACGAGGAGGAGCTTTACTCCTTTATCGGATCGAAGCATCCAACCATCTTCGCCGACATTCTAAAAAAACGGGAGCTCGACGGCGATCTCCGCGCCCGGATAACCAAGGCGCTGGAAGAATTCAAGGGGATTTTTAAGGCGTAATGGCGACGCTCAAAGCGATACGCAAGCGGATCGGCTCGATCCGCAACACGCAGCAGATCACCAAGGCGATGAAGATGGTCTCCGCCGCCAAGCTGCGCCGCGCGCAGGAGGCGGTGGTGCAGGCGCGCCCCTACGCCGAAAAAATGGCCGAGCTGTTTAAAAATCTCTCCGCGCGCGTCTCCGGCGAGGCGCATCCGCTGCTCGGAGCGCGCGAGGAAAAACGAATCCAGTTCGTGCTGCTCACTTCCGACCGCGGGCTGTGCGGCGGTTACAACGCCAATTTGATCCGGATGGCCGAGGGATTTATTCGCCGCGAAGGCGCCGCCAAGGAGATTCAGCTCGCGTTGGTGGGGCGCAAGGGGGCGGATTATTTTCGCCGGCGTGGGGCCGCGATCGCCGACCGCTACCTGAATATTCTTTCGACCCCGGCGGAGGAGCTGGCGGGCGAGCTGGCCCAGAAACTGATCGGCCGCTTTGTCGGCGGCGAGACGGACGCGGTCTATATTCTCTACAGCCGCTTCCGCTCGGCGCTGTCGCAGGCGCCGACGCTGGAGAAATTGTTGCCCGTCACCCTGTTGGAAAAAGAGAGCGCGGAACCGCTGACCGAGTATCTCTACGAGCCGGGGGTCAAGGAGCTGCTGGCGAGTCTGTTGCCGAAAGTCATCGAGGTCGGGATCTGCCGCGCGCTGTTGGAGGCCGCCGCCAGCGAGCATGGCGCGCGCATGACGGCGATGGATTCGGCGACCACGAACGCGTCGAAGATGATGGGGAGCCTGACGCTCCAGATGAACCGGGCGCGCCAGGCTTCGATCACGCGGGAGCTGATGGAGATTGTCGGAACGGCGGAAGCTTTGAAGTGATAAAACGGCGCCGTTCTGTTCGAAAAGCCAAGAAACCTGAGTCTACGGGCACGAGGCGCAAGGCGCCGGCACGCACACGACAGGTGGAGAAATCCGGAGGTTTGGAAGCGATGAACAATACGGGGAAGATAACCCAGGTCCTGGGAGCGGTCGTCGATGTCGAGTTCTCCGACGGCGCGCTGCCGCCGATCTATAACGCGCTCAAAGTGACCAACCCGGCGATCAGCGCGGCCGAGTGGAACCTGGTCCTCGAAGTGGCGCAGCACTTGGGCGAGAACACGGTTCGTACCGTCGCTATGGATAGCGCCGAGGGGTTGGTCCGGGGCATGGATGTGATGGACACGGGAAGCGGCATCACCGTGCCGGTCGGACCGGAAACGCTGGGCCGCGTGCTCAATGTCATCGGCGAGCCGGTGGACGAAGGGGGGCCGATCAACGCCAAGAAGCATCACCCGATCCACCGCTCGGCGCCCGAGTTCGTCGATCAGGCGACCAAAGTTCAGGCCCTGGAGACCGGTATCAAAGTCGTCGATCTCCTGGCGCCCTACGCGCGCGGCGGAAAGGTCGGTCTGTTCGGCGGCGCCGGCGTCGGCAAAACCGTCATTCTCATGGAGCTGATCAACAACGTCGCCATGAAGCACGGCGGCTACTCTGTCTTCGGCGGCGTCGGCGAGCGAACGCGCGAAGGAAACGACCTCTGGCTGGAGATGAAGGAATCGGGCGTTATCAATAAGGCCGCGCTGGTCTACGGCCAGATGAACGAGCCGCCCGGCGCCCGCGCCCGGGTCGCGCTCACGGCGCTGACCCTCGCGGAATATTTCCGCGACGACGAAGGGCGGGACGTGCTGCTGTTCATCGACAATATTTTCCGTTTCACGCAGGCGAACTCGGAAGTTTCCACGCTGCTCGGGCGCATGCCGTCGGCCGTCGGCTACCAGCCGACTCTGTCCACGGACCTGGGCGAGCTGCAGGAGCGGATCACCTCGACGCGCAAAGGATCGATCACTTCCGTCCAGGCGATCTACGTGCCGGCGGACGACCTGACCGACCCGGCGCCGGCGACCACTTTCGCCCATCTCGACGCGACCACGGTTCTGTCGCGCCAGATTGCCGAGCTGGGGATCTATCCGGCGGTCGATCCGCTGGATTCGACCTCCCGGATTTTAGACCCGCACGTCGTCGGCGCGGAACATTATAACGTCGCCCGCCAGGTGCAGGTGATCCTGCAACGCTATAAAGATTTGCAAGACATCATCGCGATTCTCGGCATGGACGAGCTTTCCGAGGACGACAAGCTCGCCGTCGCCCGGGCGCGGAAGATCCAGCGCTTTCTGTCGCAGCCGTTTCACGTCGCCGAGGTCTTTACCGGAACTCCCGGGGCCTATGTGGAGTTGAAAGAGACGATCCGGGGATTTAAAGAGATCGTCGACGGCAAGCACGACGAGATCCCGGAACAGGCTTTCTACATGGTCGGGACCATCGAGCAGGCGGTCGAGAAGGCAAAGAAGATGGCGGCGCAGTAAGAAGGCAGCAGGCAGAAGGCTCCGCCAAAAAGATCGGCGGATCAGCCTCCGGCTGAAGCAGGCAGAAGGCAAGGGTAGGGGCAGGTTTCAAACCTGCCCCTACAGCCTCACGCCTTTGCATCGGTGACGTAATGGCAGGTAAGATAAGACTTAGACTGGTGACGCTGAATCGGCTGCTGTTGGACGACGAGGTCGATGAGGTGACGGGACCCGGCGCGTTGGGCGAGTTCGGCGTGCTGCCGCTGCACATCTCTTTCCTGACTCTGCTGGAGCCGGGGGAGATGAGCTACAAGCGGGGCGGCGAGCGGACGCATCTAGCGCTCAGCGGGGGCTACGCCGAGGTCGTGGGTGATGTCATGACGGTGCTGGCAAACGCCGCCGAGTTCAGCGGTGAGATCGACGTCGAGCGCGCCCGCCGGGCCAAAGAGCGCGCGGAGAAACATTTGGACGAATTGAGCCGCGAAGAAAAACAGGCGGTCGCGGCGGAAGCCGCCCTCAGGCGCGCGTTGGTGCGGCTCCAGGTGGCGGCCAAAGAAGCGAGAAAATAGTTTCAGGAGGCAACGATATGGCAAATGCAGCGGCGCCTGCGCGCACGATGTGGAGCAAGAAGTTTTCCTATGACCTGTGGATGGAGTCTGTCGGCTTGCCGATCCACAAGGGCTTTTACATTGAGGATATACGAACGCTGGAACTCGCCTGGTGGGAGGAGCGGCAGTGCAACGCCGCTTTCATTCAGTTGATGGGGCAGGAAGGCGTGAGCGCCGCGCGGGTCACGGAGATCGCTCCGGGCAAGACCCTGCCGCCGGTCAAGTTCGCGCTCGACGAGATCGTCTACGTAGCTCAGGGGCGGGGACTCGCCACGATCTGGGCGGGCAAAGACCGGCCGAAAAAGAATTTTGAATGGCAGGCCCACAGCATGTTCCTGATTCCGCACGGCTACACGCACCAGCTCGCCAACATGCAGGGAGACAAGCCGGTCAGGCTGCTCCACTACAGCTATCTTCCGCTCGCCTTGTCGGCGCTGCCCGAGCCGGATTTCTATTTCGGCAATCCCTATGAATTGAAAGCCGACTCCGCGGCCGAGGGCGATTTTTACTCCGAAGCCAAGGAGATTCAGGCGCAGGAGCGCGACGAGTTCTTGAGCCTCAACTCTTTCTGGTACGGCAATTTCTTTCCCGACATGCGGGCCTGGGACCGGCTCGAAGCCAACAAGCGGCGCGGCGCCGGCGGCCAGACCGTCTATATTCAGTTTCCGCACTCGGAGCTCTCGGCGCACATGTCGGTATTCGCCGCCCAGACCTACAAAAAGGCCCATCGCCACGGCCCGGGGCGCGTGATCGTGATCCCGGCCGGCGAAGGCTACTCGATCATGTGGGAAGAGGGAAAAGAAAAGATCGTCTGTCCGTGGCACGAATGCAGCCTGCTCGTGCCGCCCAACAAATGGTTTCATCAGCATTTCAACGCCGGCGGGACGCCCGCGCGCTACCTGGCCTTCCACCCGCCGATGCAGTTTCACGGCCACGCCGAGAAGATCGAAGACCGGGCGAAGGATCAGATCGAATATCCCGACGAAGATCCGTGGATCAGAAAAAAATTCGAGGAGGAGCTGGGCAAGCGAGGGCTCAAGTCGCTCATACCTCCGGAGGCCTACGCGGACCGCAACTTCGAATGGTCCAAGGGCATGGGAAAGAAGTGAGGTTCAAGCGACATCATGCACGACGATCACGATAACGAGCACGACCACGGCGAGCCTTATGAGATCGGCCCCAACACCGTGGTCGAAGACATCGAAGGGCTGGAGATGTTCACGCTCCGTAGCGTGGGCATCGACATCGGCTCCTCCACGTCGCATCTGGTTTTCTCTCACCTGACTCTCAGGCGCGAGGGCGCTTCCCATTCGGGCCGCTTTCGCGTGACCGACCGCGAGGTGCTCTATCGCTCCAAGATCATGCTGACGCCCTATCTTTCCGGCACGCTGATCGACACGGAGAAAGTCAAGGATTTCATCCACCTGGCCTACCGGGAAGCCGGCTTCACACCCGACGACATCGATACCGGAGCGGTGGTGATCACCGGCGAGGCGCTGAAAAAGGAAAACGCCCGGCCGATAGTCGAGTTTTTCGCCAAGGACTCGGGCAAGTTTATCTGCGCCTCGGCCGGCCCGAACCACGAGGCGCTGTTGGCGGCGTACGGCTCCGGCGCGGTCGATCTCTCCAAACGGGAAAAGACAGCGGTGCTGAATGTGGATATGGGCGGCGGCACGACCAAGTTTTCCCTGATTCAGGATGGGACCGTGGGGCAGACTGCTTCGATCAACATCGGGGCGCGCCTGATCGCCTTCGACGATTCGGATGTCGTCACCCGGGTCGAAGACGCGGGCCGGGACATCATGAAACAGCTCGGCTACAGCGTCGCCTTGGGACAGAAAGTCACGGCCAAGCAAAAGGATGATTTTGCCGCCTTCATGGCGAAAATCCTCTTCGAGGTGATCGACGGCGGCCCCACGTCCGCGCTGGCCAGGCAGCTGATGGTCACCGAGCCGTTGAAAAACTACCGCGGGCTCGGCGAGATCGGCAGTATTGTTTTTTCCGGCGGCGTCTCCGAGCACATCTACGATCACGATCGTAACTCCTATGGCGACGTCGGGCCGCTGCTCGGAAAGTGTGTGAGGGAGCAGCTGAAGAAGTATCCCAAGCAGGATCTGCTGCGCGAGCCGAACGAAGGGATCCGCGCCACCGTCATCGGCGCGGGCGAGTACACCATCCAAGCCAGCGGGACAACGAGCTATATATCGAGCGTCAAGGCGCTGCCGGCCTTCGGCTTAAAAGTCATCCGCGTACCGCTCAATGGGCAAGCTTCCGCGGCGGAAAACCTGAGACAAGGGTTGGCTAAGTTCGACCTCCCCGCTTTGACTTCGGGCCTGGCGCTGGCGTTTTCGCTCGACGATCAGCCGGACTACCAGTCGATCAGAAAGATCGCCGAGGGAATCGTCGCGGTGGTGCGCGACTCCGGTGTCACAAGCCCGGTCTATCTCGCGTTCGACATTGATGTGGCGAAGTCTCTGGGGGCGATTCTCAAGGAGGAGCTCAAACTCGCGCCGGAAGTGATCGCCGTCGACGGGATCGATGTGGGCGACCTGGACTACATCGACATCGGCGTTCCGATGGGAATCACCGAGGTGATCCCGGTCACGGTGAAGTCGTTGATGTTTCCGTCGACCCAGTTGGGCTAGCGGCGGGCGGCGGAACATGGCCGAGTATTTCGCGCTCCAGGCCGCGCTCTTTTTCGCCTCTTCGCACATCCTGATCCGGCGCGACGTGCGTGGCGGTCGGCACCGTCCTCGTCATGGCGGCGGCTAGATGGTAACATATTAACTTGAAGCGAATGATTTGAGCGACAGAAACCTACGGAGGAGGCAGTTAGATGACAAAGGGCATTGAAGCGGTTCGGAACATGTGGAGCAAGCATTTTACCTATGACGAGTGGATGGAGTCGCGGGGCGTGCCGATTTACCGGGGTTACTACATCGCGGATTTGCGGACATTGGAGCTGGGCTGGTGGGAGGAGCGGCAATGCAACACCGCTTTCATCCAACTCACGGGGCAGGAGGGGGTAACCGCCGCCCGCGTGACGGAGATCGCTCCCGGCAAAACGCTCCCGCCGGTTAAGTTCGCTCTCGACGAGATCGTTTACGTCGTTGAGGGGCGCGGCCTCACGACGCTCGCGACCGCGGGGGGAAAGTCGAAAAAGAGCTTCGAGTGGCAAAAACACAGCATGTTTCTCATTCCTCACAACAGCCGGCATCAGTTCAGCAACATGCAGGGAGACAAGCCTGTGCGCCTGTTGCACTATAGCTATCTCCCTCTCGCGTTGTCGGCGGTGCGGGATCCCAATTTTCTCTTTTCCAATCCTTACGAGGCGCCCGAAATCGCGGCCGGTCAAGAGGCGGATTTCTATTCCGAGGCCAAGATGGTGAAGAACACCACCCTCGACGCGACATGGTACAGAAGTGTGTATTGGTACGGCAACTTTTTTCCCGACATGAGGGCCTGGGACAAGCTCGACACCAACCAGAGGAGAGGCGCCGGCGGCCGCAGCGTCTATATCCAATTTCACGATTCGGAGATGTCCTGTCATATGTCGCTATTCGACTCGCGGACCTACAAGAAGGCCCATCGCCACGGCCCGGGGCGCGTGATCGTCATTCCGGTCGGCGAAGGCTACTCGATCATGTGGGAAGAGGGAAAAGAGAAGGTGGTGGTGCCGTGGCATGAGGCGAGCATGTTCGTGCCGCCGAACAAATGGTTTCACCAGCATTTCAACATCGGCTCGACGCCGGCGCGCTACCTCGCGCTCCATCCGCCGATGCAGTTCCACGGCCACGCGGAAAAGGTCGAGGACCGGGCGAAAGACCAGATCGAATATCCGGACGAGGACCCAAGCGTTCGGCGCAGGTTTGCCGAAGAGCTCTCAAAGCATGGTCTCACGAGCCTGATGCCGGAAGAAGTTTATAAGGACAAGAACTTTCAGTGGTCGAAACCGGCTGCGTAACAGGCCCGCAATACCTTCTCTAATTTAATTCCCGCAACCCCGTGAGATGGGTATCGGCGCATGGCGCTTCCACCCATCCTACGAATTCCCCGATAAAATGTAGGATGGGTTGAGCTTTGCGATACCCATCGGGCTGCACGTCAGCCGTTTTTTGGCCTGTTAGCGATTTACCAGCGGCAGCACTTTTTCTCCCAAGAGATCGAGCTGTCTTAGGTCAGGCCGGGCCAGGCCGATGATCAGCGTGTCCAGCCCCTTGGAGAAGAACAGGCGGATGCGCTCGGCGCAGGCCTCGGGCGCGCCGACCGGGAACGTCTTTTCGACGTCCATTCGTACCTTCCCATAGTAGCGATTGAGATACGCCGCGCAGTCCTCCACCGCCTTGGCCTTGTTCTCGTCGATCGTTATAAAAGTGAGGCCGGCTTTTTCGATCGCTTCGGGCTTGCGCCCTGCCGCGACGGCGAAGCCGGCGATCTTCTCCCACACCGAAGGAAACTCCGGGATCGCCGAACTGCCGCAGATGTAGCCGTCGGCCAACCGGCCGGCGCGGTTGAGCGCAGTTTCTGCGCTCCCTCCCATCCAGATCGGAGGGTGGGGGCGCTGTAGCGGGCGCGGGCCGATCGTGACGTTTTCGATTTTAAAAAATTTCCCCTTGTGCGTGACGTTGTCCTCTGTCCAGAGCCGTTTCATCAACTTCACGGCCTCCTCGGCGCGACTCCCGCGGTGCTCATAGGGAATCTCCACTGCGGTAAAGTCGCTCTCCCGGCTGCCGAAGCCCACCCCCAGAGTGAAGCGGCCGCCGGAGATGAAGTCCAGCGTCGCAACGGTCTTGGCCAGCAGCGTCGGATGTCTAGTGCCAACAAGCAGGACCGAGGTTCCAAGCCGGATCTTTGTGGTTGCTCCCGCTGCCGCCGCCAACAGCGTGAGCGGCTCCAGGTTGTCGTAAGCGATCCGGTCGATCACCCAGAGCGAGTGGAGACCGATCTCCTCAGCCTTCTTTGCCAGGGTCGTGACGTAACCCGGTTGAATCTGCGGCGCCGGATTGACAAAACACAAACCGATGTTTCCCATCTGTGACTCTCCTTCTAAAGCGGAATGCGCTTACGCTTAGTATCAAACCATAAGTTCCAGGCCGAATGCAAAACGAGGGCGCGAACGGTTGCTTGACAGCCGCCCCGCCCTTCAACTAGATCACTATAGGAACGTCGGACCGGGAGGAGGGAGAAGAGAATGAAAGCAGAGACCTTCAAACTGGAGACACCTGTTTTGACCGGGGGCCGAAGCCATATGCCCCTCTCTCGCACGGATATGGTTTCTGTCGGCCTTAACTATTATACGCCGGGCCGCAAAAATACGCTCCACACTCATCCAGGGGAAGACCACGCCTTTGTAGTCATGGACGGCGAGGCGACCTTCTATGACAAAGAGAACAAGGCCACTGTGCTTAAGCGAGGCCGGGGTATCATGCTCCCGGAAGGCTGGTACTACTGGTTTCAGAATTCAGGTTCGGAGCCGCTCGTGTTGCTGCGCTTTTCCGCCCGTAAGGGGAAGCCGACTCTCACCAGGATCGATGTCGCGGGCAGGAGCCGAAGCGAAGATTCGAACGACTATGTTCATGTCGACGGCGAGCCGGTACAAGGACAGTTGTGGGCAATGGCGTGACCCAAGACTTTCTTGCTCGGAGGCAATATGCGACGATTGATTTTCTTGCTGGTATTTTTCGTCACCCCTTTTTCCCTTTCCCCGCATGTTCAAGGCCAAAGCGCCTCGACTGAGCGCGCCAAGCTCATCGAGGAGGCAAAGAAAGAAGGCAAGGTGGTGGTTTACGCCGCCTATGCGACGGCCGATGCCAACGCCTTCAAGGCCGCGTTTGAGAAAAAATACCCGTTTATCCAGTTCGAATATTTCCGCGCCGGCAAGGACAAGCTGCTGGCGAGATACTTAACCGAGGTCAAAGCGGGCCGGTTTTTTCCCGACGTTTACCAGTCGAGCATTTTTCCGATCATGACGCTGCAGCAACGGGGTCTGCTCGGAAAGTATAATTCGCCGGAGCGCGCCGCGTATGCCGATGCGTTTAAAGATAGAGAGGGCTACTGGACGACGGCCTACGTCAACGCCATGACCGTGGCCTACAACACCCGTCTGGTCAAGCCCGACGAGGTGCCGAAGAGTTACGAAGACCTGCTCCTGCCGAAGTGGAGGGGAAAGTTGGGGATGGACCTCAACAAAACGGAATGGTACGTCGCGATGCTCCAGATGATGGGCGAGGAGAAGGGGAAAAAATATATGGAGGTGCTGAGCAAGCAAGGGATTCAACCGCGCGACGGCAACACCATCACCGGGCAATTGCTGGTGGCCGGTGAATTTCCCCTGGTCGTCTCGCAGTATCCCACGAGCGTCGAGGAGCTTAAAAAGCTCGGCGCGCCGATCGACTGGGTGGCGCTCCAGCCGCACTTCGTCTATTCGATCGTCATCGGAGTGACGGCGAAGAATTCACATCCGGCCGCGGGCAGACTGTTCGTCGACTATGTGATCTCCGAAGAGGGGCAGAAAGTGATGCGGAGCCTGAGCCGCGTTCCGGCGCGCAAAGACGTTCTCCCCGATCCGCCCCGCCTCATTCAAGGTCATAAGCTCCTGGTCGTGAACCCCGCCTCGAGCGAAGACTACAACCGCTACAACAACGAGTACCACAACTACTTCCGCTGATAGGACCATGAAAATCACCGACCTTCGAACCATCCGCCTCAAGGCAGACATTCCCGCCGAAGGTCAGTTAATAAGCCGTAGCGGGCTGAGAACCTCTCGTACCACCGTGCTGGTCCAAGTCGAAACCGACGCGGGCATCAGCGGCATCGGCTCCTGCTCCGGGAACGGCGCAATCATCGAGCAAATCGTCGAAAAAGTCTTTAAGCCGGTCGTGGTGGGAATGGATCCCACTGAGCCCGAAGAGATCTGGGAAAAGGCCTACTTCCGCGCCGGCGTGAGGCAGCTTGGCTCTAGAGGCATCGGAGTGGTCGCGTTGAGCGGTGTGGACATCGCGCTTTGGGATATCCACGGAAAGGCCAAGAACGCGCCGGTATATGAATTGTTGGGCGGCGCCCGGCGCGCGAAGGTCGAGGTTTATGCCACTGCGCTCTATCCGGAAAAAACGGCCGGCATGGTAAAAAAGGCCGTGGCCTTCGCCGAGCAGGGCTTTAAAGGAGTAAAGATCAAGCTCGGTTTTGACTTAGCGCAGGATATGGAGCGGGTCCGGGCCGTGCGCGACGCCCTGGGGGAGAATTTTCCGATCATGACGGACGCGAACATGGGCTACGACCTCGGTGCGGCTCTTCGCGCGGCGGCGGTGCTGGGGGAAAACCGGATCGTCTGGTTTGAGGAGCCTCTTTTCTTCGAGGACATCGAGAGCCACGCGCAACTCAGAGCCGCTTGTCGGGTTCCCATCGCCCTCGGTGAGAATCTTCACACCCGTTTTGCTTTCGAGCAGTTTATCGCCCGCGGCGCGGTGGATATCCTGCAGCCCGATGTCGCGCGCGCCGGCGGCGTCAGCGAGGTGAAACGGATTGCCGCCCTGGCGGCCGGGCATGGGCTCCCGATCTCTCTTCACACATGGGGTGACGGAGTGGCGCTCGCCGCCAGTCTCCATCTCGCCGCCGCCCTGGAAAACGGCATGGTTATGGAACTTGACTGCACCGCGAACCCGCTGCGCACGGAACTTCTCAAGGAACCGCTTGAGGCTCACGGCGGTTTCATGCGGCCGCCCGAAGGCCCCGGCCTCGGCATCGAGCTTAACACCGACGCCTTAGAGCGATATGCTTTCACCGGCGCGGAGGAGATACCCCTAGCGCAGAGACCGCTAAGTCGGAGCTGAGGTTAACACGATGCGACCGCTTCTTTCCATCGTTGCAGTGCTCTTCCTTCCTGCCTTCGCGGGCGCACAGGCGCCGCCTAAAATTCGCGCGGCCTACACCTCCATCTCGATTCAGATGACGCCGCTTTATCTGATGAAGGAATTGGATCTTCCGCGTAAGCACGGCCTGGATGCGGAACTACTCTACATCCCGGTGAGTTCGCGCGCCATTCAGGCGGCGCTCGCCGGGGAGATCCGCTTTCTTACCAGCGGCGGCGTTGCCAATATCAATGCGAACATGGCCGGGGCGGATTTTGTCGGCCTGACGGCAACGCTCAACACTTTCATCTTTAAGATTCTCTCGCAATCCGACATCCGCGAGGTGAATGGTCTCCGAGGTAAGAGAGTCGGAATTTCACGGCTGGGCGGGGCAAGCGATTTCTCGATTCGTTATGCACTGGATCGCTGGGGAATGATGCCCGATAGAGACGTAGCGATTCTGCAAATCGGCGGCGAGCCGGAGCTGGCAGCCGCGCTCCAATCGAGGGCGATCGACGCCGCGGTCTTGTCCGAGCCTTTCGCCACGCTATCTCGAGAGGCCGGCGCGAATTTGCTTTACGATCTCAGCCGGCTGGGAGTTCCCTATACGCTCCACGGGATCGGTACCCGCAAGAGCTTTGTCCGTGAACAGCGCGAGATTGTGCTTCGCTTCATGCGGGCCTACATCGAGGGGATATATCTGTTTAAGACAAAGCGGGAGATCGCCCTCAACACGCTTAAGAAATATGCCCGGCTGAGCGATACGGCTATGATGGAAGCCGCCTACGAGGAATACGCCCATAGGCTGATCCGCAACGTTCCCTACCCCAGCGCGGAGGGGATTCAAACTATCATCGACGAGCTGGTCAAGAGTCGACCCCAGGCCCGGACGCTGAATCCCAATGACTTTATCGACCTCTCGATTCTACGGGAGATCGAAGCGAGCGGTTTTGTCAAGCGGCTCTACGGGGAATAAAAGCCGGCCGTTCGAACGCGCGGACAAGGCAGGACTCGATGCGCGGGTTAGCTCGTTCCGAGGAGTTGGGCGGCCTTGTTCACGTGCCGCTGCTTACCCCACAGCAGGGCGCCGTATCGTACCTCGCCAGCGCTGTCGATCACTGCAGCCGCGCTTCCAGTAATCCCGCGCGCGATCATGTTGCCTTAGGACGCGAAGTTGTTAAGATACTCGCGCCCTATCATGTACAAGGAAGATACCATAGCGGCGATCGCCACTCCTCCGGGTGAAGGAGGCGTGGCCATCGTGCGCGCAAGCGGACCGGACAGCGAACGCATCGCGAAAGAAATATTCCGCCGCGCCGGCGGCAGAAACGGCGCGTTGCGCTCGCACACTTTGCACTATGGCACGGTGCGAAATCCCGAGAGCGAAGAGACGTTGGATCAAGCGCTGGTGGTTTTGATGCGCAAACCGCGGAGCTACACGGGCGAAGATGTTTTTGAAGTTCACTGCCACGGCGGGCCGCTGGTGGCGCGTGAGATTCTGGAGCTGATCCTCACTCGCGGGGCGCGCCATGCCGAGCCGGGTGAATTTACCAAGCGGGCATTTCTGAACGGGAGGCTCGATTTGGCGCAGGCGGAGGGAGTGCTCGATCTGATTCGGGCGCGCACGCGCAAGGGGATGAGCCTCGCGTTGGATCAGGCGCAAGGCGGCTTGTCCAAATGGGTCGGCGAGCTGCGCGAAGAGCTGCTTGATATTCTGGCGCAGGTCGAGGCGTCGATCGATTTTCCCGAGGAGGAGATCGAACTGCTCCAGCGGAACGAGCTTGCAGGAAAGATCGGCGCGTTAAAAGAGAAGGTATCGGAGCTGATCGCGAGCTACGAGTGGGGCAGACTGTTTCGCGACGGCGCGCGGGTCTGTATCGCGGGCCGGCCCAACGTCGGAAAATCGAGCCTACTCAATGCCCTGCTCGGCGAAGAGAGAGTGATTGTGACACCCGTGCCCGGAACGACCAGAGATGCGGTCGAGGAGACAATCAACCTGGGCGGACTACCGGTCGCGCTGAGCGACATGGCAGGCATACGGCAGACCCACGACCCGGTAGAAAAAATCGGCGTCGATTTTTCCTTGAAGCGCCTTGAAGCGGCCGACGCGACAGTGATAGTTCTCGATGGCTCTGAGCCGCATACGGCCGAGGACCGATCGGTCATGCAGGCGGTGCAACGAAAACGCGGGATAGTGGCGATTAACAAAAGCGACCTGCTACGGAAGATCGACTCCGGTTGGATTGCAGCGGCAGCAGGCGACAAATCGCTGGTTTCGGTTTCAGCAAAACAGGGCCAGGGGTTGGATGAACTAAAGCAGATGCTGAGAAACCTACTGCTCGATCTTCCCTCGGAGCCTCCGATCATGGTCACGAACCTGCGGCATAAAGCGGCGCTGGAAAAAGGGGAGCGAGCGCTTATTGCGGCCGTGGAGGCGATTAGAGCCGGGTTAGCGCCGGAGTTGATCGGCGTGGAGCTTCAGGAAGCGAAAGACGGGCTTGAGGAGATCATCGGGGCGGTCACGAACAATAATATTTTAGAACGAGTTTTTGAGAGTTTTTGCATTGGAAAATAGGAAGTTAGAAAATAATAAGTATAGTTATCGCACAAAAGATTTGGATTTTTGGTTGGGAGATGATAGGATTGTTTCACGTGAAACTAGGTTGTTGTGGATAAGCGCTATGAAGTTATAGTGGTTGGCGCTGGCCATGCGGGTATCGAGGCTGCGCTGGCGAGCGCGCGTATGGGCTGCCAGACGCTCATGCTAACCTTGAACCTCGATCATATCGGTCAGATGTCCTGTAATCCCGCTATCGGCGGGATCGGCAAAGGGCACCTGGTCAAAGAGATCGACGCTCTGGGCGGCGAAATGGCCCATGCCATTGACGAGACCGGCATCCAGTTCCGAATATTGAATATGAAAAAAGGTCCGGCCGTACGAGCCTCGCGCGCGCAGGCCGACAAGGCCATGTACCGCCAGCGGATGAAGCGGGTGCTGGAGAACTGCGAGAATCTGACACTAAGGCAGGCAAGCGTGGAGCGGCTTCTCGTAGAAAACGGCCGGGTCGAGGGCGTCGAGACACAGATCGGCGAGCGCTTTTACGGCCAGCGCACGATCTTGACTACCGGGACTTTTCTCAAGGGGCTGATTCACGTCGGGGATAAAAATTACTCAGCTGGCCGGGCTGGCGATTTTGCAGCCCAGGGGTTAAGCGATTCGCTGGGCGAGCTTGGCTTTAAAATCGGCCGACTCAAGACCGGGACCTGTCCGCGGCTCGATGGCAGAACGATCGACTTCTCGAAAACCCAGCCGCAAAAGGGAGACGATCCTCCCCAGCCTTTTTCCTTTTCGACCGAGAGGGTTACTCAAAGGCAGGTGCCGTGTCACATAACCTACACCAACAGCCGGACGCACGATATCATTCGCTCCTCGTTGCATCGCTCGCCGATGTATTCCGGGACGATCAAAAGCCGCGGTCCCCGATATTGCCCGTCCATCGAGGATAAGATAGTCCGTTTTGCCGACAAAGGGCGACACCAGATCTTCCTCGAGCCGGAGGGCTTGGACACGGTCGAGATCTACCCCAACGGTTTATCGACGAGCCTGCCGCTCGACGTGCAGATCGAGATGGTGCGGTCGATCGAGGGGTTGGAACGGGCAGAGATCATGCGGCCCGGCTACGCGATCGAATACGACTATGCAGAGCCGACACAGCTCTATCCGTCGCTTGAGACCAAGCTGGTAAAAGGGCTCTACCACGCGGGTCAAATCAATGGAACGACCGGCTACGAGGAGGCGGCGGCGCAGGGAATCATGGCCGGGATCAACGCCGTGCTCAGCATCCGCGGAGCAGAGCCGCTGATCTTTTCCCGAGATCAGGCCTACATCGGAGTCCTGATCGACGATCTGGTGACTAAAGGGACGGACGGTGAGCCGTACCGCATGTTCACCTCACGCGCGGAATATCGGCTGCTGCTGCGCGAAGACAACGCGGATCTTAGGCTGACCGAAATCGGGCATAGAGTCGGCCTGGCAACCCAAGAAGCCCATGAGCGCACACAGAATAAAAAGACCAGAGTGGCCGAACTGGTAGAGCTGCTTGAACGGAGCCTGGTAAGCCCTACGGATGCGGTTAACTCGCGACTTGAAGCTCTAGGCTCCGCGCCACTACGCGGGGCTACGTCGTTGGCGCAATTGCTGCGTCGACCCGAGGTATCGGCCCCCGACCTGACCGGTTTCATCTCTACGCTCGAAGCAACTCCGGCAGCGATAGCGCTTCAAGCCGAAGTCGAGATCAAGTACCACGGCTATATCCAGCGCCAGCTCGAGGGTGTTCAACGATCTAAAAATCTGGAGGCTCTCCGTCTGCCTGAGGACATCGATTATACCGTGGTCTCAGGGCTGTCACGCGAGGCCCGGGAAAAGCTGTCGCGAATTCGCCCGCGCTCGCTAGGGCAGGCTTCGCGGATCGCCGGGCTTACCCCGGCGGCAATCTCGCTGTTGTCGATCTACCTCAAAAAGCGCAAGCTGGCCTAGGGAAACGGCCACAGCCGGCCGCTTCATTTTATCCTGGAAGAATCTAGCTCCCAGCGCGGAGTTTCACGTGAAACAATTTTTTTCTTTATTTTTTCTGCCGACTGTGATAAAAATTAGCGTAATATTCATAACATATTGATTTTACAGAGTTTTTCATGACAAAGATCATCGCGATCGCCAATCAAAAAGGAGGTGTGGGCAAGACCACCACGGCGGTTAACCTCGGCGCCTCGCTGGCGGTCGCTGACAAGAAGACGCTTATTATCGATGTTGACCCGCAGGGCAACACGACCACGGGCCTGGGCATTGAGAAAGCAAGCGTCCAGCATAGCCTTTACCATGTGCTGATCGGCGAAATTTCGCTTGCCGCGACCGTGTTGAGAACCGAACTCGCCTGTCTCTCCGTTGTCCCATCGACCAAGCATTTAACCGGCGCAGAGATCGAACTCGTGACCGCGGAGCGCAGAGAGTCGCGGCTGAAAGAGGCGCTGCGGTCGATCGAACAAACCTATGACTACGTGCTGCTCGATTGTCCTCCCTCTCTCGGTATCCTCACGCTGAACGCGCTTACGGCTGCCAAGTCCCTGCTCGTACCGCTCCAGTGCGAATATTACGCGCTTGAGGGACTGACGTCGCTGTTGGAGACTCTCAAGCTGGTTCAGCGCGGCTTCAATCCCGAACTCTATCTCGAAGGCATTCTGCTGACGATGTTTGATAGCCGCAACCGTCTTTCCCATCAGGTGGCGGAAGAGGTTCGCGCCCATTTTCCCGACCGCCTGTTTCGCGCCGTTATCTATCGCAACGTCCGCCTGAGCGAAAGTCCGAGCCATGGAAAGCCGGCGCTGCTCTATGACGCTAACTCGACCGGCGCGCAGAACTATCTGGAGCTCGCCAAAGAAATCATCCGTAACGGAGAGGAGAGTCGCCGTGCAGAAAAAGGGACTGGGTAAAGGGCTGGGCGCGCTGATTCCCGGCGCGGAGGAGACGCGGCAACCATCCGGCCTCACGGTTGAGGTGCAACGAATTACCGCCAATCCCCTGCAACCGCGCCGCGTCTTCGATGAGGCAAAACTCGACGAGCTGGCAATTTCGATCCGCGATCAGGGGGTGATTCAGCCGCTCATCGTGCGCCGCAACGGCGACGGCTACGAGCTCATCGCCGGAGAGCGGCGCCTCCGCGCCGCGATGAAGGCGGGCTTGAAAGAGGTTCCGGTCGTCGTCAGGGAAGCGAGCGACAACGACTCCCTGCAGCTCGCGCTCATCGAGAATCTCCAGCGCGAGGATCTAAATCCGATCGAAGAGGCGGAGGCCTACCGTCGCCTCCACGAGGAATTTCATCTAACTCAGGAAGAGGTCGCCGAGAAAGTCGGCAAGAGCCGGCCGGCGGTAGCAAACTCTATGCGCCTGCTGCTCCTCCCGAAAGAGATGCAGCAGGAGGTGGCTCAAGGCAGACTCGCCGCGGGTCAGGCCAGGGCCATGCTCGCCCTTGGCAATGAAGCGATGATGACCGCCGTGGCGCGCCGGGTGATCGCCAAAGGGCTCTCCACGCGCGAGACCGAGCGCCTGGTCGCGCGGTTGAAACTCGGGAGACGAGGCAGGAGATTGGTCGCAGCGCTCGAACCCGACCTCCGCGCCCTCGTCGAGCAGTTGCAACGCTCGGTTGGAACCAAAGTCCGGTTGGTACAAACGAAGGGGACATCCAGAGGGAAAATAGAGATCGAGTATTACTCGTCCGCCGATCTGGACCGTATAGTTCAGCTTCTCGTCAGCCACTGAAATAGGAAAAATTATGAAATTCCTCGTTAGCATCGTGTGCCTCGTCAGCATCGCGGCCGGTTTCCATAGAGCCATCGCCGGTCAAGCCAGTCTCGAGGAAGTGATTATCGGTTATCCGAGCCGCAGCATGACGGAGCTGCCGACTCATGTCGCCGCTAAAAAAGGTTTCTTCCGCAGCGAAAGCCTCGACGTGAAATTAGTTCAAGCCAGGTCAAATATCCTGGCGGCGGCGCTTGCCTCCGGAAGCATGGCCTATATCACTTCGGTGACGACGACCCTCGGCGCCATCATGGGTGGCCTGCCGGCAAAGGTGGTCGCCGGCGTTACGAAAAACAATCCCGATTTTCTCATGGCGCGGTCCGAAATCCGCTCGATCACGGAGCTCAAAGGCAAGAAGCTCGCGGTCAGCGGCTTCGGCGGCGCGTCGCACCAGCGACTGCTCATCATCCTCAGCAAAGCGGGCTTAAATCCCAGCACCGACGTCACCATCCTCTCCGTCGGCGACGCGCGATTAAGGCTGGAGCAACTGCGCGTCGGCGCGATCGATGCGACCGTATTGA
>JBGPGE010000013.1:0-64566 GCA_041483675.1 Binatia bacterium
CTGCTTCTTGAGTTTTCCCTGCGAGCTGGCGGCGGTTTTGATGGTCTCTTTGTAAGGGACCTTAGGCGCTTTTAACTCTACCTCCGCTCCATATTTTCGCCGTAGTTTCTCAACCATGACTTCAATATGGATCTGTCCCATGCCGGAGAGGATAAACTCCCTCGTCTGCGTGTCGCGATGCATGTCGATCGTAGGGTCCTCTTCCATCAATTTGTGCAACCCTTGTGACAGTTTTTCTTCGTCGGCTTTGGTCTTCGGCTCGAGGGCGAAGGAAATGAGATGCGTGAAGTGGTTGAGCCCGTCGAATTGAACCGGCGCTCTCTCGTCGCACAAGGTGTCGCCGGAGGAAACGTCTTTTAGTTTGGCCGCCGCGATGATCTCGCCCGCGACCGCTTCGTGCACGCTCTCCTGTTTCTTCCCTTCGAGCCGGAACAGGTGGCCGATTTTTTCCTTGAGCTGCTTGTTCGGATTGTACAACGTCATGTCCGGAGCGATCTTTCCGGAGACGATGCGCATGATCGAGAGCTTTCCGGCGAACGGATCGATCAGCGTCTTGAAGACGTATGTGGAAACCGGCGCCGCTGGATCGCACGCGCGCGTTTCCGCCTCGCCGGTCACGGGATTCTTGCCCGCGAAGGGGCCTTCTTCCGGCGGCGACGGCAGATAGTCCATGATCGCGTCGAGAAGCTGCGGAATGCCGATCTGGCGGAACGCGGAGCCGTAGAAGATCGGAAACAGCTTGCGGTTGAGAACCGCCGCCCGAATGCCGCGCTTCAACTCCTCCAACGGCAGCTCCTGCGCTTCGAGATATTTTTCCAAAAGCGCGTCGTCCGTCTCGGCGACGGTCTCCAGCATCTGCACGCGCGCCTCTTGCGCCCGGCCGGCAAGATCCGACGGGATCTCGGTCTCCTTGAACTTCCCGCTGTCGCCTTCGAAAACAAAAGCTTTCATTGCGACTAAATCGACGACGCCCTTGAAACCTTCCTCCGCGCCGATGGAAAGCTGGAGCTCGACCCCTTTCGCCTCCAGGCCGGAAAAAATCGCCTCGAGTCCATCGCGCACGTTGGCCTTCTCTCGTTCCATCTTGCCGATGAAGATCAGCCGGGCGACGTTCTGCTCGTCGGCGCGCGCCCACAGTCTTTCGGTTTCGACTCTGAGGCCGCTGGACGGGCTCAGCAGCAGCACGGAACCGCGAAAGGCGCGCATGCTGTTCAACGCGTCGGGCAGGAACGTCGCGTATCCGGGCGTGTCGATCAGATAAAAATTAAACTTTTTCCAGGACAGCGAATGGAAAGCGGTGGAGAGGGAGATACGCCGGTGGACCTCTTCCGGCTCGAAATCGAGAATCGAAGCTCCCTCGCCCACGCGGGCCGGTCTCTGCGCCGCTCCCGCGGCGAACAGCATCGCTTCTCCCAAAGAGGTTTTTCCAACGCCGCCATGACCCAAGATGCCCACGTTCCGCAGTTTGTCTATCTCGATCATCTAGCGCTCCTCCTCACTCCATTTTCGATTTTAGATACTTCGACTTAGCTCAGTACAGGTTTTGGATTTTCGATTGAATGCAAAATTCTTCTGAACCGATTACCTGTCTTGCCTCACCCCCTTCTTGACCTCCTGAGTCGCGTTGCGCTCATAAATGATGCGCAGCCCTTCCAGGGTGAGAAATTCGTCCACTTCGTCGATCGCCGACGACTCCGGCCCGATGAGCGACGCCAGCCCGCCGGTGGCGACCACTTTCGCGCCTCCCCCCTGTTCTTTCTGCACCCGCCGCACGATGCCGTCCACCAGGCCGACGTAGCCGTAGAAGATGCCGGCCTGCATCGAATGGACCGTGTTCTTGCCGACCACCTCTTTCGGCTTCACGATTTCCACTCGCGGCAGCTTCGAGGCCCGTTGAAAAAGCGCCTCCACGGAGATCGTCAACCCCGGCGCGATCGCGCCGCCGACGTATTCGCCTTTTTTTGAAATAAAGTCGAACGTGGTAGCGGTGCCGAAATCGACGACGATGCAGGCGTCGTGAAATTTTTCATAGGCGGCGACCGCATTGACGATTCGATCGGCCCCGACGTCTTTGGGGTTGTCGTAAAGGATCGGAATGCCGGTTTTCACGCCGGGTCCGACTATCAGCGGGCTAACGCCGAAAAAGCGCTCGCCCAATTCCTGCGTCATTCGCAGCATCGGCGGCACCACGCAGGAGGCGATGATGGAGCGAATCTTGTCGCGCTCGATCCCGCTCGCCGAAACCAGTTGGGCGATCAGCACGCCGTACTCGTCCGCCGTGCGCTCCGGCTGGGTCTGCAACCGCCAGTGGGTCACAAGTTTTTTCCCCTGGTAGATCCCCAGGACGATGTTGGTGTTGCCGATGTCGATTGCCAGTAGCATGTCGTCTCACGTCTCGAGCGGGATCACGTCGCCGGCTAGAATTCTCCGGCGCGAGCCGTCATCGAGCAGCAAAATTAAAGCTCCGTCCTTGTCTATACCCGCGGCCCGGCCGGAAACCGCCTCGCCGGCCATATCCACCCGCACCCGCTTCCCCTTCAGCGCGAAGAAGCTCTCCCAGCGCTCCGCCAGCCGGCCGAATCCTTGCCGCTCAAGCTCCCCATAGCACTGGTCCAGGCTCCGAATCAATCGGCAGGCGAAGGCCGTGCGGTCGATCCGCTTCCCGGTGATAATCAAAAGGGATGTCGCGCTGTCCCGCAGAGTGTCGGGAAGCGCTTCCCGCGACAGGTTGAGATTGACTCCGATTCCCAGGATCACGTAATGGATGCGCTCCGGGTCGCAGGAGGATTCGGTGAGAATGCCGGCCAGCTTTTTGCCGTTGACCAGGATGTCGTTCGGCCATTTGATTGCGACAGGTTCCGCCAGAAAAAACTGCGCGGTCTCGGCCAGAGCAACCGCGGCCATCAGCGTAGTCTGCGGCGCGCGCAGCGGATGGAGCTTGGGGCGCAAGATCACCGAGAGGTAAAGATTTAAGCCCGGCGGCGAGAACCAGCTGCGCCCCATGCGCCCTTTTCCGCGCGTCTGGCGCTCGGCGACCACGATCTCCCCCTCTTCGGCCCCCTCCTGCGCGCGCTTGACGGCAAAGAGATTGGTCGAGTCGAGTTCAGGAAAGTATTGAACTTTTTTTCCGAGTCGCCCGCCCTGACTCGCCTTGAGGATCACTTCGGGCTCAAGCGGAATCTCCATGGCGGGCTGATCTTCGTCGCGGGCGACCGGCAGAACCCCTTACCCCTCACGCCTGACGCCTCACGTCTCCTTCCGCACCGCCGCGATCTTCATGTTGAAGTCGACCGCGGGCGCCGAGTGGGTCAACGCTCCGACCGAAATGAAATCGACGCCGGTCGCCGCCACTTCTCTGAGGTTTTCGATCGTGATGCCTCCCGACGCCTCGATCCACGCCCGTTTGTTCACCAGCCGCACCGCCTCCGCCATCTGCTGCGTATTCATGTTGTCGAGCATGATCACGTCCGCGCCCGCCGCCAACGCCTCGCGCACCTCGTCCTGGGTCTCGCATTCGACCTCGATCTTCGCCATGAAAGGGGCCTGCGCGCGAATCAGCTTCACCGCGCCGCCGATCGAGCCGGCGGCGGCGATGTGGTTGTCCTTCACCAACGCCGCGTCGTAGAGGCCGAAGCGGTGATTGGTCCCGCCGCCCATGCGCACCGCGTACTTCTCCAACATCCGAAAACCGGGCGTGGTCTTGCGCGTGTCGATCAGCTTGCAGGGAAAGTCCTTGATCGCCTCCACGTAGCGCCGCGTCAGCGTCGCCGTGCCGGAGAGTCGCTGCAGAAAATTGAGCGCCGTGCGCTCGCCCATGAGGAGCGCCCTGGTCGGGCCTTCCGCCTCGGCCACGACCGTGCCGCGCGCGACGGAGTCGCCGTCCCGGCTGAGGCAGCGGACGGCAACGCGCGTGTCCAGGACGGCGAAGATCTTCTCGATCAGCACGAGGCCGGCGACCACACCGTCGCGCTTGGCGCGGAACAGCCCTTTCCCGCGCGCCGCCGCCGCGACGGTGCTGAGCGTCGTGATGTCGCCGAGGCCGATGTCCTCCTCGAGCGCGCTGCGGATCAGTTGTTCGATCCGGGGTGTTACCACGATATCCATGACTACGGTTTTTCTCCTATCTGTTCGATCTCGCCGAGCCGGCCGAGGCTCAAGTGGAGCGTGCGGATCTTATCTTGGAATTCTTCGGCCTTTTCTTTTTCCCGCCGGACGACATTTTCCTTCGCCTTGGCCACAAAGTCGCTGTTGCCGAGCTTTCGCCGCACGCGCGCCAGCTCCTCCTCCGTCCGGCTCAGCTCTTTTTCCAGCCGCGTCTTTTCCTCGCCGACATTCACCATGTCTCCGAGCGGAACGTAGACCTCGACCTCGCCCACCACCGCCGTGGCCGCGCCTTTGGGTCGCGCGCCGTCCGTTAAATATTCCACCCGGCTCACGCGCGCCAGGGCGCGGAGATAGCTTTCATGCGAGCGCAGGAAAGCGACCTTGTCGTCCGCGCCGACGAGCGTCACCGAAACCTCTTTCGACGGGGCGACGTTCATCTCGGCGCGGAGATTTCTCACCGCCCGCGTCACCTCCATCAACAGATTTATCCGTTCTTCAACTTCGGGCGCCGCCCACTTCGGCTCCGGCCCGGGATAGGGCTGGAGCATCAGAATCGGCCCGGACTTTCCATTCGCTTCCTCCCGCTTGCCCGCTCCGAGCTTCTCCCGCAACGCCTGCCAGATCTCTTCGGTCACGAAAGGCATCACCGGATGAAGCAGCCGCAGAATATTTTCTAGCACCTCGGCGAGCACCCGTTCCGTTCTTAGCCGCTCGTTCTCGTTTCCGCTGTTGAGCGCGAGCTTGCTCATCTCGATGTACCAATCGCAGAACTCATGCCACGTGAACTGGTAGAGATGATGGGCGTATTCGTTGAAACGGTACGAATCGATCGCCTCCCGCGCCTTGCCGATGGTCACAGCGAGACGAGAAAGAATCCACTGGTCGGCCGGGTTCAGTTTCTCTCCGTCTAACCGCTCTCGAAGCTTCTGGGCTTCGATGTTAGCGATAGTCAAATTCATCAGCACGAAACGCGCGGCGTTCCACAGTTTGTTGACGAAATTCTGGTATCCCTGAATCCGCTCCTCGGCGAGCTTCACATCGCGGCCCATCGCCGCCAGCGCCGCGAGCGTGAAACGAAAGGCGTCGGCGCCGTAGCGCTCCATGACTGCAAGCGGGTCGATGACGTTGCCCTTGGACTTCGACATCTTCTGCCCTTCCTGGTCGCGGACCAGGGCATGGATGTAAACGTCGCGGAACGGTACGTCGCCCATGAACTTGAGCCCCATCATGATCATCCGCGCGACCCAGAAAAAAAGAATATCGAAGCTCGTGACCAGCGCGGAGGTCGGATAAAAGCTCTTGAGATCGTCCGTCGCCTGAGGCCAGCCGAGGGTCGAGAACGGCCAGAGCGCGGAAGAAAACCAGGTGTCGAGCACGTCGGGGTCCTGGAGAAAGTCGGCGCCGCCGCAACCGGGACAGCTTTTCGGCGCCTCGCGCCCGACAATCGGCTGCGCGCCCTTGAGAATCAGGTAATCGCCGGTCGCGCTCCGGGAAATGTGCTGCTCGTTGCACGCGGCGCAGTACCACGCGGGAATCTGATGGCCCCACCAGATCTGCCGCGAGATGCACCAGTCTTTGATGTTCTCCATCCAGGCGAAATAGGAATTGGCCCAGCCTTCCGGGACGATCCGGATTCTCCCCTCCCGAACCGCCTCGATGGCGGGCGCCGCGAGCGGTTTGGTCCTGACAAACCATTGCGGCGTCATGTACGGCTCGATGGGCGTGGAGCAGCGGTAGCACTTCCCGACGGCGTGCCGGTGACGGTCGCGACGTTTCAGCAGTTGGCGCTCTTGTAGCTCGGCTTCGACCAGCTTCCTCGCCTCGTAGCGCTCCTTGCCGAAGTAGCGCTGCATCCAGACCGGCTCCTGCCCGAACTCCTCGACGAAAGCCTCCGGCGCGATCCTCGCTTCGGCGTCGAAGATGTTGATCCTCTTGAGATTGTGTTTTTCGCCGATCTCGAAATCGTTGAAGTCGTGCGCGGGAGTAATCTTGAGCGCGCCGGTGCCGAACTCCCGGTCGACGAACGGATCGGCGATCACCGGAATCCGCCGCCCCACGATCGGCAAGCGAAGCGATTTCCCGATGAACTCGCGCCAGCGCTCGTCGTCCGGATGGACCGCGACCGCGGTATCCCCGAGCATCGTTTCAGGCCGGGTGGTCGCCACCTCGATGCCCTTCGACGGATCGTCCCACAGCGGATAGACGATATGCCATAGGCTGCCGTCCACCTCCTCGTGCGTCACTTCGATATCGGCCAGCGCGGTCTTGCACCGGGGGCACCAGTTGATCAGCCGCTCGGCGCGATAGAGCAGGCCGTCTTCGCAAAGCCGGACAAAGGTCTCGCGCACCGCCTGCGAAAGCCCTTCGTCCATCGTAAAGCGCTCATGGCTCCAGTCGCACGAGGCGCCGAGGGCTTTGAGCTGGTGGAGGATCGTGCTGCCGGACTGCTTGCGCCAGGCCCATACCCGCTCGATGAACTTCGCCCGCCCCAGCTGCGCCCGAGTCAATCCCTCTTCGGCGAGCTGCCGCTCGACGACGTTTTGCGTGGCGATGCCCGCGTGGTCGGTCCCCGGCACCCAGAGGACGCGGTAGCCGTCCATGCGCTTGTAGCGGCAGAGAATGTCCTGAAGCGTATTGTTCAGCGCGTGGCCGATGTGCAGCGAGCCGGTCACGTTCGGCGGCGGGATCACCATCGAAAAGTAGCGCCCCGCGTGGTTCGCCGGAGCAAACGCCCCGGCCTCCGTCCACCGCCGGTACCACTTCGCTTCGAGATCTTTGTGCGAGTAAGACTTCGGCAGTTCCATGAGCTATTTCGATTCTGTCGGAGATTTGTCTTTTCCCATCACCGCCGGCTCCCCGTCGACAATCTCCACGAGATCGATCAGCGGAATCTCGGACGGCTCCGAATCGCCGGCCGGTTTTTTGCGGCTCGCTTTGCTCTCCGCGGCTTTGGGCTCCGACGCGGCGCGGGCTTTGCGGCGTGGCGGCGAAGCGCCGCCGGAGATCAACCGGGCCAGAGCGGTCTGCAACGCGTCCCGCTCGATCGGCTTCGCCACGAGTTCTAGCTTGTCCCGCTTGGGAGGGCGCGCTTCGGCATCGTCATCCAGCCATAGAACCGGGACCGGTGTCTGCTGCAACGCCCGCAGCACCTCCGGGGTTAATTGATCGCGGTCGCGCAGCGCGCCGGCGTCGAGAACGATCAGGTCGATACCCTGCAACTCGCCGATTGCGGCGGCTGTCGGCGCCGCCTCCACCCGGGCCTCGTGCTCGGGAAAAAGCGCCAGGGCGATCGCCTGCTGCAGCAGCTTGTGCGGCTCTATGATGAGAACTTTAGCCATAATCGTCGTGGTTATCTTGACACGGCGTGATCGTCACGCTAAATAGAACCATTCGGCCTCGGATGCGAAAGTGGCGGAATTGGTAGACGCGCAGGATTCAGGATCCTGTGGGCTAACACCCGTGGGGGTTCAATTCCCCCCTTTCGCACCAATCTCCATAATCTGAAAGATTTAGCACAGACTGCTCAATTTCTCTAACGATCCGGAGGGCGGATTGGAGTGTTGGAGCATCGGAGTAGCGGAGCGTTGGGTATTAGATACGGTAATCCACGACTCCAGCACCCCAGCCTTAGACCAGTGATGAAGACGTGGGCGATTACGGTCCTGATCGCCGCTATCCTGAGCGGCTGCGGGAGAGAAAAAGAGCCGGCGCCACAAACGGTTGGCCTGGGGGATGCGAAGCGCGGGCGCGCCCTCTACCTCACAAACTGTGCCGCCTGCCACAATAGCGACCCGTCAAAGGACGGACCGGTCGGCCCGGCGATCAAAGCCTCTTCCCGCGATCTCATCGAGGCGCGGGTCATGCGGGCAGCCTATCCGCCGAACTACAAGCCGAAGCGCAAGACCACGGTCATGCCGGCGCAGCCCTATCTTGCGTCATCCCTCCCCGACTTGGCCGCGTTCCTGAACCCGGCCGCCAACTAGCAGGTTGCCGACAACCTCGGTTTTCTACAAGTCGCACGAGAAACCCGCGAGTAGGGGCACGGCATGCCGTGCCCCTACCAGGTACGTCGAGCGACATAATTGACGCGCAATTGTTAAAACAGAACCAGGAAGAGCAGATGAAAGATCGCCGCCAGGATAAATCCCGACCAGAGCGCTCCCGATACGCTGTCCAGCGGCTTCTTGGTGTCGCCCTGTAAGCCGACGAGCGCGTTGGCCTCGACCGCCGCGATAATCGCTCCGCCAATCACGACAAGGCCGAGCATGGCCCCCGCCGACGCCTGACCGAACAGCGGCAGATGGCTCGCCGCGCCCATGTAAAACAACATCGGAATCGAGAACACGACGTTGGTTCTCGAGGTCAACGCCGCCCGGCGGCCGCAGTTCGCGGCTTCCGGCAGCGCCTGACCGCCCTTGGCCGCCTGGGTGGCCGAGGCGATGACGACCTGCTGATTGGGCCAAATCACCAGCCACACGTTGAGAAACATCACCGTTCCCAGCGTGCTGCCCACCGTGATCGCCCAACCATAGGAAGTGTCGAAGAAGCCGGCCACTCCGGCCTGACCCATCTTATGAAAGTACATAAGAATGCCCGCGATAAAGGTCACCATCGCGGCCCAGCGGAACCACCAGAGCGCGCGCGGCACCAACTTTTGGATTGCAGCGCTGCGCACCGCCGGGTCGGCCTCGGCGAAAAACGGCGTCTGCACGAAGTTAAAGTAATAAAGAATGCCAATCCAGGTAATGCCGGCCAGGAAATGAATCCACCGCAATAAGAACAACAACAGTTCCATATTCCCCCCTCCTTACGCCCGCTGCCGCGTGTTTAACCCCGCAGTCAACGTTAAGCATTTATATTCGCGGAGGATTTGTCTTGTCAAGGGGAAAGTTGGGGAGCGGTCAGTGCGGGAGTTTGCTGTCCGGGCCGCGGCGGAAGCGGTCCGCCGATGTCCGGTTTTCCGCCGCTTGAAAGCGGAGCATCTGAAGCAATCGCGTGGCGCGGTCTTGCAGCGACTTTGCCTCCAACAGGCTCTGGCGCTCCAGCGTGGATACGTCCACAGAGGCGCAAAAGAGATTCAGCCAGGTCTCTCCATCCAATGAAGCATCGCCAAGCGCCTTGATAAGCTCCGGGGCTCTCTCTCCCACGGTTTCGCGCGCAAACTCGGCGACTTCCGTTTTTAGTGATTCGAAATAGCTCGACTCAAGCGCGACCATCTCCTCTCTCAAAACGACCCTGGCGCGGCGGTAAGGCATCTGATCCAAAATGTCCTCCTGAATTTCATACTCCCTCACGCCGTGGAGCAGGATATTAAACCGCCCGTCGGGCAGCGGCGTCACGCCGGCGATGCTGCCCAGGCAGCCGACCGAATAGATATCGGGATTTTGGTAATAGTTTTTTTCCCAGTCGCCGCGCAGCAGCGCCATGCCGATCAGCCGCTCCTTTTCCAGCGCGTCGCGCACCATCTGCCGGTAGCGCTGCTCGAAGATGTGCAACGGAAGCTGCATCTTCGGGAAAAAAACGACGTTCGGCAGCGGAAATACCGGGATGACAATGGCCCGGCCCGGTATAGTTTTTTGGTCCGTCATACGCCTACCGATTCGATATCTCCCTAACACGAAAAGCGCGGCCGCTTCAACGCAAACTTGCCTTGACCTGCCTTCCGATCTATGCCATTTTGCGACGTGAGCCGCCATCCCACGGAGATTCCCCTGTTCCAGCAAAGACAAACCAGCGCGCCGATGCCTTCCTTCGCGCGCGACACAGCCAAAAACCTTGAGCCGCCGGCCGGCTGGATCGATCCCTCCGCCTGCGTCGCCGCCGAGCTGGCGCTCGTGGAGCAGACGCTGGTCCGCTCGATTCGATCCGTGGAGCCGGCCTTGACGGAAATCGCTTCTCACCTCATCTGCAGCGGCGGCAAGCGCGTGCGCCCCCTGATCACGCTGCTTGCCTATAAAGCGTTCGGCGGCGTGAAGACGCAGGATATCGTCGATATCGCAACCGCGATCGAATTGATCCACACGGCTACCCTCCTCCACGACGACATCATCGACGGAGCGGAAACCCGGCGCGGGAAGGAATCGGCCTACAAAAAATTCGGCCTCAAGAATACTCTTGTGGCGGGAGATTTCCTGTTCATCAAGGCCTTCGAGTTCGCGGGAAAATTCGACGACACCATCGTCCAGTGGACGGCCGACGCCTGCACTCAACTCACCGAAGGCGAGGTTCTGCAAGGGTCTTTCAATCGCAACGCCACGGTCACCGTCGCCGATTATATCGAAATCGTCCGGCGAAAAACCGCGTCGCTCTTTGAAACCGGCGCAAAGATCGGCGCTTATCTCGCGGGCGGCAGCCCGGCGCTGGTGGAGGCCACGCGGGATTACGGGCTGAACCTCGGAATAGCTTTTCAGATTGTGGACGATATCCTGGACGTCGTCGGGCACAAAGAGCTTTTGGGAAAGCCGACGGGCATCGACCTTAGGGACGGCAACCCTTCGCTGCCGATCATTCTCTCCTTGAATGGAAGGGATAAGGCGGTGGCCGAGGCGTTTCAGTCGGGACATCCGACGGACGAGAAGATCCGGGAGGCGCTCGACGCCATGAGTCAAGGCGCGGCGATCCAGCAGGCGAAGAAACTCTCCCGCACCTACGCCGAACAGACGCTTGCCGCCGTCGTTCAACTTCCCACTTCGATCTACGCGACCGGGTTGAAGAGCCTGGTCGAGCTGATCATCGATCGAGATTTCTGATTTTTTCAAGACTCCGTCTTGAGCCTCATGGATTCATCTCCATCTCAACGCTCTACCTACGTCCGCGGACTGTTCGACCGCATCGCGGGCCGCTACGACCTACTCAACCGGGTGATCAGTTTTCGTCTCGACGCGCATTGGCGGAAAAAAGCGGTGGCAGCGGCGATTAAGGGCGACGAGAAGCTGGTTCTCGATCTCGGCACCGGCACGGGAGACCTCGCGTTCATCGCGGGGCGGGCGCTAGGCGAGCGCGGAAAAATCATCGGCATCGACTTTGCGCTGGAGATGCTGCGGCTGGCGAACGCCAAAAAGCGGAGCGACCCTCAGGGCCACAAAGCGATTTTCCTGCAAGCCAGCGCGCTGGCGACACCCTTCAAGGATCGAACCTTCGGCGCGGCGCTCACCGCCTTTGTGCTGCGCAACGTTGCCGATCTGCCGCTCTTCTTCGCCGAGGCGCACCGCGTCTTAAAGCCCGGCGGAAAGCTCGTCTCGTTGGATATGTTTCCGCCCGCCGGTTCGCCGTTTTCCTTTTTCTACTCGGTCTATTTTTATCGTCTAGTCCCTTGGCTCGGGGCTTGCCTCGCTCGGGATCGAGCGGCGTATCAATACCTTTCAGACTCCGTCAGGACATTCCATCGCCCGGAAGCGGTTACGGAGATGATCCGGCAGGCGGGATTCGAAACCGTTTCGATCGGTCGATTCTTGCAGGGCGCCGTCTGCATGCACGTCGCGGAAAAGGGTCAAGCATGACGGACACCGCGCTCGTCTTTCCGGCGACGTTTCTCCTCTTCGTGCAGCAGGTCGCGGTCGGCGGCCTGTTCGCGCTCGCCGCCACGCCGTTCCACGAGTTTGACAGGGCGTTTTACAAGTCTACCGGCGGCGTGCTCTTCGTGATCGGCGCGCTCGGCCTGCTTGGCAAAATAGAGATCTACCGCAAGCGCTTCGCCACAGGTCTCCACGGCGGCGATGTCGCCGAGGCGCTGCTCTACGTCGTCTTCATCGCCGCCTTCGCGCTCTATCTCTATTCGCTCTGGGGGGAACGGGTCGCGTTGCGCGCCCGGACATTTGCCGCGGCTCTCCTGACCGGACTCGCCGGCCTGGTTTTCAGCGCGCAGAGTTTTCACCCGGCGGCGGCCTGGTCGATCGAGGCTTTCGTGTATCCCGCGAGTTTCCTCTTGTCCGCCCTACTCCTGGGCGGCGTTACGGTCGGGATGCTGCTTGGCCATTGGTACCTGATCGACACCGGCCAGACAATCGAACCCTTCGTGCGCATCTTTAAGTTTTTTGTCTTTTCTCTCGCCGCGCAGACGCTGTTTTTCCTCTGTTTCCCGCCGATTCTCTATTATCTGGGAAGCCGGGAATCGGCGGCGAACCTTACGGAGCTTTGGAACAGCCACTCGCTCCTGCTGACGATGCGCCTGCTCGCCACGCAGGTGGGATCGCTGGTACTATCGGGAATGATATGGCGGACGCTCAAAATACCGCACACGATGGCGGCGACGGGTCTCTTCTATGTCGCTCTGCTAGGAGTTTTTGTCGGGGAGATTCTCGGACGGCAGATCCTGGCCCTCACTTCCCTGCCCTTTTAGATCGGCGGCGGGCTGAGGCGCTGGAACGGTAGAGCGGACGTTGATTTTGCTGATCCTCAGTCCCTTGGAAGTCCACGTTAGATCGTAGCCGACCTCCATCCCTTCCTTAAGCTCGCCGGGTTTCTTCACGTCGCCCAAGAGAATCACCATCTCGTAGGAAAACGGCACTTCGTGCCCGCTCGCCGTCCGCACGATCCCCATATTGTTCGTCGGAAAAAGCTTGATGATAACCCCGTGATGGAACAGGTCCGGTTGTGGCTCGACCTCTGGATTTGGCGATGAGTCGCTCACAGTGGAGATTTAAAACCCGGCGGAGGGAAAGGTCAAGGCTTGGCTCTGAGCCTTTTGCTTTCTAAGTGCTTCTTATAACCGCCGGCGGCGGCGGCGACCAGGCGGCCCATCTTCGCGTGCTCCGGCTCGAGATCGGGCGCGAGACCCGCCTCGCGCAGCGCCGCACTGCACACCGGGCCGATCGAGGCGAGAACGACTCCGCGCAGCGATCGGCGCAGCGATTTTTCCTGCCCGGCAGCCGCCGCCACTTGAAATAGATGGCGGATCTGCACCGCGTTGGTGAAGAGCGCGATCTCCGCGCGGCCGGCCTGGATCTCTTGAATCGCGGCGCTGAGCGGACCGACATCTTCGGGCAGCGCCCAGCGATAGACCGGGACGGCGAACACCTCCGCTCCCAGGGCTCGCAAGCCGGCGATCAATTCATTGTTGGTCACACCGTATTCCTGGACGGCGACGCGCTTTCCTTGAAGCGCGCCGAATTGCCGGAGCGTGCTCAAAATCTCCTTCCAGGTGTTGGGCTCGGGGATTGTGAGGCTCGGCTGCAAACCGATCTCTTTCAACGCCGCGACGGGCTTCGGCCCGCGCGCCACTAGGATCGCGCGCTTGAGCGCTTCGGCCACCTCCGTGCCGGTATAAGTTGTAGCGAGGGCTTGCAACAGCGTTCGCGTGCCGACGCCGGTGAGCAGAATAACGATGTCAACCTGCCCCGCCTGGAGCCGGCGCATGAATTCGAAGGCGGGGTTGTTTTCCGAGAGCGGGATCTCGCGCATGGCCGGGGCAAGCAGCGCCTTACCGCCGTAGCGCTGGATGAGCTCGGCCATTTCGCGGCTGCGCCGGCTCTCGAAACTGGCTACGGTGAGGCCGTCAAAGCTCGGTCGGGCTGTTTGCTCCATCGTACGAATCTTCCCGGCCGCCGATGTCTCGACCGTAGGCGGCAAACCAGCCGAGCTCGCGCTCCAGCCGAACGACTTCCCCTACGACGACCAGCACCGGAGGGCCAAGCGACTCGGCTTTGTCCGCGATATCCGCCAGCGTCCCGACAATAACTTCTTGCCGGGCGGTGGTGCCGTAGCGAATGAGAGCGGCCGGAGTCTCCGGCGCACGGCCGTGCTGGATGAGCTGCGAGACGATCCGGGGCAGGTTCTTAAGGCCCATTAGGATCACCAAAGTATCGACGGCAGTCGCCAGGCGGGACCAATCCACCGGCGAACGGCCCTCGCACGCCTCGTGCCCGGTGACGACCGCAAACGAAGAGGAAAACTTGCGATGCGTCAGCGGAATGCCGGCATAGGCCGGCACGGCGATCGCCGAGCTGACGCCGGGAATGATCTCGAACGGAATTCCCGCGGCGGCCAGCGCCTCGGCCTCTTCGCCGCCGCGCCCAAAGACGAACGGATCGCCTCCCTTGAGCCTGACGACGCAATGACCCCGGCGCGCATGGGAGATGAGAAGCTCGTTGATCTCCTCTTGCGGGAGAGTGTGTTGGCCGGAAGCCTTCCCGACGAAGATCCGGCGCGCCCGAGGAGAAAGCTCCTCCAGCAACTCAGGGTTGACCAGACGGTCGTAGACCGCCACGTCGGCCCGCCGGATGAGGTCGAGCCCGCGCACCGTGAGGAGGCCGGGATCGCCCGGTCCCGCTCCGACCAGATATACCGTGCCGAGGTTCATCTCTAAGAGCCCAGCCTGTCGCGCAGATAACGCTTCGCCCCTTCGATATCGCCCCGGCGAAGCAAGTTGCGCAGGTCGCCGCTCAGCGCCTGCTCCCAAGTCCCCGGCTCGGCGTAGAGCCCCTGCTCCCTCAGCTCCCGGCGCACCTCGGCCGTGATTTTCGCCAGCACCGCGTAGTCTTCCGTGAAATAGAGTTCAAGCTCTTCGCGAATCGCCTTCGACAACGCCGGGCTCGCGCCGCCGGTCGCCACCGCCACCGTAAGGTCCTCGCGATGGAGCACCGAGGGGAGAATAAAATCGCATTGCGCTGGATCGTCGGCCGCATTCATCAAAACCCCGAGCTTTTCCGCTTCCCGCCTGACCGCCGCGGTGACCGCGGCGTCGTCCGTCGCGACGAAAGCAAACTGAAAACCCGCCAGATCGCCGGGCTGATAAGGGCGCGCCACGCGACCGATTCTGCCCGCCTCCGCCAGGAGTCGGAGTTGTTCGGCGACCGTGTGGCTTATCACCGTAACACTCGCCCCCGCGCGCAGCAATCCTTCGACTTTGCGCTGGGCCACAGTGCCGCCGCCGATCACGACGCAGCGGCGTCCCTTCATCTCAACGAAGATCGGATAATAGGCCATCTTTATTTTCCGGATCGCGGACGAGCTCCCAAAGCAGCCCGTTGTAGCGGTCCAACGAACGCACCACATCGGTAACAAACAACCGGCTTCCCAGCAAGCCCAGATCGACCGCCCACGCTCCGCGACGGATCTCTTCGCGATAGAGCTCGGCCGCCACGCGCGCTACCAGGGCGTCGAAAGAGGTCTCGCCGGTTTCACTCAGGACGGCCAGACTCGCACGTTCGATCCGCGTGGTCGGTCGAGCGGGATTCTTAATGAGCCTCACGCGCACAGATCCTCCCTGTTTATTTGTAACGGCTTGCTTCGTTGTTTTGGTCATCGCACCCACGGAAAACTAGACGATTGTTCACCCGGCCGGCGCTCACCTTACTGCATTTTCAGGTCGAGGACACAAAATCGACCCGGCGCTGCCGGACGAAGTACACGTACAACAGGTAGCTGTCGATCAGCACGGTAGCGAGCCATACGCTGTAGGCCAATGGGCCGCTGGTCAGTTGAAGAAGGATCAGAACGCGGGAGCAGCCGTAGGCGATGATCCAGGCGTCATAGCTCATGCAAAGCCGTCGGAAGGTCTCGGCCTCGATCCGGCTGATGAGCCACGCGCCGACGGGAACACCTATCAGGATGCTGGGAAAAATCACCGGCAGGAGCTGGCTGCTCTCCGCAGTATACAAGCCTAAAAAATAGTAGACGCCAGCCGTAAAAACGGCCTCGGCTACCCGCAGCAAGGCCATCGCAGCCCGGAACTCCTCCTTGGCCAACCCCTGGTTGTTGAACAATACCGCCAGCGGAGGTCCGGAAATCGTGGTAACTGAGTAGAGGATGCCTACGCCCGTCCCGACCGGGAACCCGACCATCCGCTCGGACCGAATGGGCTTCCTCACTCCGGCGGCTTGAAGGAGAATCAAAGGCAGCAAGGCGGCGAAAGTAAATAGTTTGAGCCAGTTAGGATTCAAAGTGGACAGCACGTAGGCGCCGGCGACGATCCCCGGAATAAAGCCCAGTAAAATAGGCAGGACTCTCTTCCAGACGCGGGGCAGGCTTTTCCGGTTGATTGCGAGGACATAACCGTTGAGCACGATGGCCACTAAGACAAGCGCCGGGTTCAGGATCTTATTAGGAAAGAACAGCAGCGCGATGGGAACGGTGACGGACGAAAATCCATAACCAAGCGCGCCGGTAACGCCGGCCGCAAAAAGTGTGGTCAAAGATAAGGTTAATAGTTCCGGCTCCATGAGAACCGCCTCTTTTGGCTGTCAACCGCCTCAGTAATTGCTCGGCGCCGCGACTTCCGCCTTGACGTGGAGTCCACACTCCTTGGTCTCGGGATTTTCCCACCACCATCTTCCCGCGCGGATGTCTTCCCAAGGCTTCACGGCGCGAGTGCATGGGGCGCAGCCGATGCTCGGATAGCCCTGGTCGTGGAGCGCGTTATAGGGGACCTTATTCTCGCCGATGTAATCCCACACCTGCTTCTGGCTCCAGTCGACCAACGGGTTGATTTTGGCCATGCCGCCGTGGCTGTGGTCGATCTCGACTTTGCGCACTTCGGTTCGAGTCGCGGCCTGTTCCCGGCGCAATCCGGTCATCCAGGCGTCGAGGTTTTTAAGCGCGCGGTTGAGCGGCTCGATCTTTCGGATACCGCAGCAAAGCTTGCGGGTCTCTATCGACTTGTAAAACAAGTTTAGTCCCTGCTCCCGGACCATCTTTTCGACCGCGCCCGCCTCAGGGAAAAACACCTCGACCTCGATCCCATACCGCTGGCGCAGCGCATCCATGCAATCGTAGGTCTCCTGATTCAAGCGCCCGGTGTCGAGCGTAAAAACCCGGAAGTTCGGTCCTTGCAGGCGATGCAGCATGTCGATCAGCACCGATTCCTCGGCCTGGAATGAGCAAGCCAGCGCAATCTTCCGCTGGAAAGTGCCAACCGCCCATTGAAGGAGTTCCGGCGCCGTCAAACTCTCCAGCGCCTCGCCATCCCGCCGCCAATCATGGTCGCCTTGTACTAAAGACATCACTCAGTCTCCTTTCCTACCTTAGCTGACCGGTCTCCGATTGCCGTTTCCATTCGCTTTGTCCAGGTTTGCGAGCAGCGTATTCACGTTAAAACATCCGGCCGCCTTGATCCGCGCGCCGAAGCGCTTCCTTGGATCTTCCGACTCACGCTCGAGGACGAAATCAGCGCTGCCGTAGAGAGCTCGGGCGGTAGCTTCAAAGTCCGTCTTCAGAGCGTTGAAGGTGGCTTCGGTATTCGGCGCGCTCAATCGGTCGTTGATCAGCAACAGCGCCTCGTCCGCGCGAAACTTGACCTTGCCGTCCAAAGACGACGCCTCCTCGATCCGCCGGCAGTTCTCCAGCGCCGCGTTCAACACCCGGCGCAGTTTTTCGCCATTGTTCCCCGGCAGCGGCTGCTTCCGGTTGTACAGCAGCCCCCAGCGGTTTCCCGTGTTGTCCATGCCGATATTCGCCTCGTGGGCGATCAACAGAATCCCCGGCCCGGCTTCGACGTGGGCGTAATCGGCGATGTCGTAATATTCTCCGTTCGCCGCCTGGATCCATGCATTGAACAAGAGCACGAACGCCTCCGGCGAGACGGCGCCGGGGTTCTCGACGAAAAGCTTGACGTTAATCTTTTGCAAATCCATGCCGGCCCCGTTAGCCCTCGCCCTGATTAGCCGCTTCGCCGCCGGTCGGCCCTGCAACTCTCAACGCGCTCAGCTTGTTGTAGCAGCTATGCGCGGCGTCGATGAAAAGCTGCGCTTCCTGCAAGAGCCTGAGCGCGCCGTCCTGTTTCATTCCGTTCTGCCGCTGCAGCGCCTCTTTCGCCTTGAAGAGATAATCGGCGAATTTGCCGCCGGCATATTTGTCGTAAAACAACTCGGTGTCGCAGAATCGCTGCCGGAACTCGGCTAGAACGATCTCTTCGTTGTTCGAGACCTCGTAGAGCTGCGTCTTGACCAGCGCCTGAGCGGCCTGAACCATCGCGGCGTAAGCCGTCGTCACCGCCTTTCGCAAATCGTCCGCGTCAAAATAAATTTGCGCCTCGAACAGCTCCCGCTCGCTCGCGGCCAGCGTGAACTGCGCCTGGGAAACCACCTCCCCGGCGCACTCCCCTATACCCATGTCGGTCAGCGTAAACTCGCGCGGATCGCCCCAATCGCGATAGAACGAGGCGTCGACGGCGTGGGCCGGCACCTGGGTGAGATCTTCGAGCATCGCCTTGGTCTCTTTCTTCCCGATCCGGCCGACGAAATCCTGAAAACTCTCGTTTTTATTCCGCTCTTTGACGTAGCGGTCCGTCACCCGCAGCACCACTTCCGGGATCCGCTTGGAGGGCACCGCGCCGATGGCGAGCCCGTAGGCGCCCGCATTGTCGTTAAACTTGCCGCCCAGCATGACCTGAAAGTGCGGCACGGCATAGCCGTTGATGTTTCGGTTGATCCCGTAGAAGCCGATATCGGCGATGTGGTGCTGGCCGCAGGAATTAAAGCATCCGCTCACTTTGATCCGCAGATCCTTCACCGCTGCGTCGAGCTCGAAACTCTTCTCGCTCAACCGGCTGCGCAGCTCTTTCGCGAGCCCCCTGGAAGAAGCGATGCCCAATTTGCAGGTGTCGGTACCGGGGCAGGCCGTGACATCCACGATCGTCCCGGCGTTGGGCTCCCCAAGGCCGATCTGCCGCAACGCTTCGTAAAGCGCGGGCAGGTCGCCTTCGCTCACCCAGCGAAGCACGATGTTCTGCTCGACCGTGGTGCGAATCGTGTCTTTGACAAAACGCCGGGCGATGTCGGCCAGACCGCGCAGTTGATCCGCCGTAATATCTCCCAGGGGCAGCGTGACCGTGGCGACCGCGTATCCGGGCTGTCGTTGACGGTACACGTTGGTCGCATGCCAGGCCTCGAACCCCTGCGGCCGGTCGCCGCCGTTTAAACTCGCCGGCGGTTTGAGCGGTGTCTCGCGGTACTGCCTCACCGTCGAGAGATAGTCACGCCAGCGCGGATCGGACTCCAACTTTTCCCGCTCTTCGAGGACGAGCTTGCGGAACTCGTCTATGCCAAGAGTCGCAATCAGGAATTTGATTCGCGCGCGCGCCCGGTTGCGCTTCTCGCCCAGGCGGGCAAACACCCGAGAGATGGCCTGCGCCAAGGGCAGCAGTTCCTCTTCCGGAAGAAAGCTTTCGAAGAGCTGCGCTTTATACGGGACCGCGCCGAGGCCGCCCCCGACATAAAACTCAAAGCCGCGTCGTTCTTGCCCGTCCACCACGGCTGTTTTGGCGATGGCGCCCATGTCGTGCATGGTGGTTAAGCCGCACGGATGCTGCTTACATCCGGAGAAGGCTACTTTGAACTTGCGGCCGAAGTCCTGAGTATCGGGATGACCCAACAGGAAGTTGGAGCAAGCGATCGCATACGGCGTGACATCGAAGGTTTCGTCTCGGCACACTCCGGCCAGCGGGCAGGCCGTAACGTTACGGACGACGTTGCCGCACGCCTCTCTCGTCGTGATGCCGACTGCCCCCAAACGGCGCATCAGAGTGGGCGTATCGTCGATGTGGACGAAGTGGTACTGGATATCCTGGCGGGTCGTGACGTGAGAGATCGCGTCGGAGTATTCCTCGGAAAGATCGGCCAACGTTTCCATCTGCTCCGGATTCAATCCGCCGAAGGGGATCTTGATGCGCAACATTCCCGGAGCGTCCCACACGGTTTCCGGACCTTTGGTGAGCGGGCCGGAAGGGAGCTTCAGCTTCTGAACTTTTTGCCCGTCATGTCTCTGCCCGTTATCATAACGCTGTCCGTAGACGCCGCGCCGCAAACGGGTCTCCGCGAAGACGCGCTCGTCGAGCTTACCCTGCTTACGGAGCTCAATCTGGGTTTCGAAGATGTCGATCTCGCGGGCGAGATCCGCAGCCATCCGCGACTTCAGTCTCTCTTTCCACTCAAGCGATTGAGCCATAGTCCGGTCTTCCCATTTTGTCGGCTGCCGGTAAAAGAATCATTTCCGATTTAAATTGTCGGTTATTGTGCCAAAAAAAACCCCAAACCACACCCCCATCAACTATCGCCACAGCTCTTCATTAATTGCTTTATATTATTTCCACGTTTAAAAGTCAACATTCTTTCTTCCGACCTACAGTGGATGTTTTTGACCCGCAATACGCCCCTGGAGCTCCATTAGGGCATCCAAAACAGCTTCCGGCCTGGGAGGGCAACCTGGAACGTAAACATCGACCGGTACGATCCGATCGATTCCCTGCACGGTCGCGTAGTTATCGTAAAAGCCGCCGCTGGATGCGCAGGCCCCGAATGCCATCACCCATTTGGGATCCCCCATCTGCGCGTAAACCCGGCTCAGAACCGGCGCAAGCTTGTGGTTCACCGTCCCGATCACCATAAGAAGATCGGCCTGCCGCGGACTGAACCGGGGCAACAAAGCGCCGAAACGATCGATATCGTAGGGCGACATCGAGAGAGACATGTACTCCATGGCGCAGCACGCGGTGGCAAACGGATATGGAAAGATGGAATACTTGCGCGCCCAACCGACAGCTTTGTCAAGCCGAGTCAGTACCACGCTGTCGGCAAGCAGACGATCTTCGCTTTGGTTTCCCGCCATACGGACCACCCTACTCCACCATTTCTATAGGTCAGCAGCCGCAGAAAATCAATCGCTCCTTCTATCTCCGTGCTTGACAAGCGGAATGCGTCGTTCTAGCTTACTACCACCGGGGGAACTGAAATGGACTCAAAGAGAATTCTAGTCGCCGAAGACAACGAAGACACCCGCGAAATTCTCCTCTACCGGCTGAGAAGCATGGGCAGCTACGAGGTTCTGCTGGCCTCGAACGGCAAGGAGGCGCTGGAAATGGCGGAGCGCTTGCGTCCGGACCTGATCATCATGGATCTAAAAATGCCGGTGATGGACGGCTGGGATGCTACAAAGGAGCTTCGCAGAACGGAATGGGGAAAGGACTTGCCGGTTATTGCCTTGACCGCCCAGGCGATGGAGCGCGACGAACAGAAAGCCCTCGATGCCGGTTGCAGCGACTACATCGCCAAACCGATTCTCGATTACGCGATCCTCAGAAAAAAAATCGAAAAATTTATCGGCGACAACCGCCAACGCTAACCGAGCGGGGTTGACCCGTCGGCCCGCTGTCAGCGCTTGACTACATTGACCGCCTGTGGCCCTTTGTCGCCCTGGGTGATCTCGAATTCAACCGCCTGACCTTCGTTGAGCGTTTTAAACCCGTCGCCCTGAATCGCTGAGTAGTGCACGAAAACATCTCCTCCTCCCTCCTTCTCGATAAAACCGTATCCTTTCGAGTTGTTAAACCACTTTACCTTCCCGCTTGCCATTCTTTTGACCTCCCCGCCCGCCTGCTGAACAAGCGGGCTGCTGGAACTTAGGGGTGCGACATTAGATAAAAAAGCAGGCCTTTGTCAAGAAAAAAATCCCAAGCCCCTCCTATCGTTCTCACGCTTCCCGACTCCGCGTAATAAAATCGGAGCATTCCGTTAGAACTAAAAAGAACAAGCGATCCATCGCGTCAAAATTATGGCGCGCCATGCGAAGCGTTGCTCCTCCTGGTCTGATAGATATTTCAAACCGTCCGGCTGCCATATTTTTAGGCAACACCTAACCTATTCAAATTTCGTTGGATTTGTACCGCTATCCGACACTTGCAAACAGGCTTCAGGAATCTATATTGACATCTCGCTCGTTTTAAAATATATTGCAGTCACAGTCCGCCAAACAAAGCTAAATACAATCACGAGTATCCACGGCGCTGAACAGCATGGCAATCTACACTCATCTCACCAAGAAGGATGTTGCCAGGACCGCTGAAGAATTCGGTCTGGGGGATCTGGTCTCTTTCACCGGCATGCGAAACGGCTCGGTGAATACCCATTATCTCGTGGAGACCAAGCGCGGGCGCTTTTTTCTGAAGATCGACGAGATCAAAAGCGAAGTTGAGGTCAAACAAGAGCTTGAGTTGCTTTTCTACCTTCGGAAACAAGGTTTTTCCTGCCTCCAACCCCTTCGCAGCAAGAAGGGGCGTTACTACCACGAGTTTCACGGCAAATATCTCTCGGTGAGCAAATACGTCGAAGGCGTCGAACTACCGGCGGAAAAACTGACTCCGACTCATCTCGAAATTGCCGGGCACACCCTTGCAGACCTGCATCTTATCGGTAGAGGCTACAAGAAGGGCATCGACAATCGGTTCGGCTTCACAAAAATCGTGTCGATGTACCGGGACGTGCGAGCCCAGATCCCGTCCCACCTCAAGCATATCGTGCGGGTGCTGGATGACGAGGTGGTTTATCTCGAAAACTATCTGGACAACAATCTTCCCAAGGGCATCATTCACGGGGATCTCTTTCCGGACAACGTCAAGTTCAAAGGCTCGCGACTGGTCGGGATTGTGGATTTCGAAGCGGCTTGTCGGGGGAAGCTGATTTACGACCTGGCGACCGCCGTGAACGCTTTTTGCTACTTGGGAGGGCGCTACCGGATCGAGCGGTTCGAGCCGCTTATTACGGGCTATGAGAGGCTGCGGCCGCTATCGCTGCCCGAGTGGGACTCTTTCCCCAACGAGCTGCGCTTCTCAGCGCTCAGATTCACCATCACGAGGATCAAGGACTTTTATCTCAGGAAAGTGGACGAAAGCCAGAGAACCTACAAGGATTTCAAGGAGTTCTTCGATCGCCTGTTGATTCTGCGCCGGGAAAAAGACGGCGGGATGGAAGAGATCCTCCTGGCGATGGCCACCGGCTACGACTATCGGAAGTACCAGAAGTCCAAGCCCTCCAAATAACGTTCGCGCAGCGTCGTCAGATTCGTCCTGCCGCGCGCCCTTTGAACGGCGCCCCCAGCCGCCGGATTTTCACCAGCGTATCTTGCCGGATGAGCCGAATCAGGCCGAAGAAGGTCAGCAAGGCCCCGAGTAAGAAGAAAAGCCTCCCGCCGGTAATAACCACATAATAAAAGTCCGTTTTGACCCGGGCGGCGTTATACTTCTCGCGGTCCTCGTTGATACGCCGCAACACTTCTTCATTCTTCTGGCGGTCGAGCTGTTGAAAGTTGCGGTAGCTCTCCTCAAGTCCCGTGTTCGCGGTATTGGACAACAAGCCTTGAAATTTCGCTATCTGGACCGTGCCGATGATCCAATTCCCCAAGCCCATCGAGAGAAATAGGAGGCCGGCCACCAGGAGGTTGCTCGAGTAGAGATCGCGAACCTTCATACTTCGGCCCTAGAGTAACCGATCCCCGCCAAAAGTGCAATTTATCGCGACGCCCGATCCGGCTTGCAGTACGCTTTGCGACGGCTTACGATCGGCTCTATGGCGAGCTTCGTAATCGGGGACATCCACGGTTGCCGGGATGAACTCGCATCCCTCGTGGCGGCGCTGCCTCTTGAGCGAGCCGACCGGCTCATTTTTCTCGGAGACTATATCGATCGAGGGCAGGATTCCAAGGGAGTCGTTTCGTATCTGATCGAACTCCAGAGCCGCGCCGTCCAGGAAATCGTCTTCCTCAAGGGAAATCACGAGGACATGTTTCTCTCGTACCTGGGGCTCCCGGGACGCCATGGCGACATGTTCATTTACAACGGCGGCGGTCCGACCCTGGCGAGCTACGGTATTTCCCCGACCCGTCACTCCCCGCAAGAAGCCGTGGCTCTCGTGCCGCCAAGCCACCTGGAGTTTTTCCGGAGACTGAGGATGCACTACCTCGCGCCGCCCTTTTTCTGCGTCCATGCAGGCATCAATCCCGACAAAACGCTGGAAGAGCAGGAAGAGGAGGAGCTGTTATGGATCCGCGACCAGTTCCTTCTTAGCCGGCACACGCTGCCCTACACAGTCCTGTTCGGCCACACGCCTCAGGAGGAGGTCATGTTCCACCTCCCCTACAAGATCGGCCTGGACACCGGCCTGGTTTACGGCAACAAGCTAAGCTGTCTGGAGCTGGAAGAGAAAATTTTGTTTCAAATCGACCGCGGGAAGAAACGGGTCGTACGCCGGTCGGTGGAGTCGTACTGGAAAACGATTTCGCGCTAAAATGCCTTGACGGTTCGACTCATGCCCCGTGCTGTGCATGGGTCAAGTTGTTCCTATGTCGCTCACGGTTCGATCTTCCTCACCGTGACCCTGAGCAAGGTCGAATGGGTCACCGTCAGCCCTGAGCAAGCCCCGCCCTGTGGGCGGGGTGTCGAATGGGTTGACATTACGCCGCTTCACCTCATAATAGGACGTAATCCTTCTTCCCGCTGATATCCGGAGGTGGATCAACCTCCAACTTCTCACGGCGGTGTAGCTCAGTTGGTCAGAGCACGCGGCTCATATCCGCGGAGTCGACGGTTCGAGTCCGTCCACCGCCACCAAATCCTCAATCGCTGTTGTTATCCCCTGCCCCCGCTCACTGTGACCATCCCCCCCGTGGGATCTTAACTGCTCGCCCGCACCGCCGGCCTGCCGATGGACGGCTACGTGTACGTTCCGGGGCGGTAAACTACCCTCTGACATAGTTACGTTGCTACTACATACCCCCTCCCGCTCCTTGACACTCACCCGGCGAGGGGTAAACTTCCTCTATCAGTTTGACAAGCTGGGTTGATCCGCCAGGCTTCGGCGGACTTGCAACACGGACGATCATCGAAAAGCCTGTCTGGATTTATCCAGCCGGGCTTTTTTATTTTGAGGGAGTATTCAGCGCTTAGCGAACACTGACCCTTGCTCTCTCCTTCAAGGAGAGGGCTGGGTTAAGAAACTCGATCCCAGCTCGAAGCCAAAAAATGAAACTCCGCTCATATCTCATTCTGCTCGTCGTGGGTGCCGTCCTGCCGGTCGTGATCTTCGCCGGCGTGATGGTCTATGTATCGTACCAGCAACAAAGCGAAAATCTTGCTCAGGGCATGATTGACAGGGCCCGCGCTATTTCAGCGGCGCTGGATCGCGAATTCCTAATTTCCATCCAGAGCTTGAAGGTTCTCGCGGCGTCGACTCATCTCGATAAAGGACAACTACAGGAGTTCTACGGCGACATGAAAGGGGCGCTTGCTGCGCACAGCCGTGCCTGGCAAAACCTGACGCTGGTAGATGCGTCCGGGCAGCAACTGATCAACCTTCGGCGCCCCTTCGGCTCGCCTCTCCCGCGCACCGGCAACCCCGAAGCCATCGAGCACGTTCGGCAGAGCAAGGAAGCTGCTATTGCCAACCTTTCTCCGGGGCCCGTCACCGGCGCCCCTGGCATCGTCGTGCATGTGCCGGTTCTTAAAGATGGACGGGTAAAGTACTTTCTGAATGTTGTCTTCTATCCGGCCCCGCTGACGGATCTTCTTTTGCAACAACAACTCTCCTCGGACTGGATCGCCACTATAATCGACCGAAACCATATTATGGTAGCGAGGACTCGCGACGTCGGGAAGTTTTTGGGCAAACCCGCATCCTCAACGTTTGCCGCTCAGGCTGGACAATCTCGGGAAGCTACCTGGCGCGAGACGACAATCGAGGGAACAGCGGTTGTCGCCGCGCTTCATCGTTCGGATTTCACCGGCTGGACCGTGGGAGTCGCGATTCCCATGTCGCTGCTCGAAGCTCCCATGAAGAGTTCATTGATAATCCTCACTGCCGGCGGCTTGCTGCTTTTACTTACCGGGATCGGCCTAGCCTTTTTGTTCGGCTCTCGAATTTCTCGGCCGATTGCCGCGCTCTCCGCCGCGGCGACAGCTCTGGGAAAGGGCGAGACTCCGCGATGCGACGCCTCCCCGATCGTGGAAGTAAATCACACGGCGCGTGCCATCGAGGACGCATCGGTAAGACGCAAGCAGGCGGAGGAGGCGCTGACGGGTCGCAACATGGAACTGCAGGCTCTGCAAGAGGTCAGTCAAGCGATCCTGATGTCTCCGGACGTCCAAACCACTATGGAGAAGATCCTGGAAAACGCGGTCGCGCTAGGCTCGTACGATCTAGGCATCATCCGGCTTGTCGATCCCAACACGGCAACGATCAAACCCGTAGCTTACAGGGGTTATGTAAACCCTGAGAATATCCATAGCCATCCTCAGCTTGCCGCGGCCGACGCCACCGGCCGGCTGACGGCCCGGGTAGTGACCTTCAGGGAGCCGCGCATCGAGGAAGACGTGCCCAATTGCGAAGGACTCCGTACCTGGAAGAAGGAGGGTGTTCAGTCGGCGATCGTCATCCCCGTGCGCGCCGGCGAAGAAGTCCTCGGCGTCTTGCAATTGGGCGCGCGCTCGCCGCGAAAATTCACGCCCGACGCGGTTCGTTTGCTTATGGCCGTCGGGGACCAACTTGGCATCGCCATCCAGAAAAGCCGCGCTAACGAAGAAACAAAGCGCCACCTCGAACGCATCCGGGCGCTACATGAGATCGATCTCGCTATTACCTCGACGCTCGAGTTGCAGACGATTTTGAATGTCCTGCTTGAGAAAATCGAGGTTTTTTTACCGATCGCCGCCTCCAGCACGGTAAGGTTGCTCCGCCCCGATAGCGGCGAATTGGAGTCGCTCGCCTGCCGCGGCCTGGACGAGAAAGCCTGGAGGTCCCAGGCGCGAACAACGTTGGGAGGGCGGGCGGAGAAAGTCGTCCAAACCAGGGCACCCGTGGTCGTCGCCGATATCCAGCGAGATACGCGAACCTACAACCCGGCGGTCTTCCGGGGGCTGGTCTCCTATCTGGGAGTTCCGTTGATCGTCCATGACACGGTTCTTGGTGTCCTCAGTCTCTACACGCGCAAGGAGCACGAGTTCACCAGGGAAGAGAGCGAGTTTCTTGTCACGCTGGCGGGCCAGGCGGCCATTGCGATCCACAACGCCCAGCTCTATGAAGAGATGGTCAGGGCAAACAAGGTCAAGGACGAATTTCTCAGCGTCATGTCGCACGAACTGCGCACGCCGCTCAGCGTCATCATGGGCTACACCGGGATGCTTAGGGACGGAATGTTGGGCGAGATCAATCCGAAACAGGAGGAGGCGCTCCAAAAAGTGCTGGGCCGCGCCGGCGACCAGCTCAACATGGTCAATGAAATCATGCAGACCACCCAGCTTGAATCTCGTTCCGTCACGGCGGGACGCGAGCCGGTGATCCTCAGCGGCCTGATGGAGCAACTGCGCGCCGATTATCAGCTCCGATCGGGCAAGCCGGCCGTTAAGCTGGTTTGGGACTACCCGGCTGGACCGATCGAGATAACCACTGACAGCGCCAAGCTCAAGCAGATATTGCAGAATCTCGTCAACAACGCCCTCAAGTTTACGGACGATGGGACGGTCACCATCTCGGCCCGGGTGCGGGAAGGTGTTAGCGATCACAACACCCAACACCTAACTCCCGACTCCCGGTTCGTGGAGCTGAAGGTTTCAGACACCGGAATCGGGATACCACCCGAAAAGCTTCAGCAAATTTTCGACAAGTTCTACCAAGTGGACAGCTCCGAGACGCGCCTCTACGGCGGCGTCGGCCTGGGACTGTACATCGTCAAACACTTCACCGATCTGCTCGGCGGCACGGTTTCGGTCGAGAGCGAGCCCGGCAAGGGATCGACGTTTGTTGTCAGGCTCCTCCTGTGAGAGCTAAAGTGCTATCCTGCTTGCTCGCTGTATCCACTATCGCCCCTCGCGCCGCTCCGCGGCGAACTTAACTGGACTTCAAATAGCCCCTCTGTTAATTTGGGCCGGAGACGATTTGTATGGCCGAGACCGAGACCTCCGTCTATCTGATCGACGCCAGCTCCTATATTTTTCGCGCTTTTTTTGCGATTCCGCCCCTCACCAACTCCGCCGGCCTTCCAACGCACGCCGTCTATGGTTTCACCAGCCTGACGCTCAAGTTTATCAACCAATACCGGCCGGAATACCTCGCGGTCGTGTTGGACGCGGGGCGCGAGACCTTCCGCAACGAAATCTACCGGGCCTACAAAGAAAACCGGCCGGAAGCGCCGCCGCAGCTGATCCCGCAATTTCCTTATATCCGGAAAGTCCTTGAGGCCTTAAACCTGCCGTTGCTCGAGATGCGGGGCTTCGAAGCCGACGACATCATCGGCACGCTGACTAAAACGTTTTCATCGCAAGGCATAAAAGTGATCGTCGTATCGAGCGATAAAGACCTCATGCAACTCGTCACCGACGGGGTCAGGCTGCTCGACTCGGCGAAGGGGAAATGGATCGGATACGCAGAGATCAAGCAAAAATTCGGCGTCGAGCCGCACCGGGTCATCGAGGTCATGGGACTGATGGGCGACTCCGTGGATAATATTCCGGGCGTAAAAGGCATCGGCGAAAAAACGGCGACGGCGCTGATTCAGAAATTTGAGACCCTGGAGAATCTCTTCGACCACCTCGACGAAGTGGAAACGATGGGCTTGAAGGGAGCGGCTCGCATTCGCAACGCGCTCGCCGAAGGCAAGGAGAGCGCGTTTCTCAGCCGGACACTGGCCACGGTCAAGCAGGACGTGCCGGTGGAGACCAACCTGGCGGACCTCCGTTACCGCCGCCCCGACATCGAGAGAGCGCGCGCGCTATTCGCCGAGCTGGAGTTCCACAATCTGCTGAAAATGATCGAAGAGCCGGAGTTGGAACAGCGATAGCCGTCATGGAATCGAGAATGAAACTGGGGGACTATCTCGTCTCCTATTTAAAAAAGATCGGCGTCTCCCATCTCTTCGGAATCCCCGGCGATCTGGTCATCAATCTTTTTCTTAAATTCGGTCGCCCCCGAGGGATGAAGATCATCACCCTCTCTCACGAGCCGGGCGTCGGCTTTGCCGCCGACGGCTACGCCCGCAGCACCGGGCGGATCGGCGTCGTCTGCGTCACCTACGGCGCCGGCGGCCATAACACCGTCAATCCTGTGGCCGGCTCTTTCTCGGAGCGCGTGCCGCTCCTCGTTATCAGCGGCGGGCCGGGCGAGGAGGAGCGCAAGCTCGGCGTTTTGATCCACCATCAGGCCAAGGAGATCGAATCGCAGTTTCGCATCTACCGCGAAGTCACCTGCGCGGCCAGGCTGATCGCCGACCCCTTGCATGCGGCATCCGATATCGACGAGGTCATCCGCGCGATCTGGCACAACCAGCAGCCCGGTTACCTGGAAATCCACCGGGACATGGTCGAGAAGGAGATTCCGGTGCCGAAGCACATCATCGCCTGGGACGGCAGTCTCCCCTTCCCCCATTCCGACCACCACAAGGTCGACGAAGCGGTGCGCGACACGGCGGAGCGCTTCAACCGCGCGCATCGTCCGCTGGTGCTGGTCGGCATCGAAGCGTACCGCTTTAAAGTAGCCAGGGACATCGTTAAACTGGTCGAGAAGATGGGCGCGCCCTGCTGCACCTCCGTGCTCGCCAAAGGCGCCTTCCCGATGAATCACCCGCTCTACATGGGTGTCTACATCGGCGCGATCAGCCCCAAAGAGATACGTAAGCGGGTGGAAAAGGCCGATCTCATCGTCAGCCTGGGCATGCTGCTCACCGATATCGAGCTGGGCGGCAGCCAGCCGGCGGAGGCGCTGCGCCACCGGTCGATCTGGGCCGTCGATCACAGAGTCAACGTGAGCTTTCATACCTACACGGATGTCAACCTGCGTGATTTCGTTCACGGCCTGCTGCGGGCCGAGTTGAAGACGCGGCACGAGACAGTGGCCTACAGCGACAATCTGCCCAAGGCGCGGCCGGGGCTCGACCGGCGCATTCGCGTGGCGGACGTGCTGCGCGAGACCAACCGCTTCCTCGCGAAGCACAAGAAGATCATGGTTGTGGCTGAGTCGGGAGACTCCCTCTTCGGCGGCATCGATATCAAAGTGAGCGACGACGCGCCCTATCTTGCGCAAGGCTTCTATGCCTCTATGGGCTTCGCCGTCCCCGGCGCGATCGGCGCACAGATCGGCACCGGCTTGCGGCCGCTCATTCTTACCGGCGACGGCGGTTTCCAGATGACCGGCGTGGAAATTGCGCACGCCCCGCGCTACCGGGTCAATCCGATCGTGCTTTTGCTTAACAATGGCGGCTGGGGAATCTTTCGGCCCATCGCCAAACGGCTGGATCTCCTCGCCCTGCCCTCGTGGCGCTACGCGGAGCTGGCGAAACTGTGGGGCGGCACTGGCTACCGCGTGGAGACTGTGGCCGATTTTCGCCGCGCGCTGGAGCAGGCGGCCAAGTCTTCTTCCTTCGCGATCATCGAGGCGATGATCGGACAGCGGGATCTCTCGCCGATCTCAGTAAAATATATCCGCGCCTCCGCCAGGAAGGCCGAGATTCGGTCCCGAGCCTGAGGCTCCGGCGAACTAAGGGTTACGGCAAGCGCCATGATTAATCAGGAACGGCTGAAAAATCTTATCATCGAGCTGATTAGGATCGACAGCCTGTCGCGCCGCGAGCGCGCCGTCGCCATGCGTCTTAGAAAGGAAATGGAAGATCTCGGCGCGGAGGTCTGGATCGACGACGCCGGCGAAAAGGTCGGCGGCGACGTGGGTAACGTGATCGCCCATTTTCGCGGGAACTCGCCCGCCGCGCAGCCCATTCTGCTTTCGGCTCATATGGATACGGTGGCGCCGGGAGAAGATGTCAGGCCGGTGGTTCAAGGGAATATCCTGAAGACCGACGGCACGACCGTCCTCGGCGGCGACGACAAGAGCGGCGTCGCGATCATCTGCGAGGCGCTACGGGTGATCAAAGAAAACACTCTTTCCTGCGCCGACGTGGACGTGGTATTCACGATCTGCGAAGAGGCCGGGCTCGTGGGCGCGAAGTGTCTGGATGTTTCGCGACTGCGCGCGCGGAGCGGCCTGGTGCTGGACAGCGATTCCGTAGGCTTTCTTTTCACCAGGGCGCCGGCGGCCAACCGCCTGGAGTTTGTGATTCACGGGCTGGAGGCGCACGCCGGGGTTTGTCCGGAGCGAGGAGTCAGCGCGATCCAAGTGGCGGCGGAGGGCATCGCGCGCATGAAGCTGGGCAGAATCGACCAAGAGACGACGGCGAATATCGGTCTAATCGAAGGAGGCGTTGCGGTCAATATCGTTCCCAACTCCGTGCGGCTCAAGGGCGAGGCCAGGAGCCACAGCGAAGAGAAACTGACGCAGCAGACCGCGCATATGATCCGCTGCCTCGAAGAGGCGGCGGCAGATCGCGCGTTGGAAGTGGATGGGAAACTGTTCCGTCCCAGGGTTGAATCGAAGGTGGAGCGCGACTACGACCGGATGGCGGTTTCCGACGATGCGCGCATCGTGCGTTTGGTCAAGGCCGCGGGAAAAAACCTGGGCATCGAGGTCAAGACTCAAGCAACCGGCGGCGGCTGCGACGCCAACGTGTTGAACAAGAAAGGGCTGGAGGTCGTAAACCTCTCGACCGGCATGCGCGATATTCACACGGTCAACGAGTGGCTGGACCTGAGCGACCTTTACCTCTCGGCCGAGATGGTGCTGGAGATTTTGCGACTAAATGCCGGGGGAATCAATTAGCTCTCAGCGCTCAGCATTCATCCGGATTCTCCCGGCTGATACCTGATAGCTGACTGCTGACCGCTACGCGATTGCAATGGACGGCGAGGAGATCGGGCTTTTACTGAGACAGGAGCGGGGCCAGTTCCTCGAGTTCCTGAGCGCCTACGAGCATAAAAAGGGCGCCCCGCAAAACAAGCGGCCGGAGGAATTAGCGCGCGACATCGCGCGATTCGTCGCCGGCATGGCCAACGCGGACGGCGGAATCCTCCTTGTCGGCGTCGAGCCCGACAAAAGCGTCACCGGCATCGCCCATTCCGCGGAGGAAGTCCAGGCGCTGATCCAGGCGCCGCAGTCGCTCTTAACCCCTCCCCTGAGTCCGGCCTGCCAGCGGGCGCACCTGGGCAACCTGCTGCTCCTCAAGTTCGAAGTCACAGCGAGCGCCGAAGTGCATCGTGTAACCGGCGGCCGGGCCTTTTACCGCGTCGCGACGGAAAATCCGTCGCTCCCGCCGGAACAGATTCAGAGCCTCAAGGAAAGCAAGCGCCACGTGTTTTACGAGCGTCAGAGCGTCTTGGAGGCGGCGTGGGAGGATCTTGACCTCGCGTTGGTCGAATCGCTCGCGGAAAAAATACAAGACCCAAGGGACCCAAAAAGCATCTTAAGCCGTTTGTATCATCTGGTCGACAGCTCCCGCGACAGGCCGTCGTTGACGATGGCCGCGCTCCTGCTCTTCGCCAAGGACCCGACGCGCTGGCACCCGCGCTGCGGCATCGACTTCGTAAAATACGACGGGACGGAACGGCAGCACGGCAGCTCGATCAACGTCATCAAACGGATTCGCTTCGAGGCCCCGCTCTGCCGGATCATCGACGAAGCGGTGGGGCGGATCAAGGAACACATCAGAGAGCGGACGATTTTGCACGACCTCTTTTTCCGCGAGCGGATGGAATATCCGACTTTTGCGTGGCAGGAGGCGCTGGTCAACGCCGTCGCGCACCGCGACTACAGCCTGACGGGCGCGCCCGTCGAGGTGTGGATGTTCGACGACCGGATCGACGTGCGCAGCCCGGGGCTTCCCCCTTCGCCGGTCAGCATCGAAGAGCTGCGCCAACAGAAAAGGGTCCATTTCTCCCGCAACCCGATGCTGGTGCGCGTCCTGGCCGATCTCGGCTACCTGAAAGAGATGGGAGAAGGAATTCCCCGGATGTTCCAGGAGATGGAGCACCACGGCCTGCAGGCGCCGGAGTTCTCGACGGAAGGCTTCTTTTTTACCGTCACGCTGCGCAACACGCCGATCTACGACGAGCCGACGCTCAGATGGCTCAACCAGTTCGGGACCTCCGCAGTGAACATCCGCCAGCGCCGTCTGCTCGCCTACGCCTACTCGCACGGCAAGGCTTTTTCCACGATGGACTACCAACACATCGCCGAGGTGGACCGGGACACGGCCTACCGCGAGATCAGAGCCATGGTCAGGCTGGGAATCGTCGCGCCCTCCAAACCGAAGAGCCGGAGCTATCGAATCATCGAGCGGCTGTGACAACTATAGGAAGCGCCCGCCTGGGAGTCTCTTGGAGGGCCGATGCGTGGGACGAGGAGATGCAAGCGTAACTGATAGCTGCTCGTAGTTCCTAGGAGCAGCGTAATATCGACGTATCGCATCGGCCCGGAGAGAGATTTCCAGGCGGGCTGACGCCAGATGAATCTTTTCCAACGGACTCGTAATAACCCCTTTGAGCCAGTCAGACGAAATCCTAAAAGCCAGAGAGCGGGCGATCATCGACGCCTACCGGCCGATCTGCCTCTGCAATAAGATTCGCAAAGGAATCGTCGTCAAGGCGATCCAAAGCGGCGCGGACACTTTTGAGAAGGTAAAGCGGCGAACCGGCGTGGGGACCGGGCCATGCGGCGCGGCGCGCTGCGGGCCGGTGGTGCGCGGCATGCTCGGCGAAGCGGTTGAGACATGCAAGGAGTGCGGCTGGTCGATTCTCAAGAGCCAACCGCCGCTCACCTGTCCCCGCTGCGGTGCGACTCCATAGGGCCTGAAGGTGCACACAGGCAATCGAGGCCCAGAGTACGGAGGGTATATGCCAACGGCGAGATTCGGATTGAAGAGCCTGGGATGTCTGGTCGTCGCGACCGTTCTCTCTTGCTCCACGCTGGCCGACGCCCAAACGACCAAGCTCAAGGTCGCTTATCCAACGATCGTCGGCTCGATGGGTGTGCTCTGGACGACGAAGGACGCCGGCCTGTTCGAAAAGTACGGCCTCGACGTGTCGCTGATCTATATCTCCGGCAGCTCCAAGATCGTGCAGGCCATGCTGGCCAAGGAGATCCCGATCTCCGAAATTGCGATCCCCGCCGTGATCCAGGCGAATCAGGCCGGCGCGGACCTCGTGATGCTGGCCGGACCCAATCACAAGCCGGGACAGAAGCTCATGGTCAAGCCGACGATTCAAAAGCCTGAGGACATCAAGGGCAAAAAGCTCGGCGTCACGCGATTCGGCACCTCCGACGATTTTCTCTTGCGCTACCTACTGAACCAATGGGGAATCCAGGCCGACCGTGAAGTGGCGCTGCTACAAATGGGCGGCTCGCCTGAAATCCTGGCGGGACTCGGAATCGGTGGAATCGACGGCGGAGTGCTCTCATCGCCCCTCCACCTGCGCGCGCAGAAGCTCGGCTTCAACCTGCTCGCCGACCTCAGCGCGATGGGCGTGGACTATCAGGGCGCCGGAGTCGTAACGACACGGAGCTACGTGCGCGAGCATCCGCAAATTATCCGCGCCTATCTCAAAGCCTACGTGGAGGGGCTCGCGCGTTATAAGAACGACAAGGAGTTTAGCTTGAAGGTGCTGGCGAAGTATTCCCGCGTCGCCGAGCGGGAGATGCTGGAAGAAACCTACCGCCATTACGCGGTGAACGTCATGCCGCGAATTCCGTATCCGACGATGAAGGGGATTCAGCTCGTGCTGGATGAAATCGGTTCGCACAATCCGAAAACCCGTGAGATCGCTCCGGCGAGCCTGATTGACATCAGTTTTCTCAAGGAGCTCGAAAGCAGTGGATTCATCAACAAGCTCTATGAAAAGTAAGCCGGTATAATCGCCGGCGGTTTGACTCAACTACATCCCGTTGTTACGCTCTATCTAAAGCTATGGAGCGAGGCAACGATCAAAGAATCCCCGTGACCGTGCTGACCGGCTTTCTCGGCGCGGGGAAAACCACGCTGCTCAACCGCATCCTCACCACCGACCATGGCAGGCGCGTGGCCGTCATCGTCAACGAGTTCGGCGAGGTCGGCATCGATCATCACCTCCTGATCTCATCCGACCAGGAAGTCGTGCAGATGAACAACGGCTGCATCTGCTGCACCGTGCGCGGCGACCTGCTTCGCACGCTGTTTCAGCTCCTCGAACAGCGCTCGGCCTTCGACACGCTGGTGATCGAGACCACGGGGCTGGCGGACCCCGCCCCCGTCGTTCAGACCTTTTTCATCGACGACCGCATCCGCAGCGAGTTTCAGCTGAACGGCGTCGTCACCGTGGTGGATTCCAAACACATCTGGCAGCAGCTCGACCATTCCCCCGAGGCCAAGGAGCAGATCGCCTTCGCCGATCTCGTGCTATTGAACAAGATGGACTTGATTTCGCCGGAGGATTTATCCGAGCTGGAATACAAGATGAGGGTTCTGAACGGCGCGGCGCGCATCTGCCAGACGAGAAATGCCGACGTCGATATCGCCACGGTCCTCGACCTTCGCAGCATAGCCATCGAGGCCAAGGCAGAGAATCACGACGACGATCACCGCCACACCGAAGACATCTCCACCGTCTCCATCGTGACGCCCGGCGACCTCGACGGCCTCAAGCTGAGCCAGTGGTTTCGTGAGCTGATTACCGAATTCGGCCCGAAGATCATGCGCATGAAGGGAATTCTCAACCTGCGCAACGATCCCGACCAGTTCGTCTTCCAGGGCGTCCATCTGCTGTTCGAGGGGCGGCCGGGACGCCAATGGGCGGCCGGCGAGGAGCGGACCAATCGTCTGGTGTTTATCGGCCGGGAGCTGGACCGCGAGAAGATCGCCGGCGGCTTCCAGAATTGTTTTGCCGGCGACAATGGCAACGGCTCGAGCGAGGTCGATCCGTTCGGCCGGAAGCATTTCGACATCTCGCCCTTCACGGTCGATCAGATCCGCTACTGGACCCGGCAGAATTTGAACTTCCCGGCCGACGCTCCGATCGTCGTCAAAGAGGTGCCGTGCGTAAAGCCGGGCTGCCCGCCGATCGAAACCGCGATCCTGGTTTTTCTCAAGGGCGAGCCGCCCCGCCTCTTCAAGATCCAGCGGCCCGTCAACGACGTCACCTTCGACGACGTTTACAATCTGATCGAAAACCCGCTGCCGTGCTGCTGATCGTTGCGGTTTTGACGCATGACAAGTCCACGCATCTCCAACCTCATCAGGAGCGCTCTTCTACTCAAATGCCCACGCTGCGGCGAGGGACGCTTGTTCCAAAGTTTTTTCTCGATGCACGCCCACTGCCCCAACTGCCGGATAAAATACGAGCGCGAGCAGGGCTATTTCGTCGGCGCGATCTACGTCAACTACGCCGCGACTGTGCTGATCGCGATGCCGGGGTATTTCGTCGTGGATTCTTTGCTGGGATGGCCGCTCTCCTGGCAGCTCACCCTCTGGCTCGGCTTCTGCGTCTTGTTCCCCATTTTATTCTTCCGCCACTCCCGAAGCCTGTGGTTGAGTCTGCATTATTTTTTCAATCCGGTGGAGAGAAACAGTTAAAGTTCCGCCGCTCTCCCTAAGCCACGGCGGCGTCTAGCGCCTTTGTGAACGGTCACTCTGGAGTGCTTTCGATGACCCTGCAGATGGCTTTGGGCTACATGGCCCTGCAAGCTCGTCGGGCCGACGACACTTCCCCTCCCGAATATCGCTCAACTTAAAAGAGATCGGAAGCACGATGCTGCCATCAATTCCCTTGCCCTCACGGAAAGGTGTCCAGATCGAAACCTGAATAATATCGGGGGGACGAAGCTCGAATCTCGGGTCGGCGGTCGGTGGCAGATAATCATCCAAGGGGCGGACCCGATCGTCCTTCCGGTCATAGAAAAATATCGGGGATTGCCAGACACCGTGCCCGCCGGAAAACTCGCCACTAAAGACAAAAAACTGAGAGTCTTGAGTCCAAGCCGCTAGATCAACAATCATCCCATGCTCTCCGTCCTCGGAAGTATAATCCTCGCGCGCTACTAGAGAACCGTCGCTTTTTCGTATCTCCACGCGGCTCTCATGATTTCTTGAGCCCGGCTTCCCGATTGGAATTATATCGGCGCTGAGGCCGCGGTCGGGAGATGGGTACACCTGAACGCGATGCGTTACTGCACAGGAGGCGAGACAACAAAGAGTCAGGGCAAAAAGAAGGTGCATCATAGACTCACATGATAAAACTGACGCGGACCCCTTAGGGCGACGGACCTCTTGTGTCGTAATGCGGGCAAGGACTACATCCTCATCGCCAGAATCAAAGAGCACTAAACCAGGCCGCCTTTGGGCTCCGGAAACATCGGTCAACGGGAAAAGCACCAGGACAATATCGCCCCATTTATAACGTGTCGTAGGCGACATCGTATGGGCCATCTCCTTCTAAGAACGTCCTCATCCCTGCCTGCTCCCAAAGGGAAACGTCCTTCTCGGATTCCGGCCAGAGCAAGACAACGCGGACCTGTTCCGCCTTAAGCGACCGGCGCAATCGTTTAGGAACCACGATCGTCCCGTCCGCTTTTACTTTGCCGCGAAAAGCAACCGCCTTCATAGCAGCCTCCTCTGTAGCCGGTAACTTATAATTCCCCATGAATCCTTTCAAGGCGGCCCGGAAGACTCAGAACGTCTCCAGCTCTTGCTAAATTTTCTGCCCGCTCCCTCTCCGGATGAAACCAGCGAATTTCTTTGTCGGCGCGGAAGCGGCTCGCTTCTTTATTCCAGCCCGTACAGGCGGACGGCGTTTTCGTAGGCGATCTTGCGGTAGAGGTCTGGAGGAAGTCTTTCCAGAAAGGTTCTAGTCCGCTCTCTGGTGATAGGCGCGCGCTGCGAGAAGGTCAATCCGGGTCCCTCGCCTCGAACCGACGACGAAGCGATGAACTGGTCGCCGCCGATGACGAAGCGATCCGGAAAGTCGAGCAGCAGGCGCAGCCACTGCGGTCGTATCTCTCCCTCGCGGGTCAGCGGATGGTTCTCCGCGGCGCGCCCCGGCGCCATCCTTAAACTCATCTGCAGGTTGGGATATTTCTGCAGCAAAGTACGGCTGAGGTCCGTGGTCCAATAGCCGAACATGTCGGAGCCGGCGTGCGCCCAGACGATCTTCGCCTTGGGATTGTGTCGGAGCAGCCGCTCGAAGGAGGCCAGGTTGGCGCGGAACGAAGAAGGATTCGGCGGCGAGCTCATCCAGGCTCTGGCGTTGGTGTCCTCGGCGACGAGGTCAAAATGAAAGTCGACCACCGCATTGCTGCGCGCTGTGATATCCGCCAGCAAGCGCAGCAGAGAGTGATCCGCGGCTACGGATTCGTAGGGATGGTCCGCCTGCTGGGAGAGATGATGGGCCGTGATCTCGCCGAACCCGCGGGCCCCTTGCCGAAGAATCTCCATAGCCTTTGACTCGAAGCTTCGCCTCAGCTCGACGCCGACCTCTGCGCTCTCTCCGGCAGCCTGAAGCATAGGATTCAAGCTTCCACCTCCTCCGAGAAAAGCAAAACTCTTTGGATGTTCTTTAAGGTGGGCGGCGAAGCTTTCATAATCGTAAGGTGAGACTCTGCCGTAAGCCTGAGGCGGCGGCATGACCACTAATTTTCGTAACCCAGCTTCCTGCATGACCGCCAACGCGGCCCGCGCGGCCCCGCCGTAATCTTCGTTCTTGCCTCTTCCCCCCACCAGATGAACGTGGACATCGATCCAGGTGATTCGGCTTGGCCGCTCCGTTGGCTCGGCCGCCCTGGTTTCTCCGACAGGCGAGCAGCTCAAAGCCCATAGCCATCCTGCCGCCAGCCCCAACAAAGCCCGGCCGATGACGCTACACGAATTAGATAGGAAAGTTGTGCGACGCATATTGAGCCCGTCTCTGTCGCCGTGTCTGAGCGCGTTTCTAGCCAAAAAACTCCTTTATGGTGCGTACAACGTTTTTCCTCTCCCTCTCCGGATGAAACCAGCGGACCTCTTTGTCGGCGCGGAACCAGGTGAGCTGGCGCTTGGCAAGGCGGCGGGTGTCGCGTTGCATCAGCACAAGAGCTTCATCGAGACTGAGCTCGCCGCGGAGATAGAGGCCCATGTGGCGGTAGCCGATGCTTTGCAACGCGGGGAGGTCGGGGCTGTAGCCTTTTCTTTGAAGCTCTTTCACTTCGTCCGCCAGTCCGCGCTCCACCATCTCCGCGCAGCGCCGGTTGATGAGATCGTACAACTCCTCCCGGTCCCGATTCAGGCCGATCTTCAGCGTGTCGAATAATTTGTCCTGAAACTTGTGCTCCCCTTGCCACTGAGTCATCGCCTTGCCTGTTAGCTCGTAAACCTCGAGCGCCCGGATAATGCGATAGCGGTCGTTCGGATGAATTCGCCCGACTGTGGCCGGATCGGCCTCTATTAGCCGGTCGTACAACGCGGCGATCCCTTTCTCGTCAGCCTCCTCTCCAAGCCTCTGCCGGATCGCGGCATCCCTCGGCGGCCCGACAAAAAGTCCCTCGGTCAGCGCCTTGAGATAAAACCCGGTGCCGCCGCAGACGATGACTTTCTTCCCTCGCGACCGAATCTCTTCTACGCACTCCAGCGCCGTCCGGCGAAACAATGCCGCGTTGAACTCCTCGTCCGGGTCAACGACGTCGATCAGGTGATGCGCGATTTTGGCTCTCTGTGCCGGTGCGGGCTTTCCCGTGCCGATATTCATGTAACGGTAGACCTGCTGGGAGTCGGCGTTGACGATCTCGCCGTTGAACTTGAGCGCCAGATCGATCGCCGCTTCGCTCTTTCCGACGCCGGTGGGACCGAGGACGATTAAGAGCTTGGGCTTCATAAAGATTTTGGATTTTAGATTTAATCTCTTTAAGGTCAATTCCCCGCAGCTTGCTCCGCAGTCGTAGTTGGTGGCTCTGCTAGAGTCCGTCATTCCCGCATGCTTTTAGCGGGAATCCAGGCGAATTTCGGACTGGACCCCCGACCCATTCGACGTGGCTCAGGGTCGTGGTGAGCACAGTCGAACCACGATTAAAACATTCGGGGGTGACCCATTCGACTTTACTCAGGGACATGGTGAGGAGGATCGAACCATGACAACTTGGGGAAAAGTCATCCGAGGGCCTCTTGATACCCCGCTGCCTGCCGCGGGGTTGTTCATTCCAAAACGGTTCGACTCTGCTCACCGTCCTGAGCCCGTCGAAGGATCGGCAATCCAACATCTAAAATGGATTCAGGTTCGTTTAAACATTCTCTCGAGTTGCTGTTCCGTGAATTCGATCAGGACGGGACGGCCGTGGGGGCATTGGGTGGCGAAGTCGCATCGATCGAGGTCGCTGAGCAGCGCGCGGATCTCTTCTTTCTCCAATTTTCTATTGGCCCGGATCACGCTGTGGCAGGCGATGGTCGCCAATCGATCTTCGAGTCCCTCGCGCAGCTCCTCGCTCTGCCCCACCTCGGCCACCTCGGCGATCATTCGACGAAGCGCATCGCGGTAATCGCCGGCCGGCAACAGCGCCGGCACCGTCCGGATGGTGTAGCCGCTGCGCCCGAACTTCTCGACGCCGAAGCCGAAACGATCCAACACATTTAGATGCTGCTCCAGCAGCTCCGCCTCTCCAACGGGCAGCTCAAGGACTTGCGGAACCAGCAGCTCTTGCCGCTCCAGCTCGCCACCGGCGAGCCGCCGGCGCATTTTCTCAAAGGCGGTGCGTTCGTGCGCGGCGTGCTGGTCGATCAGGACCAATCCGCGAGGTGACGCGCATATCAGATAGCAGCCCAGAGCCTGCCCCATGATTTCAAGCGAGGAAAAAAAGCCGCGGTTCAGTCTGCTCGCATCTTCAAGCGGAGCCGCCTCCGCAGGGACCAGCGACGGGATGTCGCCGCCCAAAAAGTCAAAGCCATAGGCAGCGCCCGCTTCCCGCACTTCACCGACGGATTCCGCACTCGAAGCCGCGAAAGGCTGGTATGGCGCTTTCGCTTCTTGCCGAAGCGCCTCCCGCACGCCGTCCGCCACCGCGTCGTGCACTTCCGCCTGCCTGCGAAAGCGCACTTCGTGTTTCGCCGGATGGACGTTCACGTCCACGTCTTCGTAGGGAATTTCGAGATAGAGCACGGCGGCCGGATAACGCCCCTTCATGAGCAGCGTTTCATAGCCCTGCAGGATCCCATGATTGAGGACCCGGTCGCGGACGAAGCGCCGATTCACGTAGGTAAAGAGATATCGCGAAGTGGAGAACGACGCGGGCGCTTTGCTTAAAAATCCGCCGAGCTTGACCCGCCCCTTGACCCAGCAGAAAGGAGCCATGCCCGAAGCGATCTCCTTACCGAAAACCTGTTCCAGCCGCTCCTGCGGCGCGGCCCCCGAAGGATAATCGCACAGCATTTTGCTTTCGTGATAGAGGCGAAAATGAACCTGAGGATAGGCCAGGGCCGTGTGGTTGATGACGTCGCAGACGCGGCTCAGCTCCGTCGCCGGCGCTTTGAGAAACTTTCTTCGAGCGGGCGTGTTGTAGAAAAGATCTCGGACCTCGACCGTCGTACCGACGCTGCAACCCGCCGGGGCCGGATCGCCGCGCGTTCCGCCTTCCACCGCCAAGCGATGGCCCGTGCTCGCGCCGCGAGAGCGTGAGACGATCGCCAGCTTCGAAACCGAACCGATGCTGGGCAGCGCTTCGCCGCGAAAGCCGAGCGTTCCGATGCGCCACAACTCTTCTTCGTTTTTGAGCTTGCTCGTCGCGTGCCGCTCCACGGCGAGCGGAAGATCTTCGGCGGAGATTCCCTCACCGTCGTCGCCGACGCGGATCAGCGAGATTCCGCTGGCTTCGATCCAGACCGAAATCTCCCGCGCGCCCGCGTCCAAAGAATTCTCGACCAACTCTTTGACCACGGACGCCGGACGCTCGACGACCTCGCCGGCGGCGATGCGAGCGGCCCAACTCTCCGGTAGACGGATGATCTTCACACGATAAATCTTTTGTCTTTCTTGCCCTGGCGGCTCTTCAACTCGCGCCGCTCTTTTTCAAACCCGCCGCGACCCATCATCCCGTAGGCCAGTTTCTTCCCCCCCTCGACCGCCGGCTGGTCGAAGGGGTTGACGCCGTACAAACCGGCGGCGAGAACCGTCTGAAGTTCAAACATGAATAAAAGCTGCCCGATGGTGTGGGGCGTGACGTTGTCGAGCGCGAGGGTCGTGTTCATCCTTCCCTTTTTCGCCAATGCCATCGCCGTGGCCGTCTGCTCCGCCAGCAGCAGCTCGCCGAGGTCACGGCCTCCGAGATATCCGAGGTCCGATTTGTCCGCATACAGGCGAGGGATCGCGAGGGCGCGCGCGGGCCGCGCGACCCGGATAAAGTCGATCACTTTGTCGTCCGGTCCATCCATGTAAAGCTGCAACTGCGAATGCTGGTCCGTCGCCCCCAGCGCCCGGACAGGGCACTGGGCCGCGACAACCGGCTTCCCCTTTATGTCCCGCTCCTTGCCGAGGCTCTCCGCCCAGAGCTGGCAGAACCATTCCGCCACGCCCGCCAGCGAATCGCCGTAAGGCATCATCACGCAAATTCCCTTCCGCTTCTTTCTCTCAGCGAGATAGTGGAGCGCGCCGTTCATGTAGGCGGGATTTTTCCACAGGTCGGCCGTGTCGCAGCGCGCGGCCATCTCTCGCGCTCCCGCAAGCAGCGCCCTGACATCGATGCCCGCAGCCGCCGCGGGCAGCAGCCCGACGGCCGAGAAGACGGAATAGCGCCCGACGATCCCGGGCGGCAGCGCCAGACTCAGGAATCCCTCACCTCGTGTAATCTCGCGCAGCGGCCCTCTCTCGGCATCCGTCGTCACCAGGAGGTTTTCTTTGTATCGCGGTCCGACCGCGCGCTCGAGCCGCTCCCTGACGATGAGAAACTGCGCCAAAGTCTCGGCCGTCTCGCCGGAGCGGCTGATCACGTTGAACAGCGTCTGCGAGAGGTCCAGTTGGTCCAATAGGCCGCCGAAGGTCACAGGATCGATGTTGTCCGCGACGTAGAGCCGGGTTCCCGATCTCTTGTCGCGCGGCAGCGAGTTGTGATGAAGGGGATTCAACGCCTGATGGAGCGCCCGCGCGCCCAACGCCGAGCCGCCGATGCCGAGCACCACGAGATTCTCGAACCGCTCTCGCACCCGCTGCGCCATATCGAGAATCGGTCGAACGCCGTTCTCGGAGAAGACGATATCGTAGAATGGTGTCGTGCCGTTTCGCCGCATCTGCTGGATCCCGGCGTGTATCGCGCGAGTTCTCATTCGCAACGCCTGAAGGTCGGCAAGCCTCAGCCCCTTGCCGCGCCCGAGCGCGTCCTCCATCATGTTGTTGAAGTCAAAGGATACCGTGTGAGCTTTCATAGCGGGTGAAACCAGCATAGCCTAGGCTCTTGGAGAGGGTCAAGAAAATACCCGTCAGGTCGCGCTCTTGAATCCCGCGAGAGCCTACGCTAAATATAGCGCACTCAACGCAGAAAGGGGATCCAAAGCATGGCGGGATTCGTGAAAGTTTGTAAAAAAGGCGATCTCGCGGCAGGCTCCGGCAAGACCGTGGACGTCAACGGCAAGGCAGTGGCGGTGTTCAACGTCGAGGGAACGTTCTATGCGATCGACGACACCTGTGTGCACCGCGGCGGGCCGCTGGGCGAGGGAGAGGTGGACGGCAAGATCGTGGCCTGTCCTTGGCACGGCTGGCGATACGACGTAACGACGGGGGTGAATCAGCTGAACCCTGCGGTGACGGTCGCCAAGTACGAAGTGAAGGTCGAAGGAGACGACGTCTTGGTGTCGGTCTAGAGCATCTTTCGCCGCGGCGTGCCGCCCGGCACGCCGCAGCCGCTTTCACGCCTCGCAGTTAACCCTGGCCGATTTTATCCAACTCCGCCAGCAGCTCTTTGTTTTCCGGAATCCCCTTCTGGTATTCCTTGCTGAAGCGGACGACGCCCTTCTTATCGACGATAAACACCGCGCGCTTGGGATAGCCTTCAGGCCGAAGGCAATCGTAAAGCGAGCAAACCGCGCCGTGGGGATAGAAATCGGACAGCATGGGGAAGTTGATCCCGCCCATCTTCTCGGCAAACACCTTGTGGGCAAAAACCGAGTCAACGCTTACGCTCAGCACCTGAGCGTCTCTGGCCTCGAACTCCTTGCGGTCGGCTTCGAGGTTGGTCAGCTCCTGCTGTCAGCCGCCGGTGAAGTCCAGCGGATAAAACGCCAGCACGACATGCTTCTTGCCCAGAAAATCCGGCAACCCCACCTTCTGCTCCCGTGACACGGGGAGCGAAAAATCGGGGGCCTTGTCACCCACATTCGGTATAGCCATAAAAAACCTCCTTCCTTACCTCCATCACTCAAATACTCCATTCCCTATTTCCCGTAAAGCCGGATATAATCGTTCAGCGCGTCGCGCGTGCTTGGAAAACCGAGATCTTCCCAGGGAATCTTGTCCGGGGCAAACCGTCCGGCCTCCAGCGACTCATCCCCGGCCGCCAGCTCGCCGCCGGTGACTTCGGCCGTATAGACGACGATGACGTTGGGCGAGCGTGGATAGGAATATACGCCGAGCAAGGAGCTGAGCTTGACCTCCAGCTGAGATTCTTCCTTTGTCTCGCGAATCGCCGCCTCCTCCACGCTCTCTCCCCGGTCCACATATCCGCCGGGAAAGACCCATTTGCCCATCGCCGGCTCCACGCCGCGGCGCAGCAGCACCACGCTTTTGTCGATCGTGAAAAGAGTCCCGGCGACCACCTTGGGATCGAGATAGAAGATAAACGCACAGCTCCGGCAGACCAGCCGCTCGGGCTCGATGGGTTTGATCTTCTCCCATCCGAGCTTGCCGCCGCAGCGCGGGCAGAAGCGGTACTCGATCGCGCCGTGGCTGTGTCCCTTTTCGTGATCCATGCGCATCCTCTTTTACCTCAGACGCGGTTGAAACGAAAGAGCGCATTCGCTAAGTCTTAGGGATGCTGCGCGCCGTGATCTTCGATTTCAACGGCATTTTGGTGGACGACGAGCCGATCCATCTGGAGATGTTCCAAAAGGTGCTTCACGAGGAGGGAATCCCGCTCACCGAGAAGGACTACTACGCGCTCTACCTGGGATTCGACGACCGCGGCGCGTTTCGAGCCGTGTACCGGGATCAGGGCCGGAAACTCGATGACGCCGCCGTGGCAAAACTGATCGAGCGCAAGGCGGTCTATTATCGCGCTTCAATCGGACACAGAACCGTGATCTTTCCGGGGGTCAAGCAGCTGCTCGCCCAGCTCGTGGGTCGCTATCCCCTCGCCGTCGCCTCCGGCGCGCTGCGCGACGAGATCGAGCTGATACTTCAAAGCGTTACTTTAAGAAACTATTTTAAAGTTATTGTCAGCGCGAACGACGTGACGGAAGGCAAGCCTCAACCGGAGATTTTCCTGAAAGCCCTCGAAGGGCTCAATCGTAACGCCGGTGCTTCGAATCCGATCCGGCCATCGGAGTGTCTGGTGATAGAAGATTCCAAGGAAGGCATCCTCGGAGCGCAGCGCGCCGGCATCAAATGCCTGGCCGTCACCAACTCTCATCCCGCCGAACAGCTGCGCTCCGCCGACGCCGTAGTCGCAAGCCTCACTGACGTTACTATCCCCTTCTTAGAAGCGCTCTGTGAATAGCGGAAGCCTCCCGCATTCTTCCCAACTCAAAACTAAAAACTTAACACTCAAAACTATACTACTATTTATACGGCGTCTTCTGCGGCCGCACGGTAACTTCCACCGGGCATGCGGCGGGCGAACAAGAGAGCAAGTACATCACCGTCTGGGCGATGTCATCCGGGCGAATCATCTTGCTCCTATCTAATTTCCGGTTCGGCGGGATTAACGCCGTGTCGACAAATCCGGGGTGAATGGCCGAAACTTTGATGCCGTACTCGCGCACTTCCTCAAACAGCGCCTCGGTGAAACCGACGACTCCGAACTTCGAGGCGCAATAGGCGGCGCTGTCGGCCTGCCCCATCTTGCCGGAGATCGAGCCGATATTGATAATCGCGCCGGACTTTTTCTCCATCATAGTCGGCAAAACGAGGCGGCTGAGCACCATCGGCGCGCGGAGATTAACTTGAAACGTGCGGTCCCAATCTTCAACTTTACCGCTCACGACCGGCCCCTTTTTTCCCCACCCGGCGTTGTTGACGAGGAGGTCGATAGTCCCCCACTCTCTTAATGTCTCCTGGACGAGCCGCTCCATCTCCTCATCGCGTGTGAGATCCGTCGGAACCACCAGAGCCTCGCCACCGTCGTTGGCGACCTCCTCGGCGACGGCACGCAATTCCAACTCGCTGCGCGAGGCCAGCGCCACCCGCGCCCCGCCGCGACTAAGCGTCAGCGCGATGGCCTTGCCGATGCCGCGCCCCGCGCCGGTAACGATGGCAACTTTTCCCGTTAGCGATTTCATTAAAATAGTTTCGGTTTTCCGGTTTCAACGAAACGACCCCCGGCTCCAAGCCGAGGGGTTCAAATCTATCGACTGGAAGTCGCCTACCTCGCCATTCTGTCATTCCCGCGAAAGCGGGAATCCAGTCTTTACCTCATAAAACCGTGCCGCCACCGCCCTGGATGCCCGCTTGCGCGGGCATGACGGACCTTCGCTTCGCCTGAAGCCGAGGGGTTCCAACCATCCCCGAAGGGGACAATAAGAACTTCTTTAATGGATCGGTTTTGGCGCGATGAAGACAAGCAGCACCAAACGTTCCGATCCCGGATTGCTCACACCGTGCCTCTGGCCCGACGGCGCGATGGCAATCTCCTGCTCGCCTAATTCCCGCTCTTCATCTCCGATCTGAAAGCGCCCCTTCCCCTGCACGACAAAGTAAATCTTGTCGGAGCCTTCGTGCGTGTGAGGAGATTGGCTTTGGCCCGGCTCGAAACAATAGAGATCGCAGAACAGTTTCTCGGTTTCAAACAGGCCGTTCTTTTTCATTTTCTCCGCGCCGAACTGCATCGCGTCGGCTATCCTGCGAAAGTTTTCCATTTCTCTCTCTCCTTGTGGCGGCATCTTAGCACAGCGCCGATGCCCTGCAAATCATGGGTGATTCTGCTATCTTACCGCCATGACTTCGGTCCTGGTCCGCTACCATGAGATAGCCCTTAAAAAAGGCAACCGGCCTTACTTCGTCGATTTGCTCAGAAGAAATCTCGTCTCCGCCGTCAGAGACCTCCCGCTCAAAGAAGCCAAAGCTCTTCAGGCGCGGCTCTTGCTCTCTTTCGCCGATGCCCCGAGCGACGACGAGATCAAACGGCGGATCGAAAGGGTTTTCGGCGTGGCGAATTTTTCCTTTGTCGAAGTCGGGCCTCTGGATCTCTCCGTTCTGGGAGAGAAGATTCTCCACGCTCTGGATGGACGAGTGTTTTCGTCATTTCGCATCGAGACGACCAGGGCTGACAAGCGCTTCCCTCTGACCTCGCCGGAGATCAACCGGCAGTTGGGCGCGCTGGTCAAAGGGAAAACCGGCGCCCGCGTGGATCTCAAAAACGCCGAGCTGACGATCTCCGTCGAGATCTTGCCGAACCAGAGCTTCTTCGGCTTCGACGCGGTCCCGGGACCCGGTGGCCTCCCCGTCGGCTCAAGCGGCCGGGTGGTCGCGCTCATTTCCGGCGGCTTCGACTCGCCGGTGGCGGCCTATCGGATGATGCAGCGCGGCTGCCGCCTCGTCTTCGTCCACTTTCACAGCGCGCCCTACCTGGACAAGACCTCGCAAGAGAAAGTCCGGGAGCTGGTGAAGCTGCTCACGCGCCACCAGTTCGCTTCGCGCCTCTATCTCGTGCCGTTCGGCGAGATTCAACGCCAGGTGATCGCGGGAGTATTAAGACCGCTCCGAGTCGTGCTCTATCGGAGAATGATGCTGAGAATCGCGGAAGCGATCGCGAAGAAAGAGCGAGCGCAGGCGTTGGTGACCGGAGAGAGCCTCGCGCAGGTCGCCTCGCAGACGTTGGAGAATATGGCGGTCATCCAACAAGCCGCCGCGCTCCCCATCCTGCGGCCGTTGGTCGGCATGGACAAACAGGAGATCATCGACCAGGCGAGGCGGATCGGGACATTCGAGACTTCGGCGATCCCCGACCAGGACTGTTGCCAGCTCTTCGTGCCGAAGCATCCGGCAACCAAGGCCAGGCTGGCGGATGTCGAAAAGGCCGAGTCACCGCTCGACCTCGCCGCGTTGACTCGCCTTGGAGTGGAGCAAGCGGAGCTGGAGGAATTCAAATTTCCCGACTGAGATACGGCTATCTCAGACTGGAATAGTAAGCGGCGAGGTCGGCGATCTCCCCATCGCCGAGGCGCTTGAAAAGTTTCTTCTTCAATTCGTCGAGCGTGGCGTCCTCCAGCTTTCTCTTGTCTTCTTTGAGAATATTCATCTGAGCTTGCAGATAATCCGCCGGTTGGCCCTGAAGAGCCGGAATCCCCTTCTCGGCCTCGCCTTCGCCCTGTGGGTTGTGGCAGACGATACAGGGTCCGGCTTGCGTCTTGCCCCGCGCAACGGCCTTTGGATCGGGCTTGATCCCGGTGGGCTGTCTTTTCTGCTCGGCAAAGTAGGCCGCGATCTCGTCGATCCCGAATTGAATGACGTATTTCGAGTAGGGTTCCATCTCGGGCGACGAGCGCCTGCCCTCGGCGTAGTCCTTGATCGCCTTTTTAAAGTACGCCGGTGACATGCCGGCCAGAATCGGCACTGTGCTGCCGGGGCTGTTGCCGCCGAAACCGTGGCAGGCGCTGCAGATCAGGGCCTTCGACGCGCCGGGGGAATCGAGCGGGCCGGCGGCGGCATCGAACGCCAGAATCATCCAGCCGAATGCCGCGCAACAAATCGCAAGATATAAAGACTTCCGCATGGCGTTCTCCTTATCAATTTATATCGAACACGGGGTTTGAATCCCCGTGTTCGACCAAAGGGGAGAGCTGCCGCTTCTCCCCTTTGGAAACCCCATCGGTTTTGTGCCCGCCTCAAGAGGAGGCGTTTACATTCAATCAACTAGCCCAGCATGTCGTTCCAGATGCTCGCGCGCCAGGCGAGCGAGTTCTGCGCGACCGCGACGCTCTTTCCCGGTGTGAGCTTTTGCTCGATCTGCACAACCTTGCGGTTTTCGATCTTGTACGCGTTGACGACGGCGATCGCTTCTTTGTCGTTCACCCAGCTGTAGCAGGTGTTTCCCGGGGCGAGCGTCGGCGGCTCTTTGCCGTTGAGCAGCTGGACGATCGCCGCGGCGGAGATTTTTCCCATCGCATTGGCGACGTTGCCCGACTTCGGAACCGGCAGGCCGATCGTCGAATCCCCGATCACGTGGATATCCTTGTGCTTGACGGATTCATAAGTCACGTGGTCCACCTCGCACCACCGTTTGTCTCCCCCCACCAAATCGGCCTCGACGGCAATCGCAGCCGCTCTCTGCGGCGGGATCAAGTTGATCACGTCGTACTTGACCTTGTCGCCCGGCTCCGTCGTCACCTCGCGCACGCCGGGATCGATCTTTTCGACTTTGTTCGACGGGCGGTAGTCGAGATTGTCGTATTCCTTGAAGATCGCTTTGAAGAGGCCGGTCTTGGAGACGATGTCTTTGTTGGCGTCGAGCACGATCAGCTTCGACTTGGGCTTTTTCGTCTTGAGATACCAAGCGATCTGGCAGGCGCGCTCGTAGGGGCCGGGAGGGCAGCGGTAGGCGACGGGAGGGACCGTCATGACAAAGACGCCTCCGTCGTTCATCGACTGGAGCTGCTGGGCCAGCTTGACGGTCTGCGGGCCCGCCTTCCAGGCGTGCAGCACCGAGTCTTTCGCCCTGTCCAATCCTTCGACCTGCTCCCACAGAAAGTCGATTCCCGGGGAGACCACGAGACGATCGTAGTCGAGGTAGTCGCTGCCGACTTTGACCCGCCGCTTGTCCGGCTCGATGGCGGTCGCCGCTTCGTGGCGGATTTTTACTCCATGCTTTCTGAGTCCGTCGTATCCGATGGTCAATCGCTCGATCGACTCCACCCCGCTCAACACGAGATTGCTGAACGGGCACGAGATAAATTCTTTGTTCGGCTCGAGCAGGACGACCTCGATCGAGGGATCGCCTAGGCGGATATATTTGGCGGCCGTGGCGCCTCCCCAACCTCCGCCGACAACCACCACCCGGCGGCCTTTGGTCTCCGCGGCGAAGGCGCTCAATCCGCCTGTCCACAGCACCGCCACCCCGCCGCCCGAAGCTTTGAGGAACTCTCGTCGCGTGATATTTTTCATGACGCTACCCTCGTGTTTTTTTCGGCGCTTTCCTGAGATGCCCGGCTTTGCGTCCATATCGAATGGAGCCGGAGATGTCAAGATGCGATCGGGGGCCCTATCCGGCTCATTGAATGCGGCGGGCGAATCTAGTTATATCGAACACGGGGTTTGAATCCCCGTGTTCGACCAAAGGGGAGAGCTGCCGCTTCTCCCCTTTGGAAACCCCATCGGTTTTGTGCCCGCCTCAAGAGGCGGGGTTTACATTGAATCTCTTAAATTAGCCGCTGAAACCAGGTGATCGAGATGACAAAATATTCCAAAAAGAGCGCTGTGAGCAGACGGGCTTTTTTGCGCGTGATGGGCGGGGTTGTCGCGCTCGTTGCGGGAAATGGAGCGTGCCCGGCCATGGACGCCTTCGCGCAGGAGAACCCGACTGGATATCCCCTGCCCGATGAGAAGATCGAGGCGGTGTTGAAGCGGCTTTTCGGCAGCCGGACGCCGAATGCCGGCGATGGCAAAATCAAACTCGAACTGCCGCTCATCGCCGAGGACGGCGGCAATGTCGCCGTCACGATCGAAGCCGATCTGCCCATGACCCCCGCAAGCTACGTGAAACACATCTACATTATCTCCGACAAGAACCGACGCCCGTTGATCGCCAAATTCTCCCTCACGCCCGAGGCCGGCAAGGCTTATATCGGAACTCATATTCGATTGGCGGACACGACGGACGTGCGGGCGGTGGCGGAGATGAACGACGGCACGCTCTACGCGGCGAGCAGGAACGTCAGGGTCACGATTAGCGGCTGCGGCGATCTGCCGCCCCAAAACTGAGAGTTGGCGAAGGAGCAATCCATGGCGGATACGGGCAGGGTCAGCATTCGACTTCCTTCGACCATCAAGGCCGGCGAGGTGATTCGCGTCCGGAGTCTCATCATCCACCCGATGGAGTTGATACAACGGGACAAGCAGGGCAACATCCTGCCTAAGAACTACAACTTCATTCATACCGTGACCGCGACTTACAACGGCAAACCGGTGATGCGCGGCGAAACCACCCAGGCGGTGAGCCAGAATCCGATGTTCATCTTTCCGCTGAAAGTCGACCGGCCCGGCAAGCTCACGGTCACGTTTTTGGACACGACCGGGAAGAGCTACGAAGGCGTCGCGGAGATCAAATTTTAGCAGGCTCCTGAGTTCTTCCGGCGCTTCCGCCCCCCACGGTCAAATACTCGACCACTCACCCATGACGCCTCATTCCACACCGCTTCACGCCTTTTTACGGGAGCAATACGACAAAATCTTCGGCCGCCCGTGGCCCGTGCTCGGCTCCGCGTTGCTGCTCGCCGCGTTGAATGTCTTTCTTTTTGCCCTCGACCGCCCCTGGACGGCATCCGAGGGAATTCGCAACTGGGGAGACTGGTTGCTTCATTCCGCCGGACTTTTCCGCCAGCCGGAGCTTCTGTCTCCCCTGCTCTTTTCCGGCTCGGTGTTGAATATCGGCCTCTTGCTGGGCGGCCTCGCCGCCGCCCTGCTCAGCCGGGAGTTCGGCATCCGCAAGGCGCCCGCGGCCGAGCTCGCCAAAGGGGCTGTGGGCGGCCTGATGATGGGATGGGGCGCGATGCTCTCGTTCGGTTGCAACATCGGCGGCTTCTTCAGCGCCCTTTCGGCGCTGTCGCTGAGCGGCGTCGCCATGATGGCAGGACTCATCGCCGGTGCTTTTGGGGGAGCGAGATATCTTTTGTGGGAGATACGAAAGGCTCCCGCCGCCGGTTCCGCGGAATTTCAATCCGCCTGCGATCCTCCTCCGGAGCATCACGGCCCGGCGCTTGGGCTTCAGCCGTTGATCGGCGTGACGATTTTCTTTTCCGTTATCGGTGTTGCCTTCCTCTATCGGGCTCTCGGCTACACCGCGCTAGCGACGTTTTTCCTCTTCGGCGCCGCCTTCGGGGTGGTCTTGCAACGCTCGCGTTTCTGCCTGGTGCGCGCGTTTCGCGAACCGTTCATGAGCGGCGAGAGCGAGCACGCGCGCGCCGCCGCGTTGGCCCTCCTTTTGAGCATGATCGGCATGTCGATTCTCAAGGCCACGGATTTGAAAGACGCAACCGAGTGGGTTTTTCCCTCCTTCTGGCTCGGCGCGCTGCTAGGAGGCGGCCTCTTCGGGTTCGGCATGGTCATCGCCGGAGGCTGCGGCGCCGGCTCCATCTGGCGGGCCGGCGAAGGCCACGTCAAGCTCTGGGCGGCGGTGTTTTTCTTCGCGGTCGGCGCTTCGATGATGCGCTCCTTGCTGGTGCGCGCGGGGCTGACGGGATCACTGGGCTCGGCGCTGTTTCTTCCTAACCTCGTCGGGTGGGCAAACGCGGTCTGGAGCGTAGTCGCGCTGATGGCAATTTGGTATCTGCTGGCGGGCTGGAACGAACAGCGCCGCCGCTCCATTCCACCGCGCGTCTGATTACACGTAGTGCTGGATCTCCTGCAGGCTGGGCGGGAAGAAGAGATCTTCGATTTTAGGTTTAACCTTAATCATCCCCTGCTCGTGTTCCCAGCGCACCGCCGCTTCCAGCGCCTTGCGGTTATCTTCGAGATTGTAAGGCCAGGGGTCGGGGCCGAAGATCGCCTCCTGTTCCTGCATCAACTCCTTGACCCAGACCAGGGCGAAGTTGCGCGGGTCTCTCATTCGCTCGTAGCAGACCTCTTTCGCCCGCTTGAGCGCCTGCATCAAGCTCACCGCCGCCCATGGGTTCAGTTTGAGAATCTCGTCCTTGATGACGACCGTGTGCATAATGGGAAAGAGGCCGCTCTTCTTGTAACAGTCGATCTCCGCCTCTTTCGGATTGGGGAAGAGCAGGCCGACTTTGGGCGAGCCTTTTCTGATCGACGGCAGCGTCTCCGGATAGAGCGCCCCTTCCAACTCGCCGTCGAGCAGCATCTGGTCGATGTTCCTGCCTTTGGCAACGCGGCGCAGCTTCATCCATTTCGCCGGCTCGAACGGAATGTCCTCTTCCTCCTGGCACCACCACTCGATGCTTTTTAGATCGACGCCGTAATAGTCTTGCAGCGTTCCCCGCATCCAAAGCCCGGCGGAATTCTGCAGCGTGTCGAGGCCGACTCTCCTGCCGTTCAGGTCCGCCGGCTTTTCAATCCCGCAGTTCATCCGTTTCACCACGTAGCCGTGGCGGAACCGCCGGTGCGGAAAAACGGGAATCGCCTGAAAGGTCTTTCCCTGGTCGCGCGCCACGAGATAGGCGACGAGCGACAGCTCGCAGACGTCGAACTCTTCGTGACGCAGCATACGGCCGTGCCGCTCCGGCGACGCCATGGTGACGATGTTGAGATCGATGCCGGCGGGCGCCACTTCGCCGTCGATCAACGGCCTGAGCAAGTCATAAGCGCCGCAGGCCAACGTGAGCCTAAGTCTGGACATTGTTCCTCCCGATGTGGCGCTGGTATTCCTCGGGTGTGTCGATATCGAGCGCCACCCGCTCGTCGTCGGTCTCGATCTCGAGCGTCTCTTCGGCATGGGCGCGAACCACGCTTTTCGCGCCTTGATCCAGCGGCGCGTCGAGCAACTCTTGAAACAGTCGCTTCGAGAAAAGCACCGGATGGCCGCGCTTTCCCTTGTACGTCGGGACGACGATCGCCTTTTTCGATTCGTAGAATCTGTCGATCATGCGGTTTACCAAAGCGGAGTCCAAAAAAGGCTGGTCCACAAGATGAACCAGTATGCCGTCGACTTTCTCCGCGTCCAACGCGCGAATCGCGACATGCAGCGAGGACAACTGCCCGCGCGCGTAATCGGGATTTATCACGAATCTCGCAGGCAAATGGGCGATTTTCGATCGTATCGCTTCGGCGTTGTGGCCGAGGACGACTATGATCTCCACAACTTTCGACGACTTGAAAGCCGACACGATCCGCTCCAAAAACGTAACCCCGCCGACCGGCAGCAGCGCCTTGGGCCGTCCCATTCTGCTTGACTCTCCCGCCGAAAGAACAATGGCAACGATCATGACGGCACGGATTTCAAAATTGCTTTCATCCTCAAACTTCGTATAACAAACTACCGTACCGGTCAAATCCCTTTCCAGCTTGACAGGGGAGCGAGCAAGCTTCTATGGTAGAGCCGTCGCGAGCGGCGCATGATCGAAGGACTTAAAGGAAAGGTTGCAGTAGTCACCGGCGGCGGCCACGGCATCGGCAAGGCGTACTGCTTGGGCTTCGGACACGAGGGCGCGTCTGTTGTCGCCGCCGACATCGACGGCCCGGCAGCCGAGCGGGTGGCGGCGCAGGTGGAGCGGGAGACGGGTGCGAAAGCGCTTGGCCTCAGGGTCGATGTCGCCGAGGAAGCATCGACTCTCGGAATGGCCGCCCACGGGCTGAAGCGCTTCGGACGCATCGACATTCTGGTCAACAACGCGGCAATCTTTGCCACGATCCCGATGAACCGCGGCGGCATCGAGACCATCGATCCGGCGGAGTGGGACCGCTTGATGGCGGTCAATCTTAAGGGACTCTTTTTCTGCTCGCGCGCGGTCCTTCCCGCCATGCGTGCGCAGAAATCCGGAAAAATCGTCAATATCTCTTCGAGCACGGTTTTTGCCGGCAGCGCCGGCCGGATTCACTACGTAACCTCCAAAGCGGGCGTCATCGGCTTTACTCGAACGCTGGCGCGGGAGGTCGGAGACGACAACATTCAAGTCAACGCCATCGCGCCGGGATCCACGCTCTCCGAGGAAAATCCGACGGAGGATATCGTCCGTTTCCGCCAGCTCCAGGTCCAGAACCGCGCGCTCAAGCGGGTGCAGCTTCCCGCAGACCTCCTCGGCGCCGTGCTTTTCCTGGCGTCCAGCCTCAGCGACTTCATGACCGGCCAGACGCTTTCCGTGGACGGCGGCGCGGTGATGCGATAGCCGAAAAGGTCATGGTTAAAGGAGAACTACTCACCTTATGGGAAACAAAAGCTATTATGCGCTGCTGTTTCGGCTTGTCGTTCTTCTCTTGCCGTCGTTGCCGATCCCCGACGCCGGCGCTCAGGCCAACAGGCTCAAAGTCTCCTATAGCGCGATTACGGCGAACAACAGTCCGCTCTGGATCGCCAAAGAGAAGGGCTTTTTCGGTAAGCACGGCCTCGACGTTCAGGTGGTCCTGATCGAGAGCGGGACCACGACGATTCAAGCGCTGCTTGCGGGAGAGACGCAGATCGCTCAGGTCGCGGGTGGCGTGATCATCAGCAGCGGACTCGCGGGCGCGGATGTCGTGGGGATCGCCGGGCTGGAAAACCGTCTCGCCTTCAGCCTCGTCACGCAGAAGGAAATCACGCGCCCGGAGCAGCTCAAGGGGACGCGCCTCGCGGTCTCGCGCTTCGGCAGCGCTTCGGACCTTGGCGCGCGGCTGATTCTCCAGCGGCTCGGGCTGGCGGCGGAAAAAGACGTTGCGATCCTCCAGGTGGGCGGGACCAGCACGCGACTGGCGGCGATGACCAAAGGGAGCGTGGAAGCGGCCGTCCTGACACCGGAATTTTTTCTGCTCGCCAAGAAGGCCGGCTTCAACACCCTGGCCGATCCCCTCTCCGTCAAAATCGACTTTCCCCAAAACGGCGTGGCGACCACTCGCGCGTTCATCAAAACCAATCCGGGGGCCGTGTCTTCATACCTCAAGGCGATCGTCGAAGGAATTCACTTTTTCAGGAATAACCGTACCGAGAGCATCCGCATTTTGCGCAAATACCTGAAGATCGAGGACGCGGAAGCGCTCGATGAGATCTACAAGCTCTACCGCGAGATACTCCAGCCGCTGCCGCTGCCCTCGCTCCCAGGGATGCAGACGCTGCTGACATGGATGGCGCAACGCGACCCGCGGGCGAAAGAGGTGAAGGCGGAGCAGTATATTGATGCCAATCTTCTGCGAGAGATCGAGAAGAGCGGTTTCGTTTCGAGTCTCTACCAGAAATGACCCCACCGGGCCGGGCGTTCAGTCCCGCTGGGAGCGCGCGCGCCAATAATAATTTACGATTCCCAGGTACTCATGCAGGGAAGCCGCCAGCTCCCCAGCCGCATCCTCGGTCGGAAAAAGGCTTAGGGGACTAAAACCGCCTGCGCCGACCGTAAAGTCCGTCGGGGCGGGAATCGCCCCCGGCGCGACAGTTTCAAATACCAGCATGCTGCGCGGCATGTGAACGGCCGAAGTCACAAGCAGATAGCGTTTCCACCCCCGCTCGCGCAGAATTTTTTGAACCCCGACGGCGTTCTCAAAGGTGTCGCGCGAGTCCGGCTCCGAGATGAGGTGCGCGCTCGGGATGCCCCAAAGCGACAAATAGTCGCGCGCGATTTGGTTCTCGTTCATCGGTGAAGTAAAAGGATCCACATGTCCGCCGGTAACGATTACCGGCTCGGGATGAAGGCGATACAGCCTCCACGCTTCGTTCAGCCGCTGAAACGTACTTCCCGCCACGGTGGGGAATGGAATCAGACCGCCTGCCGGCACTGTGCCGCCCATCAAAACTACAATGGCATCGTAAGGTTCCGCCGCTCGGGGATCGGTAAGCGCCGCGTAGCGGGATTCTAGAGGATAGCGCAGGAGGCGTTCAAAGTCTTGGCTGTGGAGAAGGACGATCAGCACGGTCGCCGCAAGCAGCAGCTTTCTGGCCCACCGCCGCTGCCAGAATATCAGGGCTAAGACCAGCAGGACGATCCAGGGCGTCGGCGGTAACAAGAGTCCTTTCAAGAACTGTTTGATGATAAACATGGCCGTTGTGTATCCTATGCGGGGACAAACTTCCATCGCCGCGCGGTTTGACACCTCGAACCCCCAGGGGTAGTCTCCACGGAAAATAGGAGGTCCAACATGCTCCGACTCAAAAAGTTGTTTTCGATCGTCCTGTCGGCGGCGGCGCTTTGGGGATTCGTACAGAGTGAGTTGGAGGCGGCGCCACGCCGGATCGCGTGCGGCAAGGGACATCGCCTTTCGATCGTGGATCTCGACATGTCCCCGGACCCGGTGAATAAGGGAGAACGGATAAGGGCATGGCGCTTGACCGTTAAGGTGGACGGTAGCGGCGAGTGCGACACGGTCTTCCAGATCCGGGAGCAAGGCGGAGATCGCCTGGTCGGGCAGGAGATGAAACGGCTGCTGAAGCCCGGCATCAACGAAATCGAATTCCCCGCTCGTGAAGTTTTCCGGTTTCGCGATCGAGAACACTGCTTCGAGGTGATCGCGGATATCGAAGGCACGAAGAAGCGCGTGGACGCGGGGCGGCGCTTCTGCGCGCGCGAAGTGCGCGGAGGAAACCGCTGGAGCATGAAGGAGCCCGGCGACCGGCCGGTCGGGCGCTAAGTCCAACGGCGCAACACCATCGCTCAGCAGGCTCCTAGCCCGGATTATTCACCGCCGAGCCACGGAGGGCGCGGAGAAAATCGAATGAGGATATCATCCTGAACCCTCCGTGAACTCTGCCCTTCGATTTCCCTCAGGGTGGTGAGGTTCTCGAACCATGTCTCTGTGGCGAATACGCCGCAAATGAAGCGGGCTAGCGAATCTGCTTGCGGACGATGATCTCCTCCATGAGTTTATAGCCCTTCTCCTTCACCTGAGGAACCTTGTCGTGGCCGATGAGCAGCAGGCGGACTCCCTTTTCTTCCAGATTCGAGACCTCCTCCCAGGCCGCCTTCGCCCCCTTTCTCGCCGGAAGCGAGCCCGCCTGGGCTAGAACCGCCGCTCCCTCCGCGCTCAGGATATAATCGAGATACAGTGCCGCCGCATAGGGGTGTTTCGCGCTCTTGGCGATGCCGGCGTGGCTGCCGATGGAGCCCGGCGTCGGGTTGGGAAACACCATGTCGATCGGGCAGCCCTTTTCGTGCTTCATCTGGGCGACGCGCGCGGGATAGACCTCGACCGCGATTTTGGTCTCGCCGCTGCAAAGCAGCTGAACTTGCAGCGTGTGTCCCCTTCTCGGCACCGCGCCGTTACGCATCAAGGCTTTCAGGTACTCGGCGGTTTTCTCCTCTCCCCAGTCGAAGAGCCAGGCGAAGACGGCCTGTTCCGGCTCGACGTCGATCGAGATATCGTTCTTCCACTTCGGATTGAGCAGGTCGGCGTAGCTCTTTGGCGCTTCACCTGGCTTGACCAGGCTGCTGTTGTAGCCGATCACCACGAGTGTGTAGTCGTTGGCGTACCAGCGCCCCTCCTTGTCCCAGAACGCGCTCGCGTAATATTTTTTCTCGGGCGACTCATAACGCGCCAGGACGCCCGCCTCGAGCAACTCGCGGATGAAGTCGAAATCGACGCCGACCACGTCGGCCTGAAGTTTTCCGACACGGTGCTCGAGCAGGATAGTTTCCAGCCCTTTGTTTCCCTGCAAGCGCGACGAGTCGATTTTCACGAAGGGGTATTTTTTGCGGAAGCCCTCCGTATAGGCGCGGATCGTATCCAGCCCCTGGTTGGAATAGACCAGCACACTCCCCTCTTTCTTCGCGCCCTCTTCGACGCGGCGCTGCCTTTCCGCTGCCGGAAGTTTATTGATCTCCGCCAACTGCTCCTCGACCGTCGCCGCCCACGCCAATGTTGCAGATCCAGCTACCAGCGCGCCAATGGCGAAACACCTTCCGAGCTTCCAAAGCTTATTCATAGAACGCCCTCCCTCGACTTCCAACCTATATTACTTCACCAGACTCTTTGGCAAGCTTTTCCAGTCCCTCCTTGTCCTTGCTTCTCCGAGCTTTGCCCTAGTCCCTCTTTCTTCTGCTTACTGCTTACTGCTTGCTGCCCTCCGTTTGCAGTCCCTTCCATTATCTGTGATTTTGCATTGATAAACGGTAACACGGCTTCCACCTCATGATATTTCCACCTGCGCTGCGCCACCGGGAATTTCGTCTCTTCGTGTCCGGCTATCTCTTCGCCGAGACCGGGGAATATATCCATTTCATCGTGCAGAATTGGCTCGTTTGGGAACTGACCCACTCGGCCTTTTATCTGGGGCTCATCGGCTTCTGCGAGTTCGCGCCGCGTTTCATCTTCGGTCCGATCGGCGGGGTCATCGCCGACCGGATGGACCGTTTGAAGCTCCTCATTGCCGCCAGGATCTTAAATCTCCTGCAGACCTCGATCTTCGCCTTTCTGATCTTTGCCGGGTTGATTCAGCTCTGGCACATCGTGGTCCTGGTTATTTTCATGGCCATCGTCAGCTCCGTAAGCACGGCGGTCCAACAGGTCCTGGTCGTCTCCCTCGTCCCGCAGGACTCCGTGATGAGCGCGCTGGCGCTGCACTCGACGACCCATAACCTGACCAAAGTCGTCGGCCCGTCCATCGGCGGAGTGCTGTTCGCCATGATCGGCGCGGGCAACTGCCTACTCATCCAGGCGTTCACCATCCTGCTAATGCTGGTAACGCTCTTCTTCATACGTCCGCCGGCTTTGCCGTTTCGGCGCGGCGATGGAAAGTTTCTGACTGAGATCGCGGAGGGTTTTTCCTATTTGCGCCAAAACCATCGGGTCTTGATCACCATTCTGACGACCTACTCCAATGGCTTCTTCGGCATCTCGTACACCCAGTTTCTCCCCTTCTTCGCGCAGGAGGTGATGCACGTCGGGGCCACGGGCTACGGCTTTATGGTGTCGGCCCCCGGCGTCGGCGCGGTCGCCGTAAGCTTTTTGCTCTCCTCCCGCACGAAATTAAGAGGCATGAGGCGGTTGCTCCTGGGCGCAAGCCTTATCTACGCCGGGGCGATATTTCTTTTCGCCATCTCTCCTCTTATGGTGTTATCCATTCCCCTGCTCGCCGTCATAGGCGCGATGCAGATGAGCTACCGGGTCCTCGCCCGGGCGATCATTCAAGTGGAAACCCCGGACTATCTATTGGGCCGGGCGATGAGTCTCTTTTTCATGGACCGCGGCTTCGGGTCGCTGGGCGCGCTCGCCCTGGGGGCGGTCGCGGCGATTTTTCCGGTGCCTTTCGCCGTTGCCGGCAGCGCCGTTCTTTCGGGTTTGACCGCCTGGGCGATCCCACGGATACCCGTAAAGGCAAAATAGAAACGCCGCCGGGATCGATCCGCTCCTACCGATGCAACCTTCGCGTCGCCTCCGCGGCGACGTGCCGCACGGCGGGCACCGGGCAGAAGTTTTGGGATTCGATGGCGAAGACGGGATTGAACTTGCTGCGAAAATTCTCCAGGGCGACGATCGCGGCCAGCTCGACCAGCTCTTCGTCGCTAAAGTAGCGCTTGAGGCGCTTAAAGAAACGGTCGGTCACCCGCTTGTTCGTATAGGTCATGCGCTCGGCCAGCTCCAGGGCTGCCCGCTCGCGTTCAGATAGAAGCGGGCTTTTTCGATAATCGCCCAGAGCGGCTTCAACCTTTTCCGCCGACGCGCCGTGCTGCATCCCACTGGATGCGTTGATATCCAGTCAATACGGGCATCCGTTGATGCTCGCGGCCTTCATGCAGAGCAGATGTTTCAGTTCGGGCTCGATCAGGCCGGAGGCTTGAATACCGTCGGCCAGCGCCCGCACCCCTTGCTGGATCGTCGGCCTTAATGCGTAAACCGGCGCGGTGTTTAGCACGGTGCCGTATTGCTTCTCCTGCGCTTCAAAAACGGCCCGCACCTCGGCAGAGGCCTCTTCCTTCGTGACGCCTTTGATTCTCGCCATTCTATTTACTCTCCAAAAATCCCAGCCGCTCCGCCATCGGGGTTGTCGGAAATACGTAGCCGCACTTTTTGCAGGTGCGAACCGCCGCGTCGCCGTTGAAGGCCTCATAGACTTTCGTCACCTGTGCGGCGACATCGCCCTGGACGACGGTTTGGGCAAGGACTTTCTCGTCGCATTTTTCGCAGAACCAGATGAACTCTTCGTTCTCCTGCGAGCTGCGTTCGCGCTCGATGACCAGACCCCACGTGTCCGCTCCCCGACGCGGCGAGTGGGCCACCCCGCCGGGACATAGGAAGATCTCGCCTTCACTAATCTTGACCACCTGCCGCCGCTCGTTGTCCGGCTTGACGTGAAGCTCGATGTCGCCCTGAATCTGATAGAAAAACTCCTCGCCCGGCTCGACGTGAAAGTCGAACCTGGTGTTCGGCCCGCGCAGGATCATGACGATAAACTCTTTGTAGTGCGCCAGGACGCGGTTGGTCTTATAGGGCGGCTGGAAGAGATGCTTGTTCTCTTCGATCCAGCGCTTGAGATCGGTGGAAGAAAAGGGAATCACCACGGCTCCAGCGTGCGGAAGATTCCCGCCTCTTTCGTAACGAAGAGGACCGCCTGGGAAGCGGAGATCCCGCTGTGGACGATTTGAATTCGGTCGAGCGACCAGGCGCTCTCGGATAGCAAGGAAACCGCGAGTAGCACGAGAAAATCAGATCTTGCCGCTATACCTGTCATCGCCGACCTCCCTAGCGCGCGCCCTTGACGAATTTATTGCGATTGCAGGCGATCTCTACGCGGTTCCCGTCGGGGTCGAGGAAGCTGACGGAGCGGTTACGTGCGACTTCCAGAATCTCCGGTCCGCTGACGACAGGAATACGTTTCCTCCTTAAGACCGGGCAGATATCCTCCACCTCTTTGTTGCTTCCAACATAGACGCAAAAATGGTGCAGCCCCGGGAGTCCCTCACCGCCGATTCGTTTCGCGCCGCGCGGCAGCTCCATCAGCGCGATATCGTGGTGCTCCTTACCGAAGCTGAGAAAAGACATCTTCGTCCGCAGATTTCTCCCCGACACCGCCATGCCGAGGATGTCGCGGTAAAACCGCTCCGACTTCTTTAAGTCTCTGACGTTTAAGACCACGTGCCCCAGCGTCCCGCGTTTTATCCCCATAGCGAATCCTCTTTTAGACATTATGACCCGCCGCTGTCAAGGAAGGCTCGCCGCGCATCGGAGCATTGCGCGCGCTCGGCTGGGGCTGGTAAGCTCAGGAGAACATATGCGTTACGAGCTGTATTACTGGCCGGAGATACCGGGGCGCGGGGAGTTTATCCGGCTTGCGCTTGAGGATACGGGCGCGGACTACGTGGACGTCGCACGTCTGCCGAAGCGCGGCATGCCTGCGCTGATGAGTTTCCTGGAAAGCCGCTCGGCGGAGCAGCCGCCGTTCGCTCCGCCTTTTTTGAAAGCCGGCAAACTGGTCATCGCGCAAACCGCGAACATCCTGTTGTACCTTGGCCCGCGCCTGGGTCTCGTGCCGAAGAGCGAGGCGAGCCGGCTATGGGCGCACCAGTTACAGCTCACGATCGCCGATTGGGTGGCGGAGGTCCACGAGACCCATCATCCGATCTCAGGCGGCCTCTACTACGAGGAGCAGAAGGGCGAATCCAAGCGGCGCGCCGCCCACTTCAGAGCCGAGCGCCTGCCAAAGTTCCTCGATTACTTCGAGCGGATACTCAAGCGCAATCCCAAGGGAACCAACTATCTTCTGGGCAAGGCGGTTTCCTACGTCGATCTATCCTTGTTCCAGATGATCGAAGGCCTGCGTTATGCCTTCCCGCGCGCCTTAGCGAGACTCGAACCCAAGCATCCCCGGCTCGTTACGCTCCACGACCGAGTTTCGATTCGTCCCAGAATCGCCGCCTATTTAAAGTCCCCTCGCCGCGTGCCTTTCAACCAGCAAGACATCTTCCGCCACTACCCCGAACTGGACGAGTAGACAGGTTAGGGAAGCCATCCCTGGCCATTGGCTCTCTTGCTGAATTGTTGAGGGGTGGAAGTCTCACCCCGTTGGGTATGCCGAAGATCACGAATAGGGGACTGACAGATGGTCGAACAGGTCCGAAGAAGACCCCGAACCGTAACGAGCCTCTTACACGTGACTCCGTTTTTCATCGGTCACGCTTCACCTCTACTACCTTAGGGTTTTACCAGAGGGCATAACAACCAAAAGCCAGCCAGTAGGTAGGTTAGGACCATCCCGCTGACGAGAATGAAAAAGGGCACGTAGTCACATTTTGTCCACTGCAAGGCCAAGCTCCTTCTCAATTTTTTTCAGATTCTCGACCGCCCGTTTCGCATCGGCCCGAACACCAACCAAATGTAGAAACACTAAGAAACCGATCGCACCCGCCCCAACCAATGCTAGCGCGAGAATAACTCTGCCATTCGCTTTGCTTGCTAGTTGCGCAAGAGGGATGGCGGTCGTTGCGACAAACGCGAGGGGTACCTGCCAAAGCTGAGCAACGTACCAGCGTGAACGTACGTTCAGTTCTGTCAGTTGTGCGCGACGCGTTGCTTGATCGGGTGACTCTGCGCTTTCCTGTCCGTTCATTATTTCACCTCACTCGTTGGCATAGCTGCCCTTCGTTAACGTTGAGTGTTTGGACCAATGCCCATATTGCGGCGTGACGTGCTTTTCTGATCGATCCCTATCCGTGCTAAATCACGGGAATTCCCCTACTGTAATAGAGAATTTCGTGCGGCCCTAGAAACCGGAACAGCACTCGGTATTCTCTGTTAACGGAATAGGCCCAGTATGCCGACAGCTCGCCTTTAAGCTTGTGAGTCCGGAGGCGCGGATCGAAGGCGTCCTGGCGGAACCATCGGTCTTTCCGGTTCGCAAGGTTCTGAATATGTTTAGGAAGCCGAAGAAAAGCTTTCTCGAAGTCCGGGGTGATATGAACAGCAGAAATTGGTCGGGCCATTCCGCTACCGACCCAACTCGGAAAGAGACTTTACGGTTTTCGTCCGTCCTTGACGATAGGCGGCATCGCCGCGAACGATCTTTTCCAGCGTGTCCTCGATCTCGGCAAGGCGCCGCTTCATTTTGGCGTACTCCTCCGCGTCCACCAGCACGACTGTTTTCCCTCCCAGCTTTTTAGGCACACGGAGCGACAAAAGACTTTCGGACGAAGAGGAAGACATCTGCTTGCTCATGATTAACCTCCGGTCGTGATGAGCATACGCGACTCGCGGCGGTTTTTCTACCGGTGACTGTTGCCGCAAAGCCTTACACTTAATTGTCGGGGTCGTTGTCGGGGTCGGGTCTTGTTTCTTGTATTCAACACCGGTTTAGCCGGCTGCGAAGATCTAGTCAGGGCTATGATGCTGAATCAAAGGTGCGACCGGATACCGGACCCAACCGTTACTACGCCGCGCGTTCGATCCTCAACTCTTCGATCCGAGATCGGACAGGCCTCATTTTCCCGATCGTTATACAAAAAACAAGCTGCCGCCCTTTGCGTTGCGTTTCCGCCAATCGACGACTCCAACGGTTGAATCTTTCGTCGCCCTCCAACCGCACGGAGACCACTGCATTGCGCGGGATGCGGTCGGCGAGATGAGGGTGATCCAAAACGTATTTCTCAAACTCAAACGTCAAATCCAGATTTTTCTCGACCATTCTTTTCTCCAACCGAGTCATGGAAATTCTCCTTTCAAAAACCTCTCCCGGTGTATGAACCAGTTTTGCTTGATGTCTCTCTCTGCCCTTGTAAGGGCCTCCTTAAAGCTTAAATCCAATCGCTCCTTCCTTCTTTTGCCCTCCCTATTGAACCGATCTATGTGAGCGTACCCATGTGCCGTGTCGTAACGAATGACTCCTTTCCAGGAACCTTCGATTTCAACTTCCAGCTGGATCAGGAATTTTACCACCTTGCCCCTTTCGGTTCGATGATAATGCCTGATGCGTGTATCTGTCCAAACCGGAA
>JBGPGE010000014.1:0-62937 GCA_041483675.1 Binatia bacterium
CTGGACCGCCAAGACAGTGGCAAACGGCTAACTGCGGCGGAGCGCAAAGAAGCCCAGGGGCTCGTCAACCTCGCCGAGATGCTTTCGCTGCTCCGGCTGCGAGTGGAACGAGCCGGCAGTCGTCGAGCGAAGAAGCCATGAGCGACATTCCCGCTCGCTTGCGTCGATTGGTTGTATTGCGAGCGGGAGATCGATGCGAATATTGCCGTTTGGTGCAGAAAGGCCAGGAGGCCACCTTCCACATTGATCATATCTTGCCCAAGGTGGCCGGCGGCCGGACTGCCGCCGCAAATTTAGCTCTCGCTTGCGTCTCCTGTTCCTTGCGCAAAGAGGCACGACGCTCCGCCATCGAACCCAATACAAACCGGAGAGTGGCATTGTTTCATCCCCGCCGCCAGCGGTGGCGAGACCACTTTCGTTGGGAAGGATTTCGTATTGTCGGGCTAACATCGACGGGTAGGGCTACCGTCGCTGCGCTTCAAATGAATCGCCCGCTGATCTTGGCCATACGGCAAGAAGAGGCGGCTCGAGGTTGGGCTTCCGAGCCATGACTCCTCGATATCGACGACGTTGAACCTTGACCTTGAAATCTCTGTTTAAAAAGCCAACAGTAGGCTTGACACGTTTCCTCGTTTGCTCACTCTGGGCGCGACCACTCGAGTTTTGTTTGTTGCGGATTTGCGCAATTGAGCAAACGTGCAAGTTCATTCTGATCGAGAGTGATGGCGCTGAGCGGACGACAAGAAGCCGGAGCAAATTTTGCGAAAGCGGATTAAAATGCCGGTCAGTAAGGACCTCGCGGCTTGGTTGGAAAGCACTGCGGCCAAAAGCGGCGTGCGCAAGGAAAGCTCGTGCGGGACCAGTTGGAGAAGGCGCGAACCAACAACGGTGCTCAAGCCTTCATGCGTTTGGCCGGCGCCGTACGCGGCCCGAAGAATCTCTCCAAGCGCAAAGGGTTCTCCCGCTCGTGAAAGGCATCGCGGATACCGGCTTCCGCATGAGCGAGCTTTACCCCCGCCACAGCGTCATCACGGTGGATCGCGATGACTTCCGCATCTACCGGAGGAACAAACGCGAAGCCATACCCCTTATCTGTCCGCCGAATCCATAATTGGCGACGCATAGTACGCGGCGATGTATAATTACAAGACTTGACCGTATGCCGCGGTACTATTGCCGCCAATGCGGCGGGTAGGTGCGCTGGTAGTTCGGTAGCGCCTCGATACGCTGCACCCATTTGGCGACGTTGGGAAAGGTTTGCGCCAGCGGGAGCAAGCCTAAATCGAACGGCCGGGCGGCTTCTTTGGACGCCGCGCGCAAGAGCAGTTGGACCAATGGAAATACGCCGATGTCCGCGGCTGAAATCTTGTCGCCGACCAGCCAATGCGAGGCGGCCAAGCGCTCGTTGATCATCTTGAGCTCGTGGCGCAGCGTTTGCGCCGCCTGTTGGATTTCTTCGACTTTATCCAATCCTTTGCCGAAGAAAATCGGCCGAACGACTTTGTCTCCGGCGGTCACGACATAGGACTCACATTCGGCGAGCGCGCGCCAGATCAAACCGGTTTCCTCGGGCGTTTTGCCGAACAGCGGCGGGTCGGGGTATTTGCGATCGAGGTAGCTCATGATGGCGAGCGACTCGTAGAGGACGAAGTCTCTGTCTTTCAGAGTCGGGACCTTGCCGCGCGGGTTGAGCTGAAGATAGGCCGGCGCTTTGTGTTCGCCTTTGGAAAACTCCAAGAGCTTCGATTCATACGGTAGCCCTTTCACTTCCAATGTCAGCATCACCCGCCAAGCGAACGGGCTGCCGCTACCCCAATAAAGTTCGATTGCCATGTTTCTCCCTCCTGCGTAAATTGACCGCTCGTAGAATTTGTCCCGGGCCGGGTTCGCCTGCGGCTGCGCTTTGATCTCGGTTCCTCCTTCAGGGCGATACAAGTTTTCTTTATCACGCATGCCCCGGCCGTGCCAGTCAGGCTAAAGGGTGTGGGAGAAAGGGGAGGCGGCAAGTTTAAAAACACAAGATACGCAAAACGATTGTCGAGATTAGAAAGCCAGACCCCGGCGGTTACGTCCGGCAATTCCCACGAACCCAAATATCGTTCGGGAGCTCAGATCCCCGCCTCGCGCCTTTTTAGATTCACTGCCGCTTAAAATTCAGGAAAGATTGTCAGTATCGCAATGTCTGACCCTTGACATTCTGACCTTCAGGGGTTCGTTAGGGCCTGATTGATTTGGCGAGCAACATCCGGATCCGGTAAATAGCCCACAATGCCGTGCTGATTGTCGGTGGTATTGTTCACGTTGGTTTTGTTCGTAATCGCTGGGTCGATCGGAAAATGCTGATTGTCCAAAGGGTATAAAGCCACGATGTCACCCTTGGACCGCGCGTTGAACCAGGATTTAGTTGTTCGTGGCATATCAAGTGGTAACTTCAGTCGGCTCTTGATCGCATTGACTGCCAACGGGGATCCGATGGTAACGTATTTCACGACCTTATTGGATGCCTCTCTCAGCACGTTGTAGCCGACGACCGATCCTAAGGAATGACCGACAACAACACAGGGGTCGCCGACAACATGAGGTTTCACGATGTCGTTGATCCTCTTTTGTACTGCGGCGTTCGTGAGGTATACGTACACGTCTCTGGTGAAGCTGTCGATGGCAATATTGCCGAGTTTTTTTGAGCGATCTAGTGCCTTTACTATCGCGTGCACCCATTTCCAGTTGAGAAACCCCTTTTCTGTCAGGTCTTCTGTGTAGTGGGCTTTGATATCGTCGTCCGTGACACCAGCCGCATAAGCCAACTCCTGAAGGAACTCCCCACGGAACTCAGCTTCTTGCGTATCCGCGGCTGCCCCGCGGTCCTGGACGTCTGCTATGAGAGGCGTGTTGAGCTGGTGAACTAGACGATCCAACTCGTCCGCGTAGAAGGGAAACCCGAGCTCCAGGCCACCGGGCCGACTGAGGCCTGCATTGTGCAGACCATCCTCGAAAGCGTTTTCCCACGACTGTTGCAGGGCGACTCGGTCCTTGCCCTGCTGATCGCGGCCATGAATGAACACGAGCTTCATTTCAGGTTTCCCTTCTCAAGTGCGTGCATGATTCGGTCCATACCTTCAGGTTCGAATGTCACCCAGAGCGACGGTAGCAGGTACCGTGCGTACTCTCTCAAACGCTCTCCCTCATCAGGAAGCAATTCGAGCAGAGCCCACCCTTGGCGTAACATGGGTCCGAACGGCGCGCAGAGTTCCGCATTCCCTTTCCACACGTCTGGGGACCGAGCCAATAACAGAACATCAAATGGTACCGGTGGATGGTCGAGCATATACGAGAGGACACTGCGTACTTGCTTTACTTTGCCGGCCTGAGAGTAGGCGTAAGAAGCGTAGAGACCCAAGGTGGGGTCGAGTCGCTTCATCATCCGGAGATATTCACCTGCGCGCTGGGCTTCATCGCTGTCCAACCGAAATACACCGTGCCGCGAGGCCGCAGCGGCGAATGCTCGGCGTTGCTCGATCCGGTCAGCTTCGTACTGGTATTCCTCATCATAGAGTTTTGTGTAGCGAGCCGGTGTGTAGTTGACATTAACTATCCGGTCCTGTTCAAGAAGCACAGTGCCCACAAATCCCGGCTGCACGCCAAGTACAGTTCCTAGGCCGCTTTGGAGTTGAATTGCGATGGAGTTCCCATCAGGGTCGCCTTCGTTCTTGTAGATCCGAACGTGCGTCATCTCGTTGTCGTGCTCAATATCGAACTTGACGCCGGAGCCAATTGCCACTCTGGAAATGTGGCCGTGAACCGTGAATCCCGTGCGCGTTTCGAACGATTCTCTTCCTCGAGCGCTGGCAATACTCGCCATCTGTTTTAGAAACAATCTGTTTTCTAAGTGCACGGTCGGAAGTGTAGACAGATCGAGAGGGACATTGAACGACATCGCTGACATATGCAGATTCGTGGCGAAGTCTCCCAACTCAGGCCCAGGTGGCGATGGGGCTACTGGCCCCACGCCCCCTCCATCTCTCGCCGCTTCCGGGGCCTTAGTAAGTTCGCCAAAGTATTTCGGCAAGCTGGATTCGGGGATTACTTGTGGGTTTTGATTAAGCTTGATATCGACTTCCTGGGCCTTTTGCGGTACTGCCTCGGCGAGGTAAAACTTCAACGGCCGTGAAGGGATCAGCCAACGGATCACGAAATTGGCCTCTTGCACCTTTTCCACGACTTTTGGCACGTGACCTCGCAACGCTTCTAACAAACAGTCAGTGAAAATCCCTTTGTAGTTCCCTACCGCATCAGCTTCGCGAACCTCAAGAGCAGTATCGCCGGGACGGGTAGCGTAAAAAAAATCGATTTCCGTGTCGCCTTTGATGGGCCTGTTTGGGAAGATTGCTGCGCCCTTCACTCGCCGATGACTGTGCGTTGCCCCCCCAGATCGACATGCATCGGACACGAAGATGATATGCGGAATACCGCAATCCCGCGCAAACGTCGCGGACAACTGTACGTTGACAGCTTCGGTTTCCGGATCGGGAGATCGTGAGAGAAGCCACAATTCCGTATCTGCGGTGAGCAAGAAACCGTGGCCGGAGAAGAAGATCACGAGTTTCTGGTAAACGAGCGCTCCAGTGATCTTTCGCACCGCGTCCCGCACATCTTGGAGCGTCACCTCTTTCCCGCCTTCGTCGATCAGCAGCGTTACATCCATGCCCTGGCCTCTAGCCCACTGGGCAAAGTCCTTTGCGCCCGATACCGCTCCCATAAGGAGCGGTAGGTGCCCTGTCTTATTGACACCGACAACAACCGCCGCGTGCTTCATCACTTATCTCCGTGCACTGTGTGTTCGATTAGATAAAAAAGGCCCGGCTGGCCAATCCAGTCTAGGCGATGGTGTGCGAACAAAGGTGTGACGGGATCGAGAGCCCGGCCTAATTTGGGTCGCCAATAACCGGGCTAGATGAATACGACAAACTTATGGGCTATGTCAAGAAGAAAAAAGCCCAGTCGGAAGCCCCTGTTCCGCTGAATTTTAGACTAGTCGCCGCTTGCGGTTCAGGAAAGATTGTCAATATTGCAATGTCTGAGCCTCGACATTCCCTAATGCAAGACCCGACCCCGTAAACCCTTTTAGAAGTGCCAACGAGGGTTCACTCTCACCTAGAACGCTATTCACTCACAGATCAAGATCGCGTGTGAATATTGGCTGTGATACGATTGGTCGATGTTCGGCGGCGGTGAAGCAACAGGGGACTACCTAAAGACTCCTAAAGGACGATTGGGACGTTATCGTTGGCGTACCTATCGACGAGTATGCCTTGTCGAGCCGCGAGGTAAAAAGAGCACGTCCGAAAACGATCTGCTTGAGTTTCAAGGGCACGTATTAAAGCAATTAAAGAAATTGCGACGCCAGGCTTTTCGAGGCCCGATCGTTTTACAGGTGTCGTTAACTACAAGCGGAAAAACGCCTAGTCATGCTCATACTATTGCCAAAAACCTCCTCGATTTGTTATCCCGACCCGCCCGAGCCCTAGACACCACACGGCGGGGTTTGTTGTACCTAGACGACGGACAAATTCATGGATTATCGGTTTCGTGCCGACATGGAGGAGCAAAACCGGAAATATTTATGACCGCTATGCCGTTAGCTTTTTTCCTAGATGACCTCGACCTTGCCATGCATGCGGCCGAAGAACTGAATAGCGAAGATGATATGGAATTACACCATGGTGATAATGCTATTGACTCGCTCCGTGACTTTCTGACGGATAAAAATGGACTACGACAGGTTATAAGTCGAAAAGCCGATGATTCATTCCTCGGTTATCTGCGACAACAAGCACAATTGCAGCTTTTAGGAAGGTCTACTGTTTCCCTGTCACACCTTGGGGATCTCTTCCGGATCCGTGAGGGACGACGTTATAGAGACGATCCAATTTGGAACGCCCTTTACGGAAGCGTGGAAAAGATATTTCGCCAGGCTCCTTTCCGAATCCTTCTGGCGGAGTTGCCGAAGGCGGAGGGCTCCTCGAAACTGTATAAGCGTGACGTGGAAGCAAATATCCGTCGATTTCAGAATGATTTCTCATGGATCATGGTACCACTTCGTGTTCCGGTTGCACTTGAGGTTGTTGTTAAACCGCCACCAGACTCAAAAGGGGGAGCCAATGACGTCGACAACATTTTGCGCAATTATATTATCCCCAAGGTCATCGAGGTTTTGCAGCCGCCGAGCCATATCGCATGGACAATCGACATCGAAGCCATGAAGAAGGACCATCCTGAATCAGAACGTTTTTGGCAGCGCGATCTAGAGCGACTTCCCCGGTCCACGCGCATTGGTATAACCAGGTATGAAGTTTGGCGACTTTCCCGCTTTGCCGGTGATAAGTCGCCCGGGTTCGTGAGTGTTGCACTTATGGCAGATATGTTCGGGACAGACGACATCCTCCACCGAATTGATACTATCATCGAAAAATGGGAGAAGCATATTCGGTATTGACGGTGTCCGCTTTTTCTTCGCTGCAGTCTAAAGATCAGGTCTTGGATCTTGACGTGTTCTCCGGCTGAGCATCCACGATTCGGTTCGCCTTGACGATCCCGCCCGATTTCGGCTAACTGTCACGGACCGTGGCGCCGCTCGGAAAAGTCATCCTCGCCCTCCTGGTCGCGATTGCGTTCAGCGCCACCACCCACGCGCAGGAAATTTCTACCAGGGAAAACAATCCGGTTGATCGTCGGCTCCGACAATACCGACAGCGTCAGACTTCTATGATTCCACTATATTTGTTGATTTTGTCAAAGCCTAACCCCGCGTCCCCGAGAACGCAACTCGCTATTCCTTAAAGCCCACCACGAGATGGGCGCGGTGGGACTCGGGGAAAGCTTCTCCTTCGCACTTGAGCGTGACGATGTACGTGCCCGCCTTGGCGATCGCCTCGGGTGGAACGATCGCCTTGAGCTCGTTCTTTGAGACGAAGCTCGTCGGTAGCGGCGCGCCGTTCAACATCACGCGGTGGAACGGCCACATCCCGCCTTCCCCCCGCACTTTCAATACCGTGGGACCGGAGCCCTCGATGAGAAACAGCGGCGATATTTCGAGGTCGAGCGGCAAGCTCTGGTAGGAGTAGAACGACGGAATCGGGTTCTGGTATTTTTTGAATCCGATATCGACGACCTTCCCGTCCATGACGACCATCTTCACGTTTTGCGTCATCCAGATGTCTTTCAGCGGGTCTCCCTCGACAATGGATAGATCCGCGACCTTGCCGGGCTCGACGCTGCCGTAGTCCTTGTCTTTTTTGAAAGTTCTGGCGACGTTGAGCGTGGCGGCCTGGATCGCCGTCATCGGCGGCACGCCCGCCTCGACGTCCATCGCCAGTGCCTGATGCATCAGCAAGGCCGCCATGCCGCGGGGCGGGTCCGAGCCCTCTTTCAATATGCCGCCGGCCCGGACGAAGCGGCGGATGAATTCGTTCGCTTTTTCATAGCCGATTCTGGCACGAGCGAGCTGCTCGGGCGTGTATCGTTTGAGCAACTTGTCATAGGAGTTGTCGGTCACCGCGCGGACCGCAGCGGGGAGATCGGCGTTCGGGTCGGTCAGGATTTGGTTTTCTCTTTCTCGGAAGCGGTTCGCGCTCGGCGAAAGGGGCCGCAGCCATTTGGCAATGGTCGGAGTCCACGCGACACGATGCTCCACCATCGCGCCGATCACCTCATCGAAATTTTCGGTCTGGTAATAAGCGCCGGCGAGCTCCTGATCGATCACTCCCCCCAGCCGATCCTCGGCCAGCTTGCGTCTGGCGGGGACATACGGGATGGAGTTGTAGCCGACCGACCAGATGTGCTCGATCGAGTCGACGCCCGCCTGGACCGACCCGACGACGTCCCAACTGTGGGCAGCGACCGGCATGTCCAGCCGGTGGGCTTCGTCGACCGCGACTTTCACCAGGTCCATGGAAAGAAACTCATTGACCTTGAGGATGTCGCATCCGAGCTCCTTTTTTCGCCGCACCGCTTCGCGCGCTTCTTCCGGCGTCGCGACGATGATGTTGTCGCGGGATGTTCTCGAACCGAATGCCTCGTGCCCGGTGCCGACGCCGCCGATCGCCCGGCCCGACATCCAGATCCGTGGGCCGCGAATTTTACCCAGAGCGGTACCCTGTTTTTGCGCGAGCGTCCACGGGCCGTCCTGGTAGAGTTCGATCGAGGCGCAGGTCGTGATCCCCAGATGGAGATAAAGCTCTCCGTGGAAGTCCTCCAGGTGGCCATGACCGTCGATGAAGCCCGGCAGAACGGTCTTGCCTTTGGCGTCGATCACCTCTGCCTCGGCGGGAGCAGAGACTTCGCCGCTCCTACCGACTGCCTGGAACCTGCCTGCCTGGATAACGATGACGGAATTCTCGATCGGCGGCCGGCCGGTGCCGTCGATCAGTCTCCCACCCTGCACCGCGAGTACTTTCTCTGCCATGCTTTCTTTTCCGCGCCCGTAACCGGTTGTCGCGAGCCCTTATCCCTGCGAGGCCAAACTCATCTGGCGCAGCATCGCGCGGGCGAGGGGGCTGGCGGGGTCGGCGAGATGCGCCGAGATCGAATAGTGGTTGGCGCCGGGAACTTCCAGATAGTCGCACTTGAGAGCGCGCTTTTTGCAGAGCTTGAAGAAATCCTCCGACATCCGCCGCCATCCTTTAGGCTCCTCGCCGCCGACGGCGACGAGCAACGGCGAGTGGGGCAGAGGCGGGTGGAGGAAAGGGCTGTTTTCGCGCGCGCTTTCCGCAGTTAGCCGGATCTCGCCGTTGACGCTGATGTGCAGCACGGCGTCGAGATCGTAAACGCCGGAGATGGCGGTTGCGCCTTTGATCGCGTCGCGCGGTAGTCCTTCTTTCTCCCAGTCGTGCGCGAGGGCCATCGCGACGAGATGGCCGCCGGCGGAAACGCCGGCGACGTACAACTTGTTCGGATCGCCGCCGTAAGCCGAAATATTTCGGTAAACCCACGCGATCGCCGAGCGCGCCTGCCGGACGATGTCGGCAACCGTCACGCTCGGGCAGAGGTCGTATTCCACAACCGCCACCGCCGCTCCGGCCTTCACAAACAACGCCGCCAGGTGGCAATTCTCCTCTTTGCTGCCGCCGCGCCAGTAGCCGCCGTGAAAATAGAGGAGCACCGGCGCTTCCTGCTTGGGCGGCGAAAAGATATCCATGACCTGGCGCGGAGAGGCTCCGTAGGGGACATCGAGGCGCGACTTGAGCGCAGCGCGGGCTTTGAGGCTCGCTTTTTTCCGCTCTTCGGTCCACCACTGCTGGTTCGGCACGGCCGCTTGAGGATTGAACTGAAACTCCATCTCCTCTTTGGTGAAACCCTTATAGACAGCGGCGCTCATGATCTTGCGTCTCCCTCTTATGTCGGTTGTTTTAGCCCCAGCAATCGCAACGCATTATGACACAAGATCGCGTCTCTTTCCGCCCGGCTGATGGGCAGCTCTTCGATCAGCCGTTTCGCGCGGGGGAGCAGCGGGAGCATCGGCGGCGCATCGCTGCCGAAGAGCAGGCGCTCCGCTCCTACGGTTTGGTACGCGCACATGACTGCGGGCGCGTGATAACTTACCGTGTCGAGGTGAAGCTCTTTCAAGTAATGACTGGGAGGCTTTGTGATGAGCATCGGCTCATAGGTCCCCAGGCCGGAGGCCGCATCGCCCAGCTCGTAGGCGTAGTCCATGCGGCCGATGACCTCGCAGATGCCGCCGCCGAGATGGCAGCCGACGAATTTTAGGCCGGGAAAACGCGCGAAGACGCCGCGCACGATCATGCGCGCGATGCTCAGACACTCGTCAAAGGGGCGACCGACGCTGGAAGCGAGCCGATAGTCTCGCATCCGCTCTTCGCCGAAGGCGACGGACGGTGCGTGCATCATTACGGGAATTCCCAGGCGCGCGACCAGTTCGAAGAACGGACGCGCCTCATCGTCGTCCGGGTAAGCGCCCTGGTGGCTTGAGTTGATCAAGGCGCCTTTCAGTCCGTCTTTGAGAACCGCCCGCTCCAGCTCTCGCAAAAACGGCTCGCCGCCGCACGGCAGCGTGCTGGAAAAAACTATAACGCGGCCCGCATACTTTTGTTGAATCTCCGCGCCGTAGCCGTTCCAGCGACGGATGAACTCAAGCGATTCGGCCGGAGACTTGTCCTTGAGATAGTGGATGGTGTTGCTGACGACGCAGAGATCGATGCCGGCCTTCTCGTGGGCGTCGAGCAGCTTCTCGATCACGAGCGGCGTGTCGTTGCCCCACCGGCGCTCTTTGGCGATCTCCGGCGGATAGACATGGGCGTGCCAATCGACGATCAAGATTTCACCTCCTTCACTCAACGCGCTTTAAGGCCCAGCTCCGCCTGCGCTTCGCGGAGCGGCACGAGATCGGCTACGTCGCCGGGAGTCACTTCGCGCGTGATCTTCGCGCTGCGCTTCGCCTGGTCGATGACCAGCCTAAGCCCGTCCTCCGGCACCGCGCCGTCGGTGTTGAAGAGCACGCGCAGCGCGTCATAGGAAGAGTAAGCGAATTCCCGGTCCACCTTCCCCCAATCGACGAGGGTCCGCGCCGCCTCTTCGCGATTGTCCCGTATAAAACGGTTGGCGCGGATGGTTGCCTTGACGACCCTTTTTATCTCGTCCGGTTTTTCCTTGATTTTTCTCGTGTGGGCACCCAGCCCGAGGTAGGGAAAATTAAACAGCTCGTAAGCGCGCGCCAGGATCGTGTAGCCGAGTTTTTCCATCTGCGCGTCGGCCGGCGGCGAGATGACGATGACATCCACGACCCGCTGCTTGAGCGCCGTGATCCTGGCCGCGTCCGAACCCAGAGCGAGGACTTTGATCTCTTTCTCGGGATCGACGCCGAAATGCCTGAGCATCAGCCGCGCGCCGACGTCCGGCGTTGCGCCGTAGCTGCTCACGCCGAGAGCTTTGCCCCTGAGGTCTTTGACCGACTTGTACTCGGGCTGGGCGATGAGCGTCATCGGCCAGTTGTCGAGAAAGCCGGCGACAACCCGCACCGGCAGGCCGGCGATCGCTCCGGCGACGACGGCGCCGAAGAGCTGGCAGTAGTCGATGTCGCCGCTCGCCAGCGCGGTGATCGCCACGTTGGGATTCATGCGGACGATCTCAGCGTCGATCTTCTCGTCTTTGAAGAAGCCTTTTTTCTGCGCTACCGCCGAGGTGAGATTGGGCATGTTGGGGTTCGAGACGCCGATCCTGATCTTATCCGCCGCCGCCGCCGAGGAGATAAAACCAAACGTAAACAGAATCGAAACGGCGAGGCTTAATAGAACCCGGTGACTTCGCATCGAGAAATCCAAGCTAGTGTGGCGTTTCATCAATCGTCGCATAACTTCGGCGTCATTCCGGCCGAGTCAGCCTGAGGCTGACGAGAGCCGGAATCCAGGGAATTCGGAAAGGTCTGGATTCCCGCTTTCGCGGGAATGACGAGAAAGGGAGGGCGATATTATCATCCGGTTCCCGAGACGGACACTACCGCTGTTGAAAAACCTCGTCGCCGCTGTAGCGGCGGATGCGGTCGACGCGGACGATCACGCCGTAGCCCTTGCGCTCCGGGTCCTTGTCGAGCTCGTCTTTGATCGTCCGGTTCATGATTTTCTCGCGCATCTCGCCGTCCTTATAGACGGTGGCGCGGCCGTCGAAACGCCAGCCGACGCGCTCCGTGAAGTCGATGTAAAGCATGCAGGCGTTGGGGCTTTCCTCCAGGTTTTTCGTGCTGATCCCGCGCGAACGGTCCCAAAAGGCGATGTGCTCCTCGTCCCAGACGAAGGTGCTGCCGCGAAAGCTGATGTCCGGGCGGCCGTCCTTGGACGACGTGGCCCACACGCAATATTTTTTGTCCTTAAATGCCTTGCCGATTCTTTCTTTCATGTCGTCGCTGATCCTAATCATGGCTCATTCCTCCAATACCTTTTTTATTCTTTCGACCACGTCCCGCGGCTGCGCCATCGTCTCTTTGGCGAGCGCTTCGATCTCCTCGCCACCGGTCGGGTCCGGCTCGAGCTTTTTCTTTTTCACGTCGTCCAGGAACTCGGGATCCTGCATCGTCTTCGCGAATGCCTCGCGCAGAATCTTGACTCGCTCCGCCGGCACGCCGGGCGGGGCGATGAACGGACGGCCAAGATCGCCGGATGCGAAGATCACGGTCACGAGCTTGCGCGTCGCTTCCGGCGTCTTGTAGTCGTTCATCAGTTCAAAAATCGTCGGCGTGCTAGGCGCCCGCGGGTCGCGTTTGCGGCCGGTCTGCAGCAGGACTCGAACGAGATTGTCCTTGCGCCAGGTGCCGAACGGCTCGCGCGAGAAAAAGGTGGGAATGCTGAGCGCGCGGCACTGAACCTCGCCTCGCTCAAGCGCCAGATCCTGCTCGCCGCCGCCCTTGTAGCCCATGACGATCTTGAACTTGAGACCCAATGCCTCTTCGAGCAGCCTGGGGATGAAGTGCCCGCTCGTGCCCGTGCCTGTGGCGGAGCATTTGGGCGGCTCGGACGCCTTGCGAATGTCGTCGAACGTTTTGTACGGGCTGTCCGTCCGCATGTAGAACAGCCACGGCGTTTTCTCCGTGGAGCCGATCCAGGTAAATTTCGCCCAGTCGAACTGCGCCTCTTTTTTCCCCGTGAGCTGATCGAGGTAGACCGAGGGGCCGATCGCGCCGAGGGTCAGGCCGTCGGATTTGGCGACGTTGTAAATACTGTTCGCCGCGATCAGTGATCCGGCGCCCGGCATGTTTTGGACGATGACGGCGGGGTTCCCTGGAATGTGCCTCGCGATATGCGCCGCCAGAAGCCGCGCCCATACGTCGTAGCCGTCGCCCGGAAGATAGCCGACGACGATCGTGACGGTCTTTCTCTGATAAAACGGCGCCTGCGCCTGAACATCGGCGGCCGCCAGGAACAGAGCGACGACGGCTAACAGGAATCTCCGCATCGAAACCTCCAGTGCGCCGGAAACAAGTCGAATGGTGTCAAAGTTAGTCGATAGCGGGCCTAAGCGTCAAGAGGGAAGGAAGCAGTAAGCAGAAGGCAGTAAACAGTAGGCGAGGGGAAAAAGGCGAAAAGCGAGAGTCAAACACGCATCAATCGTTCCTATGTTCGACCGCTTTTCGGAGTGCGGTAGTGATTCTCGCCGGCTCAGCGTCCCTTCGGTCGCTTGCGGCACCCGGTACAATCAATCTTTGCCAACACGGCGGTTAGGCTCTTCCTCTAAGCCCGCCGGCGAGTCGGGCGGTTATGAACCCGTGTCCGGGCCGGCGGGCGGTGAATTCACTGCTATCGCCGGTCCCCGTGGTGCCTATCGTAATACCTGCCCCAATGGCCGAGATCCTTGATGACGCCTCTATCGACAACACAGCCGCCGAGGGTAGCCAAAAAGCCCGCCATCAAAACCATCGCTAAGAGCTTCTTCGCCTTTGCCATTTTAGTGTCCTCCTCTCTGCCTGGTTAGACGAGGGAGGCGCGAAAATCATCAATACCTGGAAAAGCCACGCTTTATCGGGGAATTGAATCTAAACCCCGCCTTTTGAGGCGGGCACAAAACGGATGGGGTTTCCAAAGGGGAGAAGCGGCAGCTCTCCCCTTTGGTCGAACACGGCGATTCAAACCCCGTGTTCGATATAACTTGATTGCCTCGCCGGAGAAAAACGGCGCCAGCTCTACGCCCCGCGGTCTACAGGATAGCCCTTTTCGATCCAGCCAGGGAGGCCTTCGAAGAGAACCTTCATGTTGCGATAACCTTTCTGGTGGAGGATGCCGTAGGCCAAACTGGCCAGGTGATGGGGGCAAGCTCAATAGAAGACGACCGACCGGTCCTTCGGAATCTCAGCCAGCCGTTCAGCCATGTCGCCCAGGGGGATGGAGACGGCGCCGGTGATGTGGGCGTCCTGATATTCTTCGCTGCTGCGCACGTCGACGATGAGCGGTCTTCTTCCGGCGCGAATCTCCTCCACGAACTCGTCCAAATGGATAAACTCGGGCTCCACGCCCTGGGGCAATCTCTGCTGCGCGTATTGGGGGTATCGGCTGGGATCGGCTAACGACACGGCCGGTTGAAGGGTAGCGCCAAGGAGAAGAATGGTCGAGGCGAGGAGAGTTCTTGTCATTGATTCGCGCCGCATGCGACTATTCTAATTGCGTTTCTGTAACCCGCACAGTTCTCCGAGTCAAGTCGGCGTCAAGTTTCCAGATCCGTCGCGATGACTTCCTGCTTGCGCCCCAGCCACCAACCATTGAGCAACCACGCGACGGAGATCGGCACGGCCACGAATGCGATTCCGGTCAACCCCAGACCCATAAAAGACAACAGCGCGAACGACCAGGCGCCGATCTGGTCCCCGCTGCGATAGATAACGGTGTCGATGAAACTCTTGGCCTTATATTTGTCTTCGCGCGGAAGGACGGTGAAGAGCACCTCGCGCGTCGGCCGCGCGACGGCGAAGTTGCCGGCGCGCCGCAGCACCTGAAAAATCACGATGACCGCCACCGTCGGCGCCAAACCGAGAGTAGCGAAGCCGAGCACGCTCAAGGCCGGGAGCAGCGCGAGGGTCAGCGCCACGCCGAGGAGGCGCAGCAGGCGCTCCGTCAAAAACAGTTGGGTGCCCAGCGTGAGCGTATTAACCGCCAGATCGACCTGAGCGAAAAACTCGGTGCGCGCCGTCCGATCGGTGAAGCTGACATTCACAACCGCCGCCTGCTGGAAGTAGAGGAAGGTGGAGGTAATCGCGTAGAGCAGCATGTAGATGCCGATACCCAGAAGGTAGGAAGATTTGAAAGCGTGAGTCACGCCGGAGAGCAGACCGCCGCCGATCGGCGCCTCCTCGGCGCGCGCTACCGGTCGAAGGCGCAAAGCCGCTGAAAGGCGAGACAACCGCCGGACGCTGAAGAGCGCAGCTTCGAGCAGAACGGCCGAGCCGAGCAGCAGGTAAATCGATCCCACGTGCCGCGCGAGGACGGCCGTCACGCTCGATCCTAAGATGCTCCCGAGCGTCGCCCCGGCCGCGATGAAGCCGAACAGCCGCTTGCCCTGGCCGGAGTCGAAAAGATCGACCATGAGCGCCCAGAAGACGGAGACGACGAACAGGTTGAAGACCGAGGTCCAGATAAAGAAGACACGGCCGACCCAGATGTTTTGCTCCACGGTCGCTAAGCCGAGCAGCAGGCAGAACAGGAGCAGATTCGCGATGAAGAATCTGTAGGTGGCGGAAATAAACCGGGCGCGCGGCAGCCTGGCGACCAGCGCCGCAAACGGCGGGTTTACCGCCATCATGGCGAGGAGGGTGCCGGTGAAGAGCCACGGCAGGTTTTCGACGCCGCCGGCGACGCCCATCTCGTCGCGGATCGGCCGGATGACGTAATAAGAAGAGAATACGGAGAAGATGTAGAGCCACGACCAGCCGAGCACCTTAAGCTCGTCGGGCCGCGCGTCGATCACGCGGCGGAGCAGCCGGCGTCCCATACCGTCTGCTGCGGAGTCGGCAGGTGGCGCGCTCAAATCCATTCGCCGAGTTTACACCCCGTCGATGAAGTTCTCCATGCGGCGGCGCATGGCGGCGTCGGGCAGACGACCCTGCGCGGCCCCGAGGTTGTCCCTCACGTACTCGGCCTTCGCCATGCCGGGGATCGCACAGGTAACGGCCGGGTGCGACACGAGGTACTTGAGAAAAAACTGAGCCCACGTCTTGCAGTCGAACTCGCCCGCCCACTCCGGCAGCTTTTTGCCCTGCACCGCATCGAACAGCCGGCCCCGGCCGAACGGCAGGTTGATCATCACCGCCATCCCGCGATCGGCGGCCAGCGGAATAATGCGCTCGCCCGCATCGCGGTTGTCGAGCGCGTAGTCCACTTGAATAAAGTCGAGCTTCTCGGCTTTCATTGTCTGTTCGAAATCCCGATACTGGTTGTCGAACGAGGTGGTAATCCCGACGTAACCGATGCGGTCGGCCTGCTGCCATTCGCGCAGCGTGCGGAGATGCGTCTGGGTATCGCGCAAATTGTGCACGGCGATGAGATCGATCTTGGACGTCTGCAATCGCTTGAACGACTGCTCGAGCTGCTTCAAGCCGGCGTCGCGGCTGCTGATGCTCACTTTCGTCGCAATAAACAGCGAGTCGCGGATCTTAAGCTCCGACACGAGATCGCCCACCACCTGCTCGGCGGTGCCGTAGGTCGGCGAGCTGTCGACGACCTTGCCTCCGAGCGCCTTGAACTCGCGCAAGGTCTCGCGGAGTGGCGCGCGCTCCGCCTCGGTCGTGACCGCCTCGTAGCGGCGCGCGGTCCCCAGGCCGACGATCGGCAGGCTCTCGCCCGTCGAGGGAATTTTTTTCTGGATCAGCGGGCCCGCCTGCGCGAGCAGATCGGTCGAGGGCAGGAACAGCGAAGCCCCGACGCCGATACCAGCCTTGAGCAGCTCTCGACGACTCAGTTGCATATTGTGCTCCCCGTATCGAATCGCAAGGCCAGCGACAGGTTCATTGCAAAATGGCCTTGACCCGCGACCGGACTTCCGCGCCTTTTTCTTTCATCAGCGACAGGTAGGAGGCGTTCAGCCACTTGTCGAGGCCTTCCACATAGCCGCGCCGCTCCTGAAGCCGCTCGTACCAGGCGGGGACGCGCGGCCGCTTGTCCCACAAAAATTGCAGTTGCAGGTGATCGAGGCGCAACATGTAAGGCGCGTAGCCGATGTCCGCCAGCGAGAACTCTTTTCCCGCAAGCCACGGACTCTCCGACAGCGCCGCTTCGATGTCGGCCAGCAGTTTGTCGAAGCGGTTCACCGCGCCGGCGAAATAGCTCGAATCGACGCCTTTGGTGATCGTCTCCCAGCTCCGCTCGCGTTTCACCGGATCGGGCATCTGCCTGTGCAGCTTCTCCAGCGCTTCCATTCCCGTGGCAAGCTTTTGATGGCGGAACGCGATGGCGCTGCTGACCACCGATGTCGCCGCATGCACGCTCTCGTCGAGCTGCTTGGTCCAGAGCCGCATGCGCGCGCAGGCGAGAGCGTTCGCCGGACGCAGGCGCGGCTCGGGATAGGCGTCGTCGAGGTATTCGTTGATAACGGTGGATTCGATAATCACCGTGCCGTCGTCGACCAGCGTCGGCACGACCGCGTTGGGGTTGAGCTTCAGATACTCCGGTTTCTGCTGGTCGCCCGCTCTCAGGCTCAGGTGATGGCTTTCCCACTTGAGCTTCTTCTCCGCCAGCGCGAAGCGCACCTTCTGCGCGCAGACCGACATGTCGTTGTGATAGAGTTCGATCATGGGAGCTGGCCTTCCTCTCGGCGCAGAACTTAGCACTAGCAGGCCGCGAGTCAAGAGGAGACGCAGCTTCAAAAAGCCAGAGATTATTTCCTCCGTCAAGCGGCGAGGACGGAGGTCGTCATCGCGAGGGCGACGAGCACATTGGGGGCGTCGATGAAAAATACGCAGGAGCTGATGCCGGTGAATATGCAGTGAGGAACCGGCGCAAGGGTCGGAGGCCAGACTCAGCGATGCGCGATTAAAACCGATTAAACACAACCAGGGAAAATCTTCGGGCAAAGACTGATTAGGGTTGTGCTCTTAAGATTCCGGAAACCATAGAGAGCGGCGAAGAAGAATATGACCATCGCAACGATGAGAATTGCTCGGAGCCAAAACTTGTGGGATGCACCTACTCGCCGCCGCTTCCAAGCCTCTTCGTCCGCTGGTATTAAGTCCTCAGCCTTACGCTTAAAAGATGGTTTGTCGCGTCTGCGCAGGACAATTCCAAGCTTAGCTTCCAATTCATCCAAAACATCTCTGCCGTCATTGACCAGTTCTTCGTTACGTTTGTCCAGCCGATAGAAAGCGAAAGATATGAAAACGCCAACGAGGCCCACGATTCCACACACAAAGTAATATTGTTTTTCTAACGCGGTTGCATATCCGGCGCTTATTGCCGCCAGGATTACCAAGAAGAATCGGAATCCCGTGAGGCGCTGGCTGGCGTGATAGTTAAACCAATCCCAGGCATATTTGAGTTGCAGCTCGACATTATCTTTTGGCGCGAGAGGTTGATTTCAGGCACGGAGCGCCTCCTTCGCGAGCGCTTCTTCCATAATGCCGGCCGACCCGGAAGCTCCAAGGCGGTCGGCTCCTGCCTCCAGCATTTCCAACGCTTTTTCGAGGCTGCCGATGCCGCCCGCCGCCTTTACGCCCATCCGGTCGGATATGACCGACCGCATGAGCTTAACATCCTCCGATGTGGCCCCTTTGCTGCTAAAGCCGGTGGAAGTCTTGACGAATGCCGCTCCCGCCCAATCTGAGAGAACACAAGCAGCAACTTTCTCCGATTGGCTGAGCAAAGCCGTCTCTAGTATGACCTTCACCGGCAACGGCTTCGCCGCCACGACTACTGCTTCGAGATGTCGGAAGACAGCCTCGTATTCAGCTGCCTTCAGCAAACCAACAGGGAGCACCATATCAATTTCCTGGGCGCCCAAATCTATAACCTGACGAGTCTCCTCTACCTTAGTGGCGATGAGATTTGCTCCGAGGGGAAATCCAATGACTACCACCACCTTACAATCACTTCCTGAAAGCCGCTGGCTCGCTTCTTCAACAAAAACCGGATTCACGCATACGCCATGGAACCGATATCTTGTCGCTTCCTCACATAAGCACGCAATTTGGCTCCGGGTTGCCTCAGGCTTCAACAAAGTATGTTCTATCACGCCAGCGATATCCTTTGGGTGTACCACCGGCCAGGGTTTGGGCCGACTCACTGCCGCAGCGGGATTGCGCCGCGGGAGGCTAAGAGATTCCAACTGCCTCCTGATGAGAGGAATATTAACAAATGTGTTATCGCCCATAGTCACAGCCGTTCACGGCTCGTTGCTTACAACCGCCGACTTGTCAAGTCTAATACGTCTTTTGTTCCCCATCAATCAAAAAGTAAGGGCACTGGACACAGGTTAACCGATGGGGCGGCACGCCGTCAATAGACACAATAACCCGACTTGAGTACCAGGCGGGAGGAGAGAGGCCGGAAATAAGAAGGGGAACGATGGAAGGCCTAAGGCCAAAAACAAACCGGGCCCCCCTTTACACGAAGAGGCCCCGCTTGTGGCGTAAGCGCGCCAAAGAACATTTCTGATTTTTCTGTGTCTGCCCGTGAACCCGATGCGCCCACGCCCCGTGCCCGGCGGCTGAGGCCTCTATCGAACCTTCCACAAGTAGAGCCTTCCTTATTTCACCGCTTCGAGGCCGGCCTTGGCGACTTGTTCGTCCTGGTCGGAAGTGACGCCGCTCACGCCGATGGCGCCGATGATTTTGCCGCTGGAAACGATCGGCAACCCGCCGGCGACGGGCGTCGCGCCGGGTATGCCCAAAAACGCCGGGTTGCCTTTGTTGACCGCGTCTTGCATCTCCCGGGTCGCGCGGCGGAACATCGCCGCGCTGCGCGCCTTCTCGATCGCAATGGCCGCGCTCGCCGTCTGCGTGTCGTCCAGCCGCTCGTAGTAGACGAGAAAGCCGTGGTTGTCCACGATGGCGACCGCGACGTTCCAGCTATTCTTCCTGGCCTCGGCTATGGCTGCGGCGGCGATCTTTTTAGCGCTGTCCAGCGCGATCTCCGGTCCGTAGGGCGGGCGCTGGGCCGAAGCTGTGACGGTGTCCGATGGTGGCATGAGGTCTCCTTTACTGTCGTGAGAAGACTAGCCGAAAACGAAGTTGGTCGTCAATAGAAAGCACGGCGCGAGAGGTTCGGACGCCGAAACAAAGCGGGCCCGCTTCGTTTGAAGCAGGCCCGGCCGCGGCGCTATCGCGCCGAAGAACATTTTTAATTTTTCTATCGCTGCCCGTCAGTCGGATTTCCAACGCTCTGTGCAACGGCGGCTGAGTGAAGACTCCGTAGAGTCTTTTAAGTCAGCCTTCCTTAACCTGGCCGGCTCAGCGACCTTGTGCCTTCAGGCACGATAGTTGAGGCTACTTCGAGCCGCCCGTTGACGAGGAAGCGTCGTCCTCAGACTGCGGGCGATCGTCGCCCGGCGGCGTATCTTCCTGCATGGAAAGCCCCTCCTTTTCCTGGGCCTCTAAGTTCAGCATATCGTACTTTGGACTCGCCTTGTCAAGAGCCCGCCAAAAGTTTTTTTGGGCGGCGGCGCTTCTCACGGATGATCCTTTTGCATGCTTAAGGCCGCAAACGCCTCCGGCCTTATAACCATGGAAGGCCGCGCCCTGCGCATGAGCGCGACCGCCTCCTCTGCGGTTTTCGCGCTGCCGCTCGCTATCAGATAGTTGCCTACGACGGCGGCGCTGCGCGAGTAGCCGATTTTACAATGAACATAGACCTTCCCGTGGACGGCATGGTCGCGAATAAATTCCGTGGTCTTGCGCAACTGTGCCATCGTCGGCGCCGTCAGGTCGAGAATCGGCACGTTGCGGTAGGCGGCGAAAAGAAAAGGGCGCGCCTCGGAGAACTCAGCGGTCAAATCGAGCACCGCCGTGACGCCTTGCCGCAGGGCCTCGGCGGCCTCCCGGTCGCTGAGCCGGCGGCCGATCCAGACTCCCGGCGCGACTTCATCCCACGGACGGCACTGCCGTTTGTAGTAGAGCAAAGAGAGCTGCTGCCCCAACAGGCAGGGGCCGAGGATCAGCCGGCTGCTGAGCGGCAAGCGGCCCTCTTCCTTGCGGTAGATCGCCGGCCCGAGTCCGAAATAGGCGCCCGCTAAGATCAGCAGGGAGGCGGCCGGCCAGAGAAAGATTCCGCCCCAGGGCGACGCGGTGATGGCGAGCAGAGCGGCGGCGAGCGATCCCGCTCCGTAATAGAAGCCGACGCGCGGGTTCTTTGTGACGGGCAGTCTCTGCGCCGATCCGCGCACGGCGTAAAAACAGCCGGCCGCCAGCACAAAGCCGGCGGCCACGTCGACCACCTGGTGCTGATAGGTGAGCAGCGTTGAGAAGCCGACGAGGCTGAACCAGATATGAACGATCCAGCGCATGATCCCGCGCGCCCGTCGCGCGTAAGCGTCCGCCAAAATGGTGCGGAGCGTGATGTGGAGCGACGGAACCAGGTTGTAGGGCTGGTCGAAAGCGCGCAGAGAGCTGAACAGCCCGCCGAGGATGCCTCCGACCTCGGGCTGAGGAAAACAGATGCGAAACGGAAGAGTCACAAAGAAGAACCCGGCTGCCAGGATCGCCGTCACGATCCGCAGTGCCAGCGTGTCAAGCTCACGCCGGTCACGGGAGAGAAAAAACGAGCCTACGAAAAACAAGTCGATGGACCAGTAGGGGACGATCATCCAAGGAACGAACGGAAGGTAGAACTCCCACGCATAACACCATGTCCCGACGTTGGGCCGGCGCGCCGCGAGCCAATTACTGCCCGCGTAGACCGCCATGAACAACAGCGAGCAGCCCGCCATCCAAAGGAGCGCAACGCGCCACGGTCTCTGCTGCGCGCCCTTTGCCATCAGCGGCGCTCGGCCAGCGAAACGGAGAAGATGCCCCACTCGTCGATTTCCATCGCGAGCTTCTCGAAGCCCGCCGCCCGCGCCAACTCATCCATCTCCGCCTGCGTGCGGCGGCGCATCACCCAGGGTTTCCCCTCGCGATTGGTGAGCACCCGCGCGATGAACTCGACTTGCGGATGCCACGGCTGGTTCGTGTAAATCAAATAACCCCCGCCGCCGAGCGCGTCCGCCAGCCCGCGGAGGGAATTGAGCACCATGCCGTTGTCAGGGAATAACTCGTAGAGTCCCGACACCACGGCGATCGTCGGCCGGGGGGAGATCGCCGCGAGCGAATCGCGGTCGAAGGCGTCGCCTTGCTGGAAAGTGACGTTTTCAACCGTCAGTTCCCGCGCGAGCTTCCGGCCGGCTTCCAGGTTGTTGGAGTTATAGTCGCGTAGCAGCGCCGTGATAGGAATATTCGGCAATTTTTTTATGGCCTCCAGGACGTAACGTCCCGGGCCCGCCGCGATGTCGAGGAGGCGCACCGGCTTGCTCTCGGCATGCGTGCGTTGAATGGTCGTAGTCAAGAGCTTTTCCAGGTGGATCTTGCGCTGGCGAATGCCGCGCCAGCCGATGGAGTCGAGATAGGCGCGATCGATGAGCCTCCCGAGCGGCGTGATCCCTTGAGGGCGGTTGCGGTACACGTAGTCGAGCGTGACGCCTGAGTCGAACCCCGCTTCCCAGCCGAGCCGGACTCCCTCACTCAATCTGCCGACGGTCTTCATCGCCAGTCGCAACATCGGCCATTGCCAACTTCCCGACGGTTTCGATAAACGGTCGTACTCCGCCTTGGTGTATCCTTCCCGGTCGGCGTCGATCAGCGAGGAGCGAGCGGGCGGTTTGTGGAACATATCGAGGATAAACTCCCGGGCCGTGGCGATCGGCAGGCGGCGCTCCTTTTCGTGAAAGATCGCGTGATAGAAGCCGGGAAACACCTCCATCTGTTTTACCGGCGATGAAAGCCGCTCGAAGAACTTCTTTTGCGTCGAGAGCTTGACCACCCAATCGGAGCCGGCTGAGAGCAGCAGCGTCGGCACATGGATCGCGCCTGCGTCGCTTACCACGCGCGTTGAGACGTCATAGAGATCGAGCAGGATGTTGTCCGCGATCTGGCGGAAGATGAACTCGTCTTGATGATACGTCGCAGCCTGCTCCGAATCGTGCGTCAGCAATTTTGCCTTCACGTAGCTCTTCACGTACCCCTTGCCCAGGAGCCGGCGCTTAAGCCGCAGTCCCGGAATGGCGAAGGGGACGTAGAGCTTTACCCGGAAGGCGGGTGTTCCCAGGATCAGCGCGCGGAGCGGCGGCGCATAGTCGTGGATCCAGGCGCTGACCGTCACCGCGCCGACGCTGTGGGCCAAGACCGCCATGTTTTCGATGGGAATCGCGTGCCGCTGCGAGATGAACCGCACGAAGGCGTCCACGTCTTTCACCAGCACGGAAAAATCGTCGGCGTAGCCGCGCTCGCCGGGCGAGCGGCCGTGGCCGCGCGCGTCCCAGGCGAAAATATTGAAATCTTCGAGCGCGAGGTCGTCGACGAGATCCGTCATCCGTCCCGAATGCTCATGGCCGCGGTGAAAGATCAGCAGCGCCTTGTCGGTCGGGCGCTCCGGCTGCCAGGCGCGGTAAAACAGCTCGACGCCGTCCCAGGTCGCCATGGTGTGTTCGCTGGATTTAAGTCTCGCGATCACGGGACCTCCCTGACGGTTTGTTTTAACTCCACAACCGCCTGCTTCAAGTCGGCGGCGACCTGCTCCGCGGCCGACTTGCCAGGAGCAATAGTTTCATAGCTCCGCGTCGCGCCGATGATCAGCTTAAGCCGCTTGGGCCGCGGCCAAAGTCTCCCTTTGGGCCAGGCCTCGAACGCGCCCGACAAATAACAGGGAACGACCGGAATATTCGTTCCGCCAACCAACAGGCCGATGCCGGGCTTGAATTCGCCCGGTTCTCCCGTCGTCGAGCGCGTCCCTTCCGGGAAGATGATCAGAATGTTGCCCGGATTGGCGAGCAGTTGGCGGCAGAGACTCAGGCTCTGGCGAACATGGACCGTGCGCGTGAACGGCAAAGCATTCACTATGATCGCCGCTGCCGCGGTGCGCGGAACGCTGACGAAAAAATAGTCGGAAGCGGCGGCGGGGAACGCGCGGTGCAGTTTGCCGAGCGGGAGCGCGGCCAGCAGGCAGATCGCATCGAGGTGGCTGGAATGATTGGCGACCATGACGAACGAGCCGTCGTGGGGCAAATGGTCGGCGCCGACGATTTCGAGCCGATGGTAAAGGCTGAGCCAGGCGCGGAGCCCGAGCGCGGCCAGCGAGCGCAGGCCGTACACCAGCATATCGGGTTCGCGAGGGAAGCCGCGCAACCGCTCGATCATCGGCTGCCCCAGATCCTCCGCTGTATCGTAGTGCCATTCCTTCATGGCGCTCCACGCCTCACCAGTGCTTGTAGAAATAATCCACCATATGGAGGAACAGGGGGCTGGTGTAGATCAAGCTGTCGATCCGGTCCAGGATGCCGCCATGCCCCGGAATCGCGGCGCCGGTGTCCTTGATGCCGATGTCGCGCTTGATGAAGCTGAGCGAAAGATCGCCCAACTGCCCGCCGACGCCGACGATCAGCCCCGTTAAAATTAGCTGGAGCGGGCCGAAATGCGGAAACGAAAACCATAGCGCCCACGGTAGCAGCAGCGACACCGCGAGCGCTCCAAGCGCTCCTTCCCAGGTCTTGTTGGGACTGATGTTCGAGCGGAGCTTGTGCCGGCCGAAGAGCTTGCCGAAGGTAAACGCCGCCACGTCGTTCACCTCGACCGCGAAGATCAGGTAGAGCAGATAGCCGTAGGCGTGCGTCGAGTTGGCGAGAAATCCGAGGTGGCCGAACATCCAGCCGATATAGATGAAGCCGACGATCGCGAGAGAGACCGCCTGGAGTTGGCCGGCGGGTTGGTTGCGGAGTATCGGAATCACCAGCAACGCCGCGATCGTGTAGACGGGCAGCGTCATGAACAGGCCGTACCAGCCCGGCCGCGCGTTGTTGGGATCGGAGACGAGCGTGACGACGCCGACGGAGACGATCGCGAGATAGACGGCGCCCGTCATCCACCAGTCGCGGTAAAGTCCCGTGGCCCGCGCGTACTCTTTGAAGCCGGAGATCGCCAACAGCGTAAAGAGAACGATCACCGCGACCCGTCCCGCGAAGAGCGCGCCGAGGATGGTCGGCGCCATGACGAGCCAACTGCGGTAAGTGGCCCACACGGATCGAGCGTCTTTCTTCAACCCCCACGTCACGAATGCCAGCGCCGATCCGGCGACGATAAGGAAGCCGAGAACAATGAACAGGTAAAGACGGAAAATCTCGCTGGAGAGCCCGGCTGCGGCGGACATAGCCATCAGTTCCTTTGCCGGCCCGCCTGCTTGGCGCGCAGCGCGCGCATGATCCGGGCCAGTCGAATCCAAATCGTTTGCAGGCAACCCAGTATGACGATCAAGCAGGTCCAATCCAGAACCGTCAGGCCACCGTATGCAATGCGACCTTCGTTCCACCACAGAGATGCCAGCATCCCCCAGGCGCCGAGGTGCAACACTACCATGCGCCACGGCTTGGCCATAACACCGCTGAATTCCCGCTGTACGCCGACCGCCTGCCCCAGCATTCCGACGTACGCCGTGAGCAGCGCCAAGATCGCCGCCCAGTACCCGCTCAAAGGTGAATTCAGCCCGCTGTGGGCCACGCCGGTGAAAATCACCACGTCCGAGACGCGGTCGGGCAGGTCGTTGAGGATCTCGCCGCGCCAACTGGCCTTGCCCGACGCGAGCGCCACCATGCCGTCGAGCATGTTGAACCATAGGCGCAGGTAGCAAAACGCCGGGCCGACGATCAACAGCGAGGGATACGTGCCGGCCCCCCAGAAGCAAAGGGCCGCAACCGCCGACGCCACAATCGACAAATAGGAAATAACGTCGGGATGAATCCCTCCGGCCACGCAAAAGCGCACCGCGCCAGTCGCGGTCCCGCGAAAGACGTCCGCGATGGGACGGCGTGAGGTTGGTTGATAGTTTTCCGTCATCATCGCACGGAGGCGCTTGCCGAAGAAAAGAGCGATCGCAAACCTGGCGCAGGCTAACCGAAAACGGAGCTGGCCGTCAATACCCGCAATAGCCAGCCAAGGCAAAAAGCGGTAGAGGGCAAGAGGAGGTTTTCACGACGGGTGGGAGCTGTGGAGCGGCAGGATATTGCCGCGCGCGCATGAAGCTCACTCGACGCCTGACCCTCTTGGCCGCGGAAGCTGCTACGGACCGACCAGCTTGCTGAGACGGCCCTTGATGATCTCTTCGGCCTCGGCGACCATGCGCTGGACGATATCGCCCGCGGGCTCTACCGAATCGATCAGGCCGGCGTCTTGTCCGATGAGCAGCGAGGCGTTGTCGGTGTCGCCGCTTCGCCGCGCTTCGAGAACCGCCTTGCCCGCTTCACGGTAATTGCGGCGCAGCGCCCATTCTCTTCCGGCCCAGCGTTCGATGAAGCGGTTGCGCAGCGCGCGCGACATCGCTCCCGGCCAGACGCGGCCCGACGCGATGTCCGGGATCTCCGTCAGCACGGTGTCGTGGCCGTCGCTCCGCACGATCGCCTGCTTGAAATTCGGATGAATCGGCGACTCAGGCGTGGCCATCATCCGCGTGCCGAGCAACACGCCCTCCGCGCCCAAAGCCAGCGCCGCGGCCAGGCCGCGCCCGTCGGCGATGCCGCCGGCGGCCAGGACCGGCAGCGGCGCAACGGCTTTGACGACCATCGGCACGAGCGGCATCGAGGCCATCCAGACGACGTGCCCTCCGGCCTCCGTGCCTTGCGCGACGATCACGTCCGCGCCTGCTTCCGCAGCCCGTAGGCACTCGGCTACTTCTCCGGCCATGTACATGACTTTACATCCGGCATCGCGCGCGCGCTGGAAATAGGAACGCAAATCCTGATCGGGCCTCGCCCAGGCGAACGCCGCCACCGCTGGCCGCGTCTCGAGCGTAGCGAGAAAGCGATCTTCATCGACTTCAAAAAGCAGGTGATTGACTCCGAAAGGCTTCGTCGTCGCGCGGCGGATCGCCTCGACTTCGGCTCTGAGCTGCGCGCCGTTGATTCCCGAGGTGCCGAGCGTGCCTAAGCCGCCGCCGTTCGACACCGCCGCCACCAGCGGCGCAGAGGTCGCCGAGCCCATCCCGCCGAGGACGACCGGATGGACGACGCCGAGAAGATCGCAAACGCGTGTGTGGATCATGGCAATTCTCCCAAGAATTACATTTCCAGTAATTTTCTCATTCGCTCGACGATCTCGCGCGGTTGAGCGCCGACCTCTTTCGCCAACGCTTCCAGCTCGGCGCCCGGCGACGGGTCGATGTCGAGCCCTTTTTTCTTCGCCTCGGCCAAGAGATCCGGATCGCTCAGCGCCTTCGTGTAAGCCTCGCGCAGCTGTTTTACCAGCTCCGTGGGAATTCCCGGCGGAGCTACGATGGGCCGGCCGAAGTCGCCGCCCGCAAGGACAACCGTCGCAAGGCGGCGGGAAGCCTCAGGCGTCTTAACTTCGTTCATCAGGGCGTCGAGCGTAGGCACGTCGGCCAGTCTCGGATCGCGCTTCTTGCCGGTTTGCAGGAGGACTCGGGCGAAGCCGTTCTTGCGCCACGTGTGGTAAGGCTCGCGCGAGAAAAAAGACGCGATGGTGAGCGCGCGGCATTGGATCTCCCCGCGCTCCGCCGCCAGATCGATATCGCTCCCGCCGGGATAGCCGGTCACGACGTTAAACTTCGTTCCTAAAGTCTCTTCCACGAGTTTGGGCAGGTAGTAACCCGTCGCGCCCGTTCCCGTGCTGCCGCACTTGGGCGGCTCTTTCGCGCCGCGCACGTCGTGAATCGTCTTATAGGGACTGTCCGCCCGTATGTAGAGCAGGTGATTCGAGCGGTCGGAGCTGCCGATCCAGGTGAATTTTGCCCAGTCGAACTGAACCTCCGTCCGCCCGATCAGCTGGTCGAAATAGAGCGTCGGCAGGATCGAGCCGATCGTCAAACCGTCGGGCTTGGCGATCGTGGAGAGATAGTTGGCGGCGATCATCGAGCCGGCGCCGCCCATGTTCTGCACGAAGAACTCGGGTTTCCCCGGGAGATGCTTCGCCAGGTAGGGTGCCGTAAGCCGCGCGTAGATGTCGTAGGCCACGCCGGCGGGAAAGCCGGCGACGATTTTAATCGTCTTGCCCTGATAGAAGGGCGTCTGGGCGTTAAGACTTGCAGTCGATAACAGCAACAAGAAGCAAGCGCCAACGATTCGCTTCATGGCTCGACCCTCCGCTCGAACTGTTCCGTGCGTTCGAAAGGTTCAAGTGGTTCAAAAATCGTCTGCCTCGCCGCGTCGTTATTTTTCCGCGGCTACTTTGAGTTCCATCTCGCCGATTTTCTCGATCGTCCCCTTGAGCCGGTCGCCGTCGGCGAGCTTTTTGACGCCCGCGGGCGTGCCGGTGGTGATGAGATCGCCGGGGCGGAGCGTCAGGCAGCTGCTGAGAAACCTGATGTGCTCGCGTATCCCGCAGATCATGTCGCTCGTGTGCGCGGTCATCGCCGGCTTGCCGTTCTGCTCGACGTTGATGGAAAGGTTCTGCGGCTCGTCGATCTCGTCCCTGGTCACGATCCACGGGCCGAGGGCGGTGAAGGTGTCGAAGCCTTTGCGGATGTTGCGCGTGTTTTGCCGGCCGCGTCCCCAGGGATCGCGCTGGCTCAGGTCCCAGCAGATGGTGTAGCCGAAAACGTAATCGAGCGCCTTGTCTTCGCTCACGTTGCGCGCCTTCTTGCCGATCACTGCGCACAGCTCGCACTCGAAGTCCACATCTTTGGAGATTTTCGGGAGGATGACCGTGTCGCCCGGGCCGATGATCGACGAGGTCGGCTTCAAAAAAAACTCGGCCATAAGCTCGTCGGGGCTAAGCTCGGCGCGGTCGGCGCTGCCCATCTTGACCCGCATTTCCGCCTGGTGGGCCTTATAATTCGCCGCCGCGGCCCAGAGCGAGCCGGGATTGTAAATCGGCGCGAGCAGCTTGACGGTGCTGAGCGGCACCGGCGAGCCGGATTTGAGCGCCTCGCGCGCGCACTGCACGGCGGTAGGCCGATTGGCCAGCGCGTCGATCACTTCGAGCATCGTGTAGCCGCTTCTCACGTGGCCGGCCTTCACCAGGGCGTCGCCGATGGGATAGACCTTGTCGCCGTCGACGACTCCGGCCTGCTTGGAATTGTAGTGGCAGATTTTCATGTGCGTCCTCCGGTAGGATTGGTACGCTCGTTCCTTATCGCACGGTGAGAAAAATGTCCATCGGCGGCCGGTAGGCAGTAAGCAGTAGGCAGTACGCGCCAGGCAACAAGAAAGAAACAGACTATTCGTTCGGCTGACGAAATACGAGAGACGAAATGCGAATCACGCGATGAACGAATCCGCGATGGACACTTTGCGTGGCAGCTCGCCCATCTCGACCAGCATGTTCATCTCGGCCTCGGCGATTTTTCGCTCCAGCTCTGTGAAGGTGAATTCGATCTTGGGATAGCGCGCCGAGGCGAGGATCGCCTCGCGGTCGCCGCCGTAGCGCTCCATGAATTTTGCGGCGATCTCGTCAAGATGGCGCTCGCTGTATGCGACCGACGCCTTGAAAGCCTTGAGAAGCTTCTCCCGCAGGTCGGGATGCTCCTTTAAGAGCGGCTCGCGGATGGCGACCATGTGCTTGATCATCTCCGGAAAGCCCAGCAGCGCTTTCCACGCTTCGCCGTCGGTGTAGAGACAGCGGACCTCTTTGTCCTGCTCGCCGCGGAAGAAGAATTGATCTATAAGGATAACGGCGTCGGCTTTGCCGCTCTTGAGCACGTCGAGGAGCTGCTCCTGGGGGAAGGACTGCCAGTTGAGCGTCGCTTCGTCGACCCCGTAGTTGTGCTTCAGCAGATAACGGTGGACGACATGAGGCGTCTTGTGGTGAGAAGCGATCAACCGGCCGGCCAGGTCTTTCGGCGTCTTGACCTCGCCCCCGGCGCGCACGAACAGGCCGTTGCCTTTGAGCGTCGATTTCCAGTCGGTGGCGATGCCGACGATCGGCGCGCCTTCGAGCCGACGCGCGAGGAAGTTCGGCAGATAGAGATTCGCCACTTGCGCGTCGCCGGCGATCAGCGCCTCTTCCTGGGCGTGGCTGGGCGGGTCGGCCACTTCGACGACCGAGAGGGTAAATCCGTCGGGCTTCACCGCTCCCGCTGCCAGGGCGTAGTAGGTGCGGAACATGCAGAAGCGGTTGCGATAGTGGGCGAAGGTGATGTGCGGGGACGCCATCAGCGCAGAACTTCCTCTCTGTTTTTGCCGCAGATTTCCAGCGCCGCCAGCGCGTAAACCTTCGTGCAATTCACCATGTTCTGGATGCCGACGCCGCGCCGGATTCCCGAAGGATTGTCCCATTCCGTGATCTCAGGCTCGGTCGGATCGATCAGGTGCGTGCCGAATCCGGGGCCGTAGGTGATCGCCGGCACGCCGTAGGCGGCGATGCGCGAGCCGTCGCTGGTGATTCCATAGCGTTTCGGCATGGGGTCCTGCGCCGGCTTGCCGAACACCTCCCGGTGCGCCTGCTGCATCACTTTGACGACCTTCTGTTCTTTGGAAATTTCATAGCCGTCGGTGGAAAGATAAAGCTCGACTCTGGTTTTGATGTCTTTTTCCTTCGCCGCCACCTTCGCGCACGCCGCTTCCAGCTCGCGCTGGATGGCCATCGTCGGCGTGCCGGGCAGCGTCTTTACGATCACGTAGAGATGCGTCGCCGGCTGCGTGCCGGGCTTGAACGGGTTGCCGCCTTCGATGGCGCCGATCTGCACGGTCGGGAGCATGAATGGATGTTTGTATCGCTGCTGGTAGTCCTTCTCCCAGTCCTGGATCGCCTGCGCCACCTTACCCGCCTGCAGGACAAAATTCTCCGCCCGTCCCTCGACCGTGACATCGGCCCAGACGAGCCCGCAGTTGCCGATCTGCAACTGCAAACCGGTCGGCTCGCCGATGATGCACATGTCCGCCGTGATGCCGTGATCCATCATGTAGCGCGCGCCGACGCCCGCGCCGCGATAGCTCTTGCCTGAGAATCTGCTTACCTGCGCCTTCTCGATCTCGCCGACGACGCCGGAGACGATGATATCGCCTTTGAGTTGAACACCGGATTTCTTCAACATCTCCACGGCGACGATGTAGCAGGGGAAGGCGCACTTCATATTTACCAGGCCGCGGCCGTAGATCCGGTCCTCGGTCACCACGGTCTCTTGCGGGGTGTCGAAGTGGTCCATGTGAGCGCAGAACATGAGCGTCGCCCCGCCGCCCGAGCCTTTCAATCTCCCGATCACGTTCGGCCTGCCTTCCTCGACCTCTTGATACTTGACCTCCATGCCGAGGCGCTGAAACTCGCCGCCGAGATATTCCGCGATCGCTTTCTCTTCGCCGGTGATGCTCACAATCTCCGCCATGCGCTTGGCGACCTCGATGAGACGGTTGCGGTCGAGTTGTTCGAGAACTTTCTCCTTCATGTTCATTCCTTCCTCAAATTTAGGTTTACTTGATCTCCGCCGCGATCTTTTTCACAAACCCTTCCTGCTCCAGCTCGCGCAGCAGGCTATTGTCGTAAAAATCTTTCGCGGCGCGGCCGGCAGGCCGGTCGGACGGCAGGGCGGCCTCGATGACGGCCGGGTCGCTGAGCGGCAAGAGCGGCGTGTGCTTGGAAAAATGGTCGTAGCTCTGAGAGAGAATCTGCGGGTCGCTCTGCCTGGTATATTTCTCCAGCACCTTCATGGCGTAATCTTTTCTCTGTCGGTAGATATGAAGTCCCTCGATCAGCGCCATGAGGAATTGTTTGGCCGCGGGCCGCTCCTGCGCGACGTAGACGCGCCGCGCGGCGACGACGGAGGTGGGATATCTCACTCCGAGCGCGCTCAAGTCGGCGAGCACCGTCAGCCCCCGGCCGACGGCGGCGAACAGCGCGGGGGGCGCAAGCGCGGCGGCCGACGCGGCCCCCGACTGAACGGCGGCGATTCTCAGCGCGTCGGGCCCCGCCTGAACGAAGGTCAGATCTTTGGGGCCAAGGCCCAACTGTTCCATCGCCGAGCGGATCGCAACCTCTTCGATGCCGCCGATGCGCGATACGGCGGCCCTCTTGCCTTTGAGGTCGGCCGCCGAGCGGATCGCGCTGGTCGTGACCAGGCCATAGGGCATCAGGCTATAAGCCGTGGCGATAACGACGATGTCGGCGCCCTGGAGCGCCGCCTGGATCGGCGAGGCGCCGCCTAGATAAGAAAAGCGAATCTCATTTGCCAGGATCGCCTGGATGTTAGTCAGTCCGCCGGAGATGAGAAGCATCTCGGCGGGTACGCCGTATTTTTTGAACAACCCCGCGTCGTAGGTCAGCCAGAAGGGGAGATTCTGCCCCGAGGTGCCGGAGTAGCTGATGCGAATCGTCTGCGCGTCGGCGGAGAACGCCATCGTCCAGAACGCCAGGACACATATCGCCGTTGCGCATCGCTTCAACATAAACGATCTCCCTTCACCGCAAGGACGCCGCAGTAACTTAGAGTCACATTTAGACCAGCCACGCGCCAGCGTCAACAGAAAGACGCGTAAGAGGCGAGGTGTTGCGAATGGGTAACATTGACCTGTGAACTCTTTTCCCTTAGATTGACTTAATGCTCGTGGGTATGGACATCGACGGTGTGGTGGCGGATTTTCTGGGACCGTTTCTCCGGTACGTGGAAGAGAAAACCGGCGCCGGGCCGATTGCCGCGGAAAGCGTCACCGACTTCAGCTTCAAGCAGCATCCCGTGCTGACGGAAGCCATCGTCGAAGAGTGCATGACGACGGTCTCTTACGACCCGGACTTCTGGCATCGCCTGTCACCGCTCCTGGCGCCGTCGGAGTGGGAGGCGCTCGAAGGACTCAGCCGCAGGGGAGAGCTGGTCTTCATCACCCATCGCTACGCGCGCGAGACCTACGACATCAACCAGGTTACGTCCGATTGGCTGCGCAAGCACGGAGTCAGCAAGCCCGTGGTCCATTGCACCCAGGACTATAAATCGAAGCTGGTCGAGAGCCTCGGGGTCAAGCTCTTCGTCGACGACCGGCACGAGAACTGCCAGGACGTGGCGGAAAAGACCGAAGCCACGGTCGTCATGCCACTCCGGCTCTACAACCAATCCTTCACCCACCCACGAGTAAAGCGAATCAAAAACTTCAACGAGCTGCTGGGCTATCTGCGGTAAAGATTGGGTAGTGTGGCGTTTCTAAAATTCGCTCAATATCTCCTTGCGTCATTCCAGCCGACCCCCGCGAAAGCCGGGGGGCGAGCCGGAATCCATACCCCCTCTTTGTCTCCCCCTTAGCAAGGGGGAGATTTAGTGGGGGTTCTGGATGCCCGCTTTCGCGGGCATGACAAATGAAGAAGTTGGGATTTCTTTTGCAAACGTCTGAGACAAAACAGTAGGGGGGTTAGACATGTACGGTTGGCGCGCGCGCATCGGACATGTCGCCCCGTCGCGCGGGGACGTGCTGGTTTACGAATTTTACCGGATGCTGCCGGCGGGCTTCATGCTGCTCAACACCACCGGGACGATCCGCCAGCTCGTCGACACCGATTTTGACAAGCAGCTCCAGCGGATCGAAGAGGCAACGGTCGATCTCGCGGAAAACAACTGTGACGCGATTATCATCGGCGGCTCGCCGCTGTTCACCAAGCTCGGCTACGGCAGCGACATCGAAATCGGCACCCGGCTGTCGAAGAAGACAGGGATTCCGGTCGCGGCGGGGATCACCGGCGAGGTGGAGGCGTTAAGAACGCTTGGAATAAAAAAGCTGGTGGTCGCCACGCCGCATGAAGACGAGTTGAATCAGAGAATGAAAAAATTCCTGGAGCAGTCGGGCTTCACGGTGCTCAAGATCGAAGGCTACGGCATCCGCAAAAATTCCCAGATCGCCGACCTGCACGAGCACGCCGCGTACAAAATCGCCAAACGGCTCTACGAGCAGGCGCCCGAAGCCGACGGCGTCTTCGTTCCCTGCCCGCGCTGGCCGACCATCGGCGACGTGGCGCTGCTCGAAAGCGAGATCGGCAAGCCCGTGGTCACAAGCTGCCAGTCCTACATCTGGCACGCGTTGAAAATGGCGCATGTCAAAGAAAACATCACGGGGTATGGCCAGCTAATGGCGACGCTGGCTTAGCGCAGGCCGCTGAAAAAGGCGCCTTGTTAAATTCCGTGCTCGTGATCGTGGCCCGTGCTCGTGAGGACAGGACGAACACGATGGCTCGAAGGACCGCTTCGAAGTGACACGTATCGAACGGCCTGGGCAGCAGTTGCAATCTGGTAGCGATTTTCCGGCATGTTGTACACGGATTTTACGCGATTTTCGGGCCGGGTAGCAAGGGGAAACTTATAGAAAGGATGAGGGCGGAAGGAGAAAGATGTTGAGATGCAGGATGCGGCGGATGCTTCCACGTTTAGAGAATTTCCGAAACGTCGAAACGACGCAGCTAGCTTCGTCCGTTCCGCTTGCTCCGGGGTCGAGACGCGTCCAGGACGGTCAGGCCGACGAGCTCCTTGTCGCGGTAGCGCAGGAGAATACCCTTGTCCGCCAAGAACTTGGTATCGGTCGCCTTTTGGGGCCGCTTGAGGCTGACGTAAAGGACGTCGGCTTCGTGGTCGTAATCGATCCAGGCTTTGCCTTGGGGCAGGCGGATAAGGTGAGGCAGGGCGCCTGAAATCTCTTCCACTGCTTTCGCTGCTAGGCTTTTCGCCATCGGATTGAACTCTTTGCGATTCTAGACGTGAAATAGGCCGTGATAAAGAAGCCATCATTGCGGCTTATTTCTCTGTATACCACAGCGATGATAGGGAAGGCGAGATGGGGGGTGTTGAGTTTTGAGTTGGAAGAGAAAGGCGGGGGACGACGAAAGGTATGGGAGGGAGGTATGGCAGCCGGCGCTTCCTTGACACCCATCTTTCTTTCCTTTACGTTCGTTCTGCGTCCGTCGCGGGGCCAGAGGCTTGAAAGTTTCGCTCAAAAATATCGCCGAGCCGGCGCTCTTCTTCCTCGCGCTTATCGCGCTGTGGGAAATTTTGGTGAAGGTCGTGAATGTGCCGGCTTTCATCCTGCCGCCGCCGCGCGATCTCTACACCTCTTTTACGACCAAATATTTCATTCTCGGCCACCATTCGCTCATCACCTTCATCGAAGCGGTCGGCGGCTTCGCCCTCTCTTTTATCCTGGGCGTCGGCTTCGCCGTCGGCGTGGTCTATTCCCGCCACCTGCAAAACACGATCTATCCGCTGATCGTCATTCTCTACGCCATGCCGAAGAGCGCATTCGCGCCGCTGATGGTCATCTGGATCGGCTACGGGCTGTTCTCCAAGATCGCGATCGCGTTTCTGGTGGCGTTTTTTCCCATCGTCGTCAACACGGTGGTGGGGCTTAAAGAAGTGGAGCCGGAGCTGCTCGACCTGGCGCGGATCAACCGGGGGTCGGCGTGGGACGTGTTTAAAAAGATCCGCCTGCCCAATTCGCTGCCGTACATGTTTGCGGGGATCAAAGTCGCGCTGGTCCTCTCCGTCACCGGGGCGATTGTGGCCGAGTTCGTCGCGGCCAACGAAGGGCTCGGCTATCTGGTGCTCCAGGCGAACTACAGCCTCGACACCGCGTTTGCGCTGGTGATTCTGCTGATCCTCGCGCTGCTCTCGTTAGCGCTTTTCGCGGTGGTCGACGTGGTGCAGAAAAAGATGGTTCCGTGGAGCGCGGAAGTCCGACAACTCGAGGGATCATTTTAAGTAGGAGGTGGATCATGACTTTTGCCGGGAACCCGTTTCGCCTTTGCGCGAGGGTAGTTGTACTTGCGGCGCTAGTTGCTGTTGTTTCTATCCCGGCCTTCGCGGCGGAGAAGACGACCGCGACGATCCGTCTCGACTTCATCATCGGCGGCAAGCACGCGCCGTGGTACATCGCGCAGGAGAAGGGCTTCTATTCAAGCCGCGGGCTTTCCGTCACGATTCAACCCGGCACAGGCTCGGCGGATACGGTTCGCGCCATCGGCGCCGGTTTGGCCGATTTAGGCTTCGCCGACCTGACCACCGCCATCGTCGCGCGCTCGCGCGGAACGCCGGTGCAGGCCGTGGCCCAGCTCGGTTATGTGGCGACCACAATCCTTTGGCGCGAGGATACGCCGATCAAGAACTTGAAAGACCTCGAGGGAAAATCCTTTGCGATCAGCCCCGGGCAGGCGCAGTGGTTTCTCATGCCGGCGTTCGCCCGTCTGAACAACATCGACTACAAGGCGATCAAGATCCAGGAGACCGCCGCGTCGCTCCAGCCTGCCGCGCTGGTGGCGAAGAAGGCGGATTTCATCGTGATGTTCCGCGCCTCCAACGATGAAGTCGCCGAGATGGCGGCGGCGAAGCAGGGGATCAAGCTCAAGCGCGTCTACATGAAGGACCACGGCCTCAACATCTACGGCAGCATGCTGATCGTCAAGGAAGACGACGTCAAGCGGCGTCCCGAGATGATCCGCGCCTACGTTGAAGGGACGATGGAGGGGTTGCGATATTGCCGCGACCATTTTGACGAGGCGCTGGCGATCATCCTCAAGCAGAAGCCTGAGCTGGACAAAGAGCTGACGCGGGTCCAGCTCAAGAACGCCGTCGACGAAGTCTTCATTCCGCCGGAATCATTGGAATCCGGTTTCGGTTACATGAAGCCCGACATCATGGAGAAAACGGTCGGCGTGACGAACGAGTTTTTCGACATCGGGAAAAAGGTCGCAGCCAACGAAGTCTACACCAACCAGTTTATCAAGAAGTAAGGGCCCCGGGGTTCGCGCGTGGCGCCGCTGATCGTCGTCGAGGATGTGGGGCGGATTTTTCGCGGCGGCGCGAAGACGGTTTACGCTCTGGAGGGCGCGTCCTTCACGGTCCAGGAAGGGAGCTTCGTCTCCATCGTTGGCCCGAGCGGCTGCGGCAAGAGCACGCTGCTGAAGATCGCATCCGGTTTGCTGTCGGCGACCTCCGGCCGTGTGCTGGTCGAGGGGCGATCCGTTAACGGGCCGCTCGGAAACGTCGGGATGGTTTTTCAATCTCCCGTGCTGCTTAAATGGAGATCGGTGCTCGGCAACGTTCTGCTCCCCGTCGAGTTCGCCAAACTCGATCGGGCGAAATACGTTGAGAAAGCAAGGAGCCTGATCCGTCTGGTCGGACTTCAGGGCTTTGAAGAGATGCCACCGTATGAGCTTTCCGGCGGAATGCAGCAGCGGGTTTCGCTCTGCCGCGCTCTGGTGACGGACCCGCAAATTCTCCTGATGGACGAGCCGTTCGGCGCGCTCGACGCCATGACGCGCGACGAGCTGGATGTCGAATTGCTCAGAATCTGGGGCGAAAAAAAAATGACCGTGGTCTTTGTGACGCACAACATCCAGGAGGCGGTTTTTCTGTCGGACTCGGTCGTCGTCATGTCGGCCCGTCCCGGTCGGGTGATCCGGCAGCTGGCGGTCGACCTGCCTCGGCCGCGCACTATCGAATTGATGAGTTCTCCGGAGTTCGGCCGATATACGCTGGAGATCCGGAGCATGCTCGCTTCCGCCGGCGGAACAACGTCGGTGGCGCTCGGCTCGACAACATAAAGAAAATCAGAGGGTTATGGCACGAAAAAGAAGAATCACTTATAAAGCCGCCGGGGTCGATGTCGCGGCGGGCGAGCGTCTGGTCGGCCGCATCCGGCAGATAGCGCGCAACACCGCGCGTCCCGGCTTGTTGGCGGGCATCGGCGGCTTCAGCGCCCTGTTCGACGTTGCGTCGCTCAAATATCGCCACCCGGTTTTGGTCTCCTCCACGGACGGCGTGGGTACCAAGGTCAAAGTCGCGCACATGATGAATGGCCACGATACGATCGGCATCGACCTCGTGGCGATGAGCGTCAACGATATCTTGAGCCAGGGGGCCGAGCCGCTGTTTTTTCTGGATTATTTTGTCTGCGGCAAGCTCGACGTCGATCTGGCGGCGTCGGTTATCCGCGGCATCGCCGAAGGCTGCCGGCAGGCGGGCTGCGTGTTGATCGGCGGCGAGACCGCGGAGCATCCCGGCGATTACGCCGACGGTCAATATGATCTTGCTGGTTTTGCCGTCGGCGTCGTCGAAAAAGAAAAGATCCTCAACCCGGCCTCGATCGTGCCGGGAGATATTCTGATCGGCCTTTCCTCCACCGGGCTTCACAGCAACGGCTACTCGCTGGCGCGCAAGGTGCTGCTCGATATCAAAGGGCTGAGACTTGGCGACCGGATCGCCGAGCTGGGGCGGACGCTGGGCGAGGAGATGATTGAGCCGACGCGGATCTATGCTAAGGTGATTCGCGCGCTGCTCGGCCATTATCCTCTCAAGGGGATCGCGCACATCACGGGCGGCGGAATTCCCGGCAATCTGCCACGCGTTCTTCCCCCCGGGCGGCGCGCCTGGATCGCCCGGCGGAGCTGGAGCGTGCCGCCGATTTTTAAATTGATCCAGCGTTTCGGCGGCGTGACGCAGCCGGAGATGGACCGGACGTTCAACAACGGCCTGGGAATGATCCTGGTGGCGGGAAAGAAGGATGCCGACGGAGTGGGCCGCGCGCTCGAAAAAATGGGCGAAAAGTATTTCGTCATAGGTGAGATTCGAAAAGGAGACAGGGGAGTCCGGTTGGTTTAGGGGTCCCCAGTTTGTCATGCCCGCGGAAGCGGGCATCCAGGGAGTGGAGGAGGAGCGGCACGAGTCAAAGACTGGATTCCCGCTTGCGCGGGAATGACAGAGGGGGGCTGTGGGCGGTTTAGCGCGGAGCGAGGATTGACGGTTATGGCGCGGCAAGTTGCGTTAGGCGTGCTGATCTCCGGGTCGGGCACGAATCTCCAGGCGATCATCGACGCCGTCGAGGCCAAGCGATTGGACGCGACGATCCGCGTGGTCGTCAGCAACCGCGCGGATGCTTACGGCCTGGTCCGGGCGAAGAAGCACAATCTCCCCACCGAGACGCTCGATCACAAAAAATTTCCCAGCCGCGAGGCGTTCGACGGGGCGCTCGTCGAGATTCTCCAGGCGAGGGGCGTGGAACTGGTGACCCTGGCCGGCTTCATGCGGCTGCTGTCGCCGGTGCTGGTCAAGGCATTCTCGAACCGGATCATGAACATTCATCCGTCGCTGCTCCCATCCTTTCCCGGCCTGCACGGCCAGAGGCAGGCGGTGGAATACGGAGTGCGCTTTTCGGGCTGCACGGTTCACTTCGTCAATGAGGAGTGCGATCAAGGGCCGGTCATTATCCAGGCGGTGGTGCCGGTCTATCCGGAAGACACCGAGGAATCGCTCGGCGCGCGCATCCTCAAGCAAGAGCACCGCATCTATCCCCGGGCGATCCAGCTCTACGCGGAGGGCGGGCTCCGCGTGGTCGGGCGCAAGGTCTTGGTCGATGGGCTTGGGAAGGATGAAAGCCCGGTTCTCGTTCACCCTCCTTTAAAATGAAAAAGGCGCCGATCATCGTCTCGGCCTGCCTGCTGGGGAAGCGCTGCCGCTACAACGGGGAAGACCGGGCGCACGCCGGCGTGATCCGGTTCTTGCGCGGGAAGAAATATCTCGCCGTTTGTCCCGAGAGGCTTGCGGGCTGGGGAGTGCCGCGGCCGCCGGTCGAGTTTCACGGCGGCGGAGCGAAGGAAGTCGCGAGCGGAAAAGCCGCGATCAAGGACAGTCGCGGAAGAAACCGAACCGCCGGCTTGATGAAAGGCGTGACCAGGGCGCTTCGCCGGGCGCTCAAGCTTAGGCCGAGCGAAGCGATCCTCAAAGAGAAAAGCCCCTCCTGCGGCGTGAAGCGGGTCTATCGCGACGGCAAGCTCAAGCGCGGCCAGGGGCTATTCGCATACTTGCTCAAGCGGAACGGCGTGAGGCTGCGCTCCGAGGAGAGCTTCGCGGGGAGATCGGGGAAACCGTGAAGCGCGCTACGGTCTTACTTCTCGTAAAGATCGCCGTCAGCCTCGGCTTGCTCGCCTTCTTTCTTTTCAAGCTCGACCTGCGCGATTTCTGGCGCGCCCTCGCCTCGGCCCATATCTCCTATCTGGTCGTCGGTCTCGCGGCATATTTTTGCAGCCAGCTCATCAGCTCGGTTCGGTGGGCGCTGCTCGCCCGCCTGCTCGGATTCGGGAACCGGCAAAAAGAGTTCACTGTTTTTTATCTGATCGGCATGTTCTTCAGTCTCTTCGCGCCGGGCACGGTGGGAGGCGACGTGGGACGGGTCGTTTATCTCTCCCGGACGGGCGACCGGGAGAACGAGGGCCGGCGGGCAGGCGCCCTGGGTTTCGCCGCGATCTCCGTGTTGGCCGACCGGGCCGTGGGCATGGCCGTGCTTATATGGATCGGCGCCGTCGCGCTCGCCTCCGCTCCGCGCTATTCGGTTCCCGCAGCGATCCGTTATGTGACCTTCGCCCTGGCCTTGAGCTTCGTGCTGGCTTGGGTGTCGCTGCCGTTGCTCGGGCGGCTGTTGCGGAGCAGGGAGAATCCCGCATGGAAGAATTTGCGCCTGGCGCTCCAGACTTATCGGACCCGCCGGCCCGTGATCATCCAAACCATGCTCCTCTCGCTCGTGGTCCACGGCTTGCAATCGTGGATCCACGTCCTGATCGGCCATGCGTTGAATGTCGAGATCCCATGGTCCTACGCGTTGATCGTCTATCCGCTGGTGGGCACGTTCAGCGCGCTGCCGGTCAGCTTGAACGGCATCGGCCTGCGCGAGGGGGGTTATCTGTTTCTGCTCGGCCGGATCGGCATCGGCTCGGAGAAGGCGATCGCCTTCAGCCTGCTCTGGTTTCTCATCAGTGCGTTGAACAGCTCGATCGGCGGCCTGGTTTTCATCCTGCGTAGAAGCCCGAATTCCGCGCAGCAAGATCAGGTGAGGTAGCGAAGAAAAATGGTCGCAAGACCCAAGAAAGACAGAAAGCCGAAGACGTCGGTGAAAGTCGTGCCGACCACCGCCGAGCCGATGGCGGGATCGAGCCTGAGCCGCTTGAGGGTGAGCGGGATCAACGCGCCGAACAGGCCCGCGATCAATCCGAGATTGATGATCATCGCCATCGCCAGCACCAACCCCAACACAAGATTGCCCTTCCACAGGTAGGCCACGCCGCAGACAATCGCTCCCGTGACCGTCGCGATCGTCAAATTAACCGAGACCTCTTTGAACACGGCGCGCCAGGCGGAGGAGAACTCGATCTCGCCCAGAGCGATCGCGCGGACGATGATGGTGATGGTCTGGGTCAGGCCGTTGCCTCCCATCCCCGCCACGACCGGCATGAACGTGGCGAGCGCGACGACCCGCTCGATCGTCCCTTCGAACATCGCGACGATGGACGCGGCGAAGATCGCCGTGAGCAGGTTAAAAACCATCCAGGGCAGGCGCATCCTCACGGAGCGGCTGGCAGGCGTGAAGACGCGATCCTCCTCCACCAGGCCGGCCATCTTGTACATGTCTTCGGTGGTCTCCTTGTCGATGATGTCGATGACGTCGTCCACCGTGATGATACCGGCGAGCCGCCCGTCGCCGTCGACGATCGGCAAAGCGAGCAGTTCGTACTTGGAGACCAGCCGAGCGGCCTCTTCCTGATCGAGCGAGACCTCCGCCCTTATCGGGTCGACGATCATCATCTCGCGCAGCGTGCGGTCCGGCGGGGCGATCACCAGATTGCGGATCGGGACCACGCCGATCAGCCGGCCCACGTCGTCCACTACATAGAGGTAAAAGAAAGTCTCCAGCTCGCCGCGCTCGCGAATCTTGTCGATGGCGCCCTGCGCGGTGATGCCGGGAAGGAGCGCGAGATAGTCGGTCGTCATGAGGCGGCCGATGGCGCCTTCCGGATAGGCGATCAACTGGCGCACGCTGGCGCGTCGGTCGGGATCGACCAGCGCGAGCACCTTCTCCCGCCGCTCTTCCGGCAGGCTGTCGCTGAAGGTGACGGCGTCGTCCGGATCGGCCCGCGCGATCACGCGCGCCACTTTTTCGTCTTCGATCACCGAGAGAATATCCGGCAGCAGCTCGGGGGGAAGCTCTTTCAAGGTCGTCGCCGCCCGGCGCGCGGAAAAAAGCACGTCGAAGAGAAAGCGCACCTCGTTCGGCTCAAGACCTTTGAAGAGCAGCGCGATGTCGGCGGGATGGCTCTTGCCGATCAAGCGCAGGACGCGGTCCGGCGTGCCGATGCGGATCATCTCGCGGACGTCTTCTCGATTGAATGGCGGCGCCTTCATAAATTTGCCTGATCGGATCGCGCTTTTTCTCTTTCTTAACCGGTGCCGCCGTTATTTGCAATGTATTTTTCCGCTTTTGGCTCCCGCTTACAGGGGAGGCTGAAATCTGTTATGGTATGCGTCGCCATCCTTCACAGGACAGGAAGGGAGACGCTCATGGCAGAGCAGCGGTATTCTTTGCGGGCCTTGGCGACGACGGCCCTTGCCTCGCTCGTTCTTGCCGGCCTGATTTTTCATGGTCCCGCGGAGCGGCCGCTGCTGGCCAACGTCTCGAATACGGGCGAGGGCCGTCCCGCTTCGTTCGCCGCGATCGCCAAAAAGACCATGCCCGCCGTCGTCAACATCTCGACGACCATCCAGAGAGGGCCGCGCACCGGCTCGGGCGGGACGTTCGGCGGCCTGGACCCATTCGAGGATTTCTTCAGTCGTCTCTTCGGCGAGACGCCGCCGCGCGAGACGCTCCAGCGGAGCCTCGGCTCCGGCATCGTCATCAGCAAAGACGGCGAGATCGTGACCAACTACCACGTGGTCAGGAACGCCGAAGCGATTCGCGTCAAACTGGCGGACCAGACGGAGTATGACGCCAGGCTCGTCGGCAAGGACGAGCGGACCGACCTTGCCCTGGTCAAGATAACCAAAGTCGTCAACAATCTCCCCGTCGCGAAATGGGGAAGTTCGGCCAATCTCGACGTGGGCGATTGGGTGGTCGCGATCGGCAATCCGTTCGGGCTGGAACATACCGTGACCGCCGGGATCGTGAGCGCGAAGGGCAGAGTTATCGGGGCCGGTCCCTACGATCGATTCATCCAGACCGACGCATCGATCAATCCGGGCAACAGCGGCGGCCCGCTGATCGATGTCCAGGGAGAAGTCGTCGGCGTCAATACCGCGATCTTCAGCCAAAGCGGCAAAAATATCGGCATCGGCTTCGCCATTCCGGAAGATCTCGCGCGCAAGGTGGTGGACCAGCTGAGAAAGAACGGGCGCGTGGTGCGCGGCTGGCTGGGGATTCGCGTTCAGGAGGCGGCGCAGCAGGCCGGCTCTTCCGGCCTTCCGCGCGGCACCGCCGCCGCGCAGGTGACCGACGTGGCGGAGAACAGCCCGGCGGCGGAGGCGGGCATCAAGCCGGGCGATGTGATCGTCGAGTTTAACGGCAAGCCCCTTCCCAAGGCCCACGATCTTCCCTCTCTGGTCGCCGACGCCGCGCCCGGACAAAAAGTTACGCTCAAGCTCCAGCGCGATAAGCTCGAGCGCGCGGTGACGGTGAGAGTGAGCGAACTTCCCGACGAGAGAGAGGTATTAACTCAGGCAGACGGGAAAGAGCCGGAGATCGGGCTGCGCGTGCAGAAGGTGACGCCGGAGCTGTCGCGCCGCCAGGGGCTAAGCACCACCAAAGGCGTGATCGTCTCGGAGGTCCAGCAGGGGAGCCCGGCGGATCAGGCGGGCGTGGAGGTGGGCGATATCATCCGCGAGGTCAACCAGCGCCCGGTGAACAGCGTGAAGGATTTCGAGCAGTCGGTGCGCCAGAGCAAGCGGGGCGACCGGCTGTTGCTGCTTGTGCAGCGAGGGGAGAATACGGTATTTTTCGCCTTGAAGCGAAAGAGCTAAGGAGGTTTTATGTTTGGACTCGGTATTCAAGAACTGCTCATTATTCTGGTGATCGCGCTGGTTCTCTTCGGTCCGGGCAAGCTGCCGCAGATCGGCAGCGGCCTGGGCAAAGCGATCCGCGATTTTAAGAAGGGGCTGAGCGGCGATGCGACGGAGGGAGATAGTCAACCCGGCGACGGCGGGAAAAAGGATAATTCCAAAGAACTGCCCCGCTAGCCCCGCAACCGACAGCCGGCCCCGAGTCGCCGGCGGATCCATAACCCATACCAAGAAGGAGCCCGTCCATGCGGTTCTTACCGAGAGATGAAAAATTCTACGATCTGTTCGAAAGCGGCGTGCAAAAGGTCCTCGAGGGGGCGGTGCAGTTGGAAGAGCTGATCACGGACTTCAACGACGTCGCGCTGCGCGCCAAGCGCATCAAAGACACGGAGCACGACGGGGACGTTGTCACGCATAATACGATAGAGATGCTCCATCTGACGTTCATTACGCCGCTCGACCGCGAAGACATCCACAATCTGATCACCTCGCTCGACGACGTGCTCGACTACATCGAGGCGTGCGCGGAGCGCGTCAGCCTGTTTAAACTCACGAAGACCACCGACGAGGCAAAACTCCTCGTGAGCATCCTGGTCAAGGCCGTGAGGCAGATCGAGCAGGCCGTATTTGAACTCAGACGGCTCAAGGGCGCCGACTCCATCATGAAGAACTGCGTCGAGATCAATCGGCTGGAGAATGAGGGCGACTACGTGGTTCGCACCGCGGTGGCCAAGCTGTTCGACTCGGAGACCAACCCCCTCGAAGTGATCAAATGGAAGGAAGTTTACGAAACGCTGGAAAACGCGATCGACCGGTGCGAGGACGTGGCGAACGTGATGGAGGGGATCGTCCTGAAGAATGCCTAAATCTCTATGAGCTTATCCCCCGCAGCTTGCTGCGCAGTGGTAGTTGGTGGCTCTGCTAGAGTCCGTCATTCCCGCATGCTTTTAGCGGGAATCCAGGCGAAATTCGGACTGGACCCCCGATAAAAACATTCGGGGGCGACAACTTGGGGGAAAGTCATCCGAGGGCCTCTTGATACCCCGCAGCTTACTGCGGGGTTGTTCATTAAACTTTTTTAGCGCGCTGCTAGGAGCGGTGATATCCGTTCTTTTCGTTCTCGCCGACGAGCACGGTGTGGAGCGACAGTTTGGAAAGCTTGTAGATCGTGTGCGTTTTTAGCTCGGCCGCCTCGACAAACGGCTTGAGTTTTAGGTTGGTGCGCCAGCCGAGCCGGCGCGTCACCGGATCGAGTATCTCCGTGAGAAAACCCAGCGGCGCAAACGCGCTGGTAAAGTGATTGACGATCACGATCTTCCCGCCAGGCTTGCAGACTCGCTTGGCCTCCCGCATCATCCTGATGGGATCGGGCACGACCGTCACCACGTGAAAGGCCATCACGTAGTCGAAGCTGTCGTCGGGAAAGTCCAGGTTCATGGCGTCCATCTCCATGACCTTCAGATGGGTCCAGCCGTGCTCGTGGATCTTGTCTTGGGCCCGGGCCAGCATGTCCGGGGCGAGGTCGATTCCCACGACTTCGCAATGCGAGGGATAGGCGGGGAAGGAGACGCCGGTTCCCGCGCCGACTTCCAACACGCGGGCGCTGCGCGGGATATTGAGGGACTCGATGACGTATCTTAACCGGGAATAAAAAATCTTGCCAAAAAACCTGTCGTAGAAAGGCGCGAACTCGGAGTAGAGTTTGCTCTCATGTGCCTCGATCTCGCCCATGTTTCAAGCCTTGCCTCTTGATTTCGCTTCGAGGGGGGATCAGGCGACCGGGATTTCCCTGGTTAGCTTCTGGGTATAAGAGGAGATGTCCTTCTTGCGGAAACGCCACTGTTTGCCCTTCTTGAAGGCCGGTAAAATATTTTTCCGCGCGAACTCATTGACCGTATCAGGGCTGAGATCCAGGATCACGGCCACGTCCCTACTGTTCAGCAGCTCCTCTTCTCGTTCCAACATAACTCCCCCTACAGGCATGGGACCTCGCAACGTACAGGGCCGTTTTCTAGCAAGTTAGGCGGTTTCTGTCAAGGCAAGGGCTTCTTGCGCTTGCGCGTGAGGCCAACTTTCTTTAGCATGAGCCTGCCGCGATGAAAAGAACGCTTAAAATCCTGGCCATTGTGAGCGCCGGCGCTTTACTGCTGTTTGCCGTCGCTATTTTCGTTTTCTATCGCCTTGCTCAAGTGGGCGAGTTTCGCCGCTTCTTGATCGCCGAATTCGAGCAGCGGACCGGGCTTCAAGTCACGGTCGGCGAGGCGCGGATCGAGATCGGGCGGACGATGGGGGTGTCGTTTCGCGATTTTGTCCTGGCCGAGCCCGAGAGCGACCGGCCCCTGATCGCCGCGCCCAAGGTTCTGGTCCGGGTGGCCTTCATGCCGCTGTTGCAGCGCAAGCTCAAGTTCCACGCCTTGCGCCTCTCGCAGCCGACGCTGCTTGTGACGCGGGACCGGGAGGGAAGGATGCCCCTCGCGGACCTGATCGTGAACCTTCCTTTTCAATCGAAAGAGGGCGCGCAGTTCTCCCTCGACCTGCGCGAGATCAGAATCGACAAAGGGAGCATCGCGTTTACCGACTATCTCGGCGGCAGAGGACCGGTGGTGACCCGCTTCCGCGATATCGATCTGAATCTGCGCCGGGCGCGGGCCAGAGAATCGGGCGGCCTAGTTTCACCGGGCGAGGAGAACGGGCCCGCGACAGAAACGGCGCAGGCCGGACTCGACTTTCGCTGGAAAGCGATCGTTCAGCGCAACGGGCGCGAGGCGGATTTTGCGATGAACGGCAAGGCGCTCTTCTCCGGCAATTCCTTCGACCTGCGCCGGGCCTGGCTGGACGTTGACCTCAACGCGGAATCTTTGCCGGCGGCGATGCTATGGGACTATTACCAACTGCCGCCGCCGACGACGAGCGCGCGCGGAAAACTTGGCTACCGAATCCATTGGCAGGGACGGCTTGCCGAGGGGGCCCGGCTCGCCGGCGAGGTTCGTTTCCAGGGACTGGAAGTCGACGGTCGCGGCGTGTTCCCGGGCGTTCTGGCCCCCGGAGACGGCAAGATCGAGCTGTCCGCGGAATGGAAGCCGCAGGAGCTTCATCTCGAACGATTGGACTTTCAGTCGAAGGGGCTGCGGCTCTCCGTTCAAGGCGTCGTGCGCGAGCCGGACGGCGGAGACCCGTATGTCGATTTGCATTTGACCACTCCGTTTCTGGCGGTCGAGACGGCCCGTCACTATCTGCCGAAGGCGATTCTCGATTCGCCCGCGCTGCAAAATCTGGCGGCGGCCCTCACGCTTGGTGAAGTCCGGCTGGACTCCGCGAAGGTCACGGGCAGGTTGTCCGAGCTTCTGCGGTTGTCCGAACCCGGCTACGAACAGCGGTTGTCGGTGAGTGCGGAGTTTCGAAATGCGGGCGGAAGTCTTGCGGGAGAGTCCGCGCTGCCGCTGCGCGGTTTCAGCGGGCGGCTCGTTCTGGAAAAAGGAACGCTCCATTACAGAAACGTGAAGGGTACGGTCGGTCAGTCGCGCCTGGAGAAAATCGAGGGCAGCCATACCGGGGTCTTCTCCAAGCGCGGTGCGCTCGACTTGAGCGTCGCCGGCGAAGTTGAGCTAGCCCAGCTGCCGGAGCTGGCAAAGCTCGGCATGGTCCGGTCGGCCCGCGAGGCCATAGGTCCTGCTCTCCATGGAGTTGGAGGAAAGGGCAAACTCAATCTGCGGCTCCAGACGGATTTCGTTTCCCGCACCCAAGCCCAGGGCGATCTGGTGCTTGACGGCGCCAAGCTCAGCGTCGCCGACCTCTCTCTTACGCAGGTAAAGGGGAAGATCGTTGTGGGGACCGGCGAACTGCGTGTCGAGCGCGCGACGGCGCTATTCGCCGGATCGCCGATCCAGCTCCGCGGCTCGCTTAAAATTCCCGCCGCCGATCCGGCGACCTTCGATGTGACGATCGATTCTGCGGGCGTCAAAGCGGGCGAAGCGCTGCGCCTCCTGCTCGATCTGGACCCGGCATTGGGCGGGGGCACGGTGCGCGGCACGCTCCGCTATCAGGGCTCGGTAGCGTCCGCGGAACAGAGAAAAATCAGCGGCGCGTTGGAGCTGGTCGGCGCTCAAGTGCCGCTCAAAGTTTTCGCTCAACCTCTGCGCGAGGTGTACGGGCGGGTCCGGGTGGACGGCAAAGCGATCGACCTTCCGAATGTTAGAGGCCAGCTTGCCGGCTATCCTTTTTCTTTCAGCGGTCGATGGATGGCAGGGAGCAGCCCGGAGCTGACGTTCGAATTGGCCGCACCGCAAATGAACATCGCCCATCTGTTGCCGAAGAGCCAGGGTGGGGAGGTGGACTGGTATGAGCGCTTCCGTGCCCGGGGAAAGATCGCCATCGACCGGGGGCGCTACGAGAACTTTGTTTTCTCCGATCTCAAAACCGATCTGACGGTCGATAAGAAGACCTGGCGGCTGGAAAACTTTTTCGCCCGCTCGGACGGAGGAACCGTGCGCGGCGGCGGCGCCTTTGTGGACAGCGGGGACAAGCCTCGGATCCTTGTCAGCCCCGACATTGAAGGTGTGCCGCTCAAGACGCTCCTCGGCTGGCTCGATATCGAGCAAACGGAGATTGTCGGCAAGGCCTCGGTAACGGGAACGTTCGACCTCCTCGGAGCGACCGGCGCGGAGCGCAAGCGCAGCGTCGACGGGGAGTTTCAGCTGCGGATCGAGGACGGCATGGCGCGCCGTCTTCGGCTGCTGGTCCGCGTGATCAGCGTTCTCGATCTTACCCGCTGGTTCACCCTGAAGGTGCCCGACCTCACCCAAGAGGGAATTCATTTTCACAGCGTCACCGCCGATTTCAAAGTGCTCCACGGCGTCTATGCGACGGAGAATCTCCTGGTGGACAGCAACGAGCTGAGAATCAGCGGCGCCGGCACGATGGACGGCCCCAAGGGGGAGGTGAATTTCGTCATCGCCGTGCGGCCGTTTCCCGGACTGGAGACCGCGGTGAATTATATCCCGCTGATCGGCCGCGGACTGGCGGCGATCAAAAATTCTCTCCTGGTGGCGAGTTTTAACGTGCGCGGGCCGTTGGACGACCCGACCATCACGCCCGCGCCGCTGAGCACGCTGTCGGAATTCTTTTTCGGCGCGCTGTCGATTCCCAAAAGCCTGGTCACTCCTGCGCCTGACGGCAAGCGATGAGCCTCAGGATCACGCTTTACGGCAGAAAAGAGTGCTGCCTCTGCGACGACATGAAAAAGATCGTGGCGCAGGTGATTTCCGGCACAGCGATCGAAGTGCAGGAGATTGACGTCGATTCCTCGCCCGCGCTCCAGCAAGAGTTCGGCAATGAAGTGCCGGTCCTTTTCATCAACGGCCGCAAGGCGTTCAAGTATAGAGTCGGCGCAAAAGAGCTGAAAGCGAGATTGGAAAAGGAACTGCGTCGGAGAAGCTGAGCGAGAGGCTCTTGCGCGGCGACGGTATCTGCTCTAGGAGCCCTTCGGTCGGCGGACCCGGGTCTTCGTCTCGTCCGCGACCGCGAGGCAGCCTTCCAACGATTCGAGGCGGCGTTCAGCTAACACCCGCCTGAGAATTCGCAATACCGCCCCGCGTCCTTTTCTTCGCGCGCGCAAGAGTAGTATCCCAGGGTGTGTGTCGGGCGCATAGCGGCGGACATCGGAGAATCCGAGGTCGAGAGTAATCAAGAATCTGTTCTCCCGCCTGATATGGCTCCAAAGCTCAGGATCCTCAATCCCAGATAGACCCTGGTCAAACACGCGATCCGCCTCATAACCGTGCCGGCGGAGCAGCTCCACGTGAGGCCGGCCCAGGTTCTCGTCCAGCTTGATCCTCACTTGGCAGAAGCCCTAAGGGGTAGCATCTCTTCTTCGTTGGTTAATTCTGCCGCATAGGCGATGGCTGCCCTAATGTCTTCGATCTTGAGCGGCGGATAATCCCGCACTATCTCTTCAGAAGTCCTTCCTTCAGCCAAGTTGTCGAGGATGACGGATACCATGATGCGGGTGCCCCGGATGCAAGGCTTTCCGTGACAGACCTTGCGATCTATCGTGATTCTGTTTAGCAGCCGTGTTCTGGCCATAGCCCCTCCGTCAAATAAAATTCTATCCCATACGTCTTCGATCGACAATGGCATCTTTCACGCTTCGACGTGTCAGAAATATAAGCCAAGAAGCGTCAGCAACGCCGCAGTGAGAATGGTCCTGATGTGAATGCCGCGAGCGACCAGCCGAAGCTCGGCTGCCACAGCGCTGTCGGCGATTTTCTCCTCGCCGCCGTCTAAATTGCGCGCCCCGCGCGCCGCCAACACCACTCACGTCTTCTCCTTTGCCTGGAAGAGACCGAGCCCTGCCATCCAGAATGGAAAAAAGACGACAAGCCGCCACCAGCGGGGCGTGCCGGCAAAGATCAGCGCGACGGCGATGCCGACGCCTGCCGCGAGCATGACGACGCCCATCACGAGCCGTTTGCGGATTTCTTTAGGGCCGAGGTTCATACAGGTAAGACTTCATATCCTTAGCCCAGCTCAGACGTTCCATATTTCCTCGTAGCCACCGTTCGATCGCCGCTGTCTGCGTGCGAGTTAGCTCCGGCATTTCATTGATCGTCTGTGGCTGTGGCGTGGGGTCGTAGGGCGGAATGCCTACAAACTGTTCGAACAGATGGCTGGCACGAAGACGGTGTTCCGGATAAAAGCTGCGGGCATATTGCAGCAAGAGATCGACGGCCCGGCCGCTCAGATAGCCCTGCTGGAGAAGGCGCAGTGCGGCCTCGCCCGGGCCGTCGAAGTAGAAATCGACTATTACTCCTTCAAACACATCATCGGTTTTTACCCAACCGTATCCACTCTCGTATTCCGACCGCATCAACTGTGTGACTGCTTGCTCGTGTTGGTCCGGGGCCATGTCGAAGAGGACGAGTAGCAGCATGTCCCGAATTACGCCCGTCTGCCATCTGCGTACCTTAAGTGCGACGGTATATTCCTTTTTTTGCGGAAGGTTCAGGAGGGCCTCGACCGCAGCCCCTTTCTGACCAAACGATCCGTGGTGTACCCAGGCGAGGTAATAACGTTCTGTGCCCTTCTCATAGGCTGCCGGCGAATCCGTCAGCCACCATTGGGTCCAGAATGCCGCCCCCGTGAGGATCGCCGCAAGTAGTCCACAAAGCAGCCAGACCCTTTTCTTAGCCATTCCCTTCAACTCTTAGCGCAACGTCATCTGCCATCTTTCCCGAACATCTCGCTGATTCGTTTACGTCCGAAGTTCGACGCAATATCGTCATTTGAAAAAAAAGTTGTCAACCGTCTTGACCGGTCAATCCGTCATGACATCAATCATCCACCGTACAGCCAACAGCGCCAGCACAATCCAAACGGTTATGATAACCACGGCGGCGAGCCAGCGGGCGGGGGTCTTTGTCGTTGCTGCGAGCCGGGCTCTTTCCCGGCAGTCGGCCAACACGTCGGGAGGGATCAATTTCAACAGGAAGTAGATGCCCAGTGGAACCAAGATCAAATCGTCCAGGTATCCCAGGACGGGGATGAAATCGGGGATCAGATCGATCGGGCTGAGAGCGTAAGCGACGATGCCGAGGGCGAGGAGCTTTGCGTACCAGGGGACACGCGGGTCTTTACACGCGAGGGCGAGCGCGTAGACTTCCTGTTTAAGCCGCGCGGCTTGCCGCTGCCATTTCTCGAGGAGTTTCACCCGGGCATTATTTTTCTACAAGCTCGCGTCATCGGGCAGCTCGGAGGGGCGCGCGCTCAGCGGCGAAAAGGGATCGGGAGCAGCCAGGGCGCCTTCGGGCCAGCGGGAGCAGGTTACCTTTTCAAATCTTGCATCGGCCTCGAGGCACCAGTTGCACGCCGTGCAATGAACGATCTCTTTTTCTCTTCCCTCCCTGGCTTTTGCCGGCCAGTCGGGATCGCAGAGGAGCGAGCGGCATAACCCGATCAGATCGGCCTTGCCTTCTTTTAATATCTCCTCGGCCTGCTGAGGCGTTCTGATCTTGCCCGCGGCCACCACCGGGGCTTTATAGCCGCCCTCGCTCACGTACCGGCGGATTCGCTCGGCGAGGTAAACTTGCGTCATGTCTGGGAACCACCACGACGGGCTCATGCGGTGGCCGCTATAGCCGGACATCGGATCCGGCGGCATGTTAGGCGGAGGGACGGCCGCGTCCTCGAACCGGCTGCCCGCCGATACGCTGATATAGTTCGCGCCAAGTCTCGCAAACCTTCGCGCGATTCGCGTGCTCTGAAGGAGCGTATTTCCCTCGACGACAAAATCCTCCCCGTTGATTCTGATCCCAACCGGGAAACCGTCGCCTACCGCGTCGCGCACCGCGCGATAAACCTCGATCGGCAATCTCAGCCGGTTCTCCAGCCTGCCGCCGTATCGGTCGGTTCTCTTATTGGCCCGTGAAAGAAAGGAGGCGAGGGTATAAGCGTGCGCCATGTGCAGCTCGATGAAGTCGAATCCGGCGGCCACCGCACGCTGCGCGGCTTTGGCATGCTGCTCGACGATAAGCGGCAGCTCCTCGGGCTTGAAGTCTTCGACTTTTTGTCTCCAGCCCGTCCGGGCGATCTTCAAAAAGTGCATGATCTGAAGGCCGGCCTTTGGTTCCGGATCGGCATCGCGGATCGCATCGACCAGCGCCTTCAGCCCTTCGGTGAACGAGTCGTCGCTGATGCGCAGGTTGTAAGAGCTTCTGGAGGGCAGAACCACGGCCGCTTCGACGACCAGAGAGCCAACCCCGCCCTTGGCCTCTCGCCGATACCTTGCCTTCAGCGCGTCCGTGACCAAACCATCCTCCGTGGCCAAACCGGAAACCATCGAAGTCCGCATAATCCGGTTGGGAAAAGTCGTCCCCCCGATTTTGATCGGCGAAAAGAGGTTTGGGTAAGTCATGTTCCTAACCGACGATCTTATAGTTGCCGCCAAGATAACTTCGCCCCAGGTTCACGTAGGTGCTCGATCCCATCTTGATCCAGTTAAGCGCCTCGCCGCCGATCTCTTTCTTCACCTTGGCCGGGCTTCCCGCGGCCAGCACGCGCGGCGGGATTTTCGTGTGCGGCACGACGACGCTCCCGGCGGCGATAAGCGATTCTTCGCCGATCTCAACGTCTTCCAGCAGGGTGACGTTCATGCCGATGATCGCCCCGCGTCGGATGAGACATCCCTCCATGATCGCGCCGTGTCCGACGGTGACGTTGTCTTCGATGACTGTAGGGGCTTCGCCTGAGTGCAGCACGCAGTTGTCCTGAATGCTGGTGCGCGCGCCGACGACGATAGGATTGTCATTCTGGTCGGATCGGATGACCGCGCCGAACCAGACGCTCGCCTCCTCGCCTATGATGACATCGCCGATAATAACCGCGGTCGGCGCGATGAAAGCCGTCGGCGCGATCTTCGGCCTGCGGCCCTTGTATTCAATAATCATGCAGGAGCCTCCCGGAAAAGATGGCGTCACTCTAGATAACCGACCGAGATAACGCAAGCTATCGACAATCGGGAATTAGGAATTGGGGGTTGGGGATTAGGGCTTAGGAATCCGCTGAAGACTGCCGATCGCTGAAAACTTCTCAGCTTCCCAGCGAAAACGCCTTTGCCGCCGTGTCAACGATTTTTTCTCCGATGGCGAGCGATGCCGTGGCGCCAGGGGATGGCGCGTTGAGGACGTGGATTGCGTTGCCGGTCTGCCGGATGACGAAATCATCGACCAGAGCGCCGGTCGAGGAGACGGCTTGAGCGCGCACGCCGCTGCCGCTTGGAACCAGATCTTCATCGCGCACTTCCGGAACCAATCGCTTAAGCGCCCGGACCATGGCGGACTTGACGAGCGAGCGGTAGCTCTCTTCGAGTCCCATGCGCCAGTACTTCGCCGCCATCGCCCAAAAGCCGCGGTAGGACAGAGTTTCCGCGATGTGGCGGAAGTCGATATCCGTCTTGCGGTAGCCCTCGCGGGCCAGGGCGAGGACCGCGTTGGGTCCGACTTCCACTTCTCCGTGGATGGTTTTGGTGAAATGGACGCCGACGAAGGGAAAACGCGGATCGGGCACGGGGTATATTAGTCCTCCGACGAGAGATCGCCGCTCGGGAACAAGCCGGTAGTACTCGCCCCGGAATGGGATGATGCGGAGGCTCTCGCCGGCTTTCTCGCCCCGATCCGCTTCGCGCGCCATGAGTTCAGCCAGTCGATCGGAGAAGAGGCCGCCGCAATTGATGAGATATTTCGAGCAAAACTCGCCCGACGGCGTCTGCAGGACGATCGCGCCGCCAGTCGTTTCGATGCCCCGCACTTCGCTCGATGTCGCGATCTCCCCGCCCAGTTGCTTGAAGATATCGGCGTAGGCTGCCGCCACCCGGGTAAAGTCGATGATGCCGGTCGCCGGCGAGTAGAGCGCGCGGATTCCCCGCGCGTGGGGCTCGATCTCTTTGAGCCGTTCCGGACCGATCATCTCCAGCCCGCGCACGCCGTTGGCCGTTCCACGGCGCCTGAGCTCTTCCAGCCGGGGGAGGTCTTCCGGCCGGCTTGCTACGACCACTTTCCCGCACAGTTCGTAAGGGATGGCGTGCTGGTCGCAGAAATCGAGCAGCGCCCGCCTGCCGGCGACGCAGGTTTGCGATTTCAGGGAGCCCGGCTTGTAGTAAATGCCCGCATGGATGACGCCGCTGTTGTGGCCGGTTTGATGGCGGGCGATCTCGCGCTCTTTTTCCAGCACGAGGAGCCGCCGGCCGGGATAGCGCTGCGCGAGCTTCATCGCGGTGGCCAGGCCGACGATGCCGCCGCCGATGACGGTGCTGTCGTAAGCGTATTCTGCCATAGTTCTCCGCTCTACAACTTAAACGTATTCCTAGGTTCAAACTTGTTCAAATGGTTCAAAATGGCACGACGCTGCCGCTGCCATCTACGTCCCTCGAATATCCGCCACGGCGGCGCCGCGGATCTGACTCTGCTTGAGCTTCCGGAGCGCCTGGTTGATCTCAGTCAGCGGAAAAACCTCCACTTCCGTCCTGAGCGGAATCTCCCGTGCGAGGCTAAGCAATTCCTCGGCGTCGCGCCGGGTCGCATTGGCCACGCTGCGAATCCTCCGCTCGTGATACAGCAACCGGCCATAATCGATCTCGGGGATTTGGGTCATCGCGATCCCTGCGAGCGCCACGGTTCCCCCTTTTTCCAGGACGCTGAGTGCGTCGAGGACCAGTTCTCCGGCGGGCGCGAAGATGATCGCCGCCTGAACCTTCTGCCGCGGTCGGTCTTCGGCGCGGCCGACCCAAGCCGCGCCCATTGTTCGGGCGAGCTTCTGGTGCTCTTCACCGCGAGTAAAAACGTAGACTTCGCAGCCCCGGTGGCGCGCGAGCTGGATGACGATATGGGCGGAGGCGCCGAAGCCGAACAGCCCAAGCCGCCCGCCGCGCGCAATCTCGCTCAACCGCAACGCGCGATAGCCGATCACTCCGGCGCAGAGGAGCGGGGCGGCCTGGTGGTCGGAGAGACCGGGCGGGAGGGGATAAGCAAACTCTTCCTCAACGAGCGCATATTCGGCGTAACCGCCGTGCGCGTGAAGGCCGGTAAACTCGGCCTGATCGCAGAGGTTCTCGCTGCCTCTCGCGCAGAACGAACAATCCCCGCAGGCGTGTCTGAGCCACGCGATGCCGACGCGGTCGCCTTCCCGGAACCGCCCGGCCCGGCGACCCTGCGCCTCGACTACGCCCACAATTTGGTGGCCCGGCACCACGGGCAGCTTGGGCAAGAGGATGTCGCCTTCGACGATGTGCAGGTCGGTGTGGCAGAGCGCGCAGGCGGAGACGAGCAGGCGGACCTCGCGTTCGCCCGGCGCGGGGACCGGCATCTCCGTCAGCTCAAGCGGCTGTTCGGCAATCGGCTTGGGGGTACGCAGCAGCGCGGCGAGCATGCGAGCGCGGCGGTTATTTTTTGTCGCCCTTAAACTCGATCTGCTTGTCTTTCATCCGGCGGAGCAGCTCCTCATAGGACTGGTTTGCAAGGATGCGATTGAACTGGGCGCGGTAATTATTGATGACGCTGATATTCTCGACCACCACGTCGTAGACTTTCCACTCCTCGCCGACGCGATGGGCGCGGTAATTAAGGGAAAAATCTTCGCCCTTGCTGTTGACGATCCGGCTCTGCACCTCGGCAAAGTTATTGTCCAGCGTCTCCTTGAGAAAGACGACCTTCTCGTCCTTGTAGGCCTCGATCTGGTTGATGTAGGTGCGCTCCAGCAGGTCGGTAAAGAGCTTGACGAATTCCTCCTGGTCGCTCGGGCTGAGCTTGCGCCACTGGGTTCCGAGCGAGCGTTTGGACATCTCGGGAAAATCGAACCGGGCAAAAATAGCCTCGCGCAACTGGTCGCGCCGCTCCTTTTTCACGGCGTCGCCCCTCAGGCGCGGATTTTTGAGAATGGCCAGGATATTGTCCACCGTGCCCTGGACCTGTTCGGTCGGCGCCCCCGCGCTCGCCGGCCGGGCCACCGCGGCCAGAAACAAAGACAGCATCAACCCCGCCAGGGTGGTAGTTATTTTGCGCATCATTTCTGTTCTTCGCCTTTCTTGTCACCTTTTGGCGAGATGACATCCCCTCCGATGACTTTTGAGATGAGATCGATAAGATCCGGCGGCGACTCGGTATCGCGGATTCTGTCGCCCGGCTTGATCACCTGATCCGAAGCGCCTGGGCTGAGCAGGACGAATTTGTCCCCGATCAACCCGCGCGCGCGGACCGAAGCGATCACGTCCGCCGTGAGCTTGACGTGCTGTTCGATTCTCAGCCCGAGGCGCGCCTTCTCGTCCGCCAGCGCCAGCGACTCCACCCGCCCGACTTTGACTCCCGCGATCTCGACCGGGTCGCCGTTCTTCAAGCCTGCCACGGACGCGAAGTCGGCGTACACCACGTAACCGGCGTTCGACAGCACTTCGAGCTTCCCCAGCCGGATGGCTATATACCCCAAGCAGAGGATACCCACAAGAACGAAGATGCCTACCATAATTTCTGTGCGAGCCTGGTTCACGGGAAGTTCTCCTACATGACCTCGATCGGCCCTTCCAGCTCCCCACGGAGAAACTGACGGACCACGGGATTCTCTGAGACGACGAACTCTTTGGTCGGAGCCACCGCTTGGATAACACCATCAGCCAGCATAGCCACTCGGTCGGAAAACTTAAAGACTTCCGGGATGTCATGGCTGACGATGACTCCCGTAAAGCCGAAGGTCGCGTGCATCCGCGCGATCAGCTGGTGGATGCTCTTCCCCAGCAATGGGTCCAGGCCGGTCGTCGGCTCGTCGAATAACACGATCTCCGGGTCCATTACCAGGGCGCGCGCCAGCCCCGCCCTCTTTTTCATTCCGCCGCTGATCTCGGCGGGATATTTGTAACCCATGCTTTCAAGTCCGACCTGGCGCAGCCGCTCGCTGACCTTGTCGTGGATAGCCGCTTCGCCCAAGTCGGTCTTTTCACGTAGCGGGAAGGCGACATTATCAAAAATGGTCATGAAATCAAGCAGCGCCGCCCCTTGAAACAGCACACCGAATTTCTGGCGGATCTGATTCAGCGCCCGCTCGCCCAACCTGGTGATATCGGCGCCGTCCACCAGGATCTGCCCGCGCTCGGGAAGCAAGAGCGCGTTTAAGTGTTTCAACAACACGGTTTTGCCGGAGCCGCTGCCGCCGATGATCGTCGTGATCTTCCCCGTTTCAATATCGAGATTGACCCCTTTGAGCACCTGGTGGCCGGCGAAGTTCTTGTACAAGTCGATGACGCGAATCATGGGGCCTTAGAGCATAATCGAGGTCAAAAAGTAATCCCACACCAGGATCAGGACAAACGACATGACCACCGATTCGGTGGTCGCTTGGCTCACTCCGGTGGCCATCGGGGGCGCGTTGAACCCTTTGTAACAGCACACCCACGTGATGATCAGGCCGAAGCTCACCGATTTGAGCAGCCCGCTGTAAACATCCTGAAAAACCACGCTGCTTTCCATCCCCGCGACATAGCTGCCGGCGCTTACCCCGAGCAGCTCGACGCCGATCAGAAAACCGCCGTAGATGCCGACCACGTTGAAGATTGACGTCAGCAGCGGCATGGCGATGAGGCCCGCGATGATGCGCGGCGACACCAGATACTTGACCGGATTGACGGCCATCGAGTAAAGCGCGTCGATCTGTTCCGTCACTCGCATGGTGCCAAGCTCCGCGGCCATGGCCGAGCCGGTTCTGCCGGTCACCATAAAGGCGGAAAGGACGGGCCCCAGCTCGCGCAGCAATGCCAGGGCGACGGCCGAGCCGAGCCAGCTTTCGGCATTGAACTTTCTCAGGCTATAATAGCCCTGTAAGCCCAGGACCATGCCGGTGAAGGCGCCGGATAAAACCACCACAGACAAAGAATCCACGCCGATCTCTTTGATATGTTTGACGATCAGGCGAAGCTTTGCCGGCGGTCGAAAGACCCAGGCGAAGGCGGAGAGGAGAAACAAAAAGGCTCGACCCATGCCGAAGAGATGGGCGGTTGTGACGGCGCCGATTTGACGGACGATGAAAAGCATGTTGGTGTTGTCTGTGGATCGATTAGCATCACGCTCATATAAAAAACAGGAGCAATTTGCAAGCGCATGAGCCAATCTCCGGAGGTGAAAAAAAACGAGACTGTGGATATTCTCCTCAATGGGCGGCTCCGAATCATTCAGGGCAGCCGGGGATACCGCCTTTCCCTCGATGCTCTCCTGTTGGCCTATTTCGCGGAAGTGCCCGGAGCGGCTTCCATCATCGACTTAGGGGCCGGAAACGGCGCCGTGGCGCTCGCCCTGGCAATGCGCGCTCCGTCGGCCCGGCTTACCGGGCTGGAAATCCAAGAAAAGATGGTCGAACGAGCCAGGCGCAGCATCGCGCTGAACTCATTCGGCGATCGGCTGTCCATGGTCCACGGCGATGTCTGCGCGATCGAACGGCTCCTTCGGCCGGGGAGCTTTGATCTCGCGGTCTCGAACCCGCCCTACCGGCGGCTGAATAGCGGGCGGATGAATCCCGACGATGAAAAGCGCACGGCGCGCCACGAGGTGAGAGGGCGCCTGGGCGACTTTGTCCATGCGGCGCGCTACCTGCTGCGTCACGGCGGCCGGCTCGCCGTGGTTTATCCCGCGACGCGCCTCGTGGATCTGCTCCAAACGATGCGCGCGGAAGAGTTGGAGCCGAAGCGCATGCGGATGGTCCATTCTTTTGCCGCAAGCGAGGCCATGCTCGTTCTGGCGGAGGGGGTCAAGGGAGGGCGGCGCGAGCTTGAGGTCGAGGCGCCCTTTGTGGTGTACGAGGACAAGAAAAAGTACACGTGGGAGATGGAGGAGGTCGTCGCGGGACGCCTGCCGGCTACTTCTTTGAGCGGCGCGAGTGCGCGGCGAAGAGCCGCCGCAAAGCGCGGCGAACCTCCGGATCTTTGATCTCGGCGAGCGTCGCGTCGTCCAGCCTTATTTCAGGGTTGGGAGAAGGGGCGAGCGCGGGCTCCGCCGCCTGCTCGCCGACCGTTTGCGCTTCGACCTTGCCGACGTAGAAGAAGATGTTTTTAACCGCTTCCCGGCCGAGTTCCTGGTTCAGTTTGTCGGCGATCGTATCCTTCATGTAATGGAGTTGCTGCATCCAGATGGGGCTGGAGACTTTCACAAAGAGCGTCCCGTTGCGGATTTTCTCGGGCTGTGCGTTACGCGCGATCGTCGGCCCGACCGTGTCGTTCCAGATCGGCCAGACGCCGTAGTCCGAGAGCTGGCCGGCGAGTTCGAGCCGCTTGAGCGACTGGTCGAGAATCTCGCCGACCTTCTCGATCTGTGGGGTATGCTTGCCCATCGACTAAATCTAGCACAGCCGGCAGCCTCGCTCCACTTAAATTCCGGCTATTATGGGCGGTGGCTAAAATTTTTCTTGACAACTTTTCCACAACTCTTTATAACAACATATTGTATCAACGTGAAAAGTTCGTACTAGATATTGGAAGGGCCGGAAAGGAGCAGACGTATGGCGAATACAGCTCAGCAGGTGGAGGAGAAGGTTATTCAGGCGGGTTCTGCGGTTAAAACCGGTCTCCGCCTGGAGCGTTACTTCACCAAGGCGGGCGGCAGCCCTTACGATGAGGTCGAGTGGGAGAGCCGGACGGCGACGATCCTTAACGAGAAAGGAAAGGTCGTTTTCGAGCAGGCCAATGTCGAGATCCCCAAAAGCTGGTCCTATATGGCCACCAACGTCGTGGTTTCCAAGTATTTCCGCGGTCCTTTGGGGAGCCCCCAGCGGGAACGCAGCGTCCGCCAGCTGATTAGCCGCGTGGTCGACACGGTTACCGGTTGGGGCAGAGCGGACGGCTATTTTGCCGGCGAGGAGGATGCGCGGACTTTCAGCGACGAGCTGACCTATATCCTGCTCCACCAGCGCGCCTGCTTTAACAGCCCGGTTTGGTTCAATTGCGGGATCGAGAAAAAGCCCCAGTGCTCCGCCTGCTTCATTCTCTCGGTCGAGGACACGATGGAGTCGATCCTCGACTGGTACCGAAAAGAGGGAATTATCTTCAAAGGCGGGTCAGGCTCCGGCGTCAACCTCTCCAGAATCCGCTCCGCCAAGGAGCAACTGGCCGGCGGCGGGACCGCGTCGGGACCGGTCTCTTTCATGAAGGCGGCGGACGCTTCGGCCGGCGTCATCAAGTCGGGCGGCAAAACCCGGCGCGCGGCCAAGATGGTGATCCTCAACGCGGACCATCCCGACATCGTCGAATTCATCAAGTGCAAAGTCGAGGAGGAGAAGAAGGCCTGGGCGCTGATCGAAGCCGGTTACGATTCAAGCTTAGACGGCCCGGCCTACGGCAGCGTTTTTTTCCAGAACGCCAACAACTCGGTGCGCGTCTCCGACGAGTTTATGCAGGCCGTGCTCGAAGACCGCGAGTGGAAAACCCGCTATGTCACGACCGGCGAAGTGTCCGAGACCTTTAAGGCGCGGGACCTGCTGCATATGATCGCCGAGGGGACCTATTTCTGCGGCGATCCGGGGATGCAGTACGACAGCACGATCAACGACTGGCACACCTGCTCCAACACCGGCCGGATCAACGGCTCCAATCCCTGCTCGGAGTACATGCATCTGGATAATTCGGCCTGCAATCTGGCCTCGCTCAACCTGCTCAAGTTTCTCCGCGACGACGGCGGCTTCGACGTCGAGGCTTTCCGCCATGCCGTGGACATCATGATCCTCGCCCAGGACATCCTGGTGGACAACTCCTCATATCCCACGACGGAAATCACCGCCAACGCCCACGCGTTCCGCGAGCTTGGGCTGGGCTACGCCAATCTCGGCGCGCTCTTGATGTCGCTGGGGCTGCCTTACGACTCCGACGCCGGCCGTTCCTACGCCGCGGCCGTGACGGCGCTCATGTCCGGCGAAGGCTACTTGCAGTCGGCGCGGATCGCCAAGGGGCTGGAACCGTTCGCCGGTTTTGCCGTCAACCGCCAGCCGATGCTCCGCGTGCTGAACAAGCACCGCTCGCATGCCTATAAGATTTCCCCTTCGCAGGCGCCGCTCGATCTTCTCTCCGCCGCCCGCGAGGCTTGGGACCGGACCTGCGAGGAGGGCGAGCAGTCGGGGGTGAGAAATTCCCAGATCTCGGTGCTGGCGCCTACCGGAACGATCGCCTTCATGATGGACTGCGACACCACCGGCGTGGAGCCGGACATCGCGCTGGTGAAATACAAAAAGCTGGTCGGCGGCGGCCTGCTCAAGATCGTCAACAATACGGTGCCGCGCGCCTTGAAGCGGCTGGGCTATGACGTAAAACAGATCCAGGAGATCGTTGAGTATATCGACGAGCACGAGACGATCGAAGGGGCGCCGCACCTGAAGGACGAAGACCTGGCGGTCTTCGACTGCGCATTCAAGCCCCAGAACGGCAGCCGGACGATCCAGTACATGGGCCACGTCAAGATGATGGGCGCCGTTCAGCCATTCATCTCCGGCGCGATCTCCAAGACCATCAACATGCCGACGGATGTCGCCGTGGACGAGATCATCCAGGCCTACATAGAGGCCTGGAAGCTCGGGCTTAAGGCCGTGGCAATCTATCGCGACGGGTCGAAGCGGACCCAGCCGCTCAACACGTCGAACAACAAAGAAGAGACCAGGCCGTTGAAGGCGGAGGCCAGAGAAGCTCGTCCCCCGAGACGCAAGCTGCCGGACGAGAGACGGTCGTACACCCACAAGTTCGATATCGCCGGCCACGAGGGCTACATCACCGTCGGCATGTACGAGGACGGCCAGCCGGGCGAGATCTTCATCACGATGTCGAAGGAAGGCTCGACCATCTCGGGCCTGATGGACTCCTTTGCGACGGCGATCTCGCTCGCGCTCCAGTACGGCGTGCCGCTGCGCGTCCTGGTGGATAAATTCACCCACATGCGCTTCGAGCCTTCCGGCTTCACCAAGAACCCGAATATCCCGATCGCCAAGTCGATCATGGACTACATCTTCCGCTGGCTCGCCATCAAGTTCCTGGACGGCGACGCGCAGCGGGAGGTGGGGATCGTCGGCACGAGAGAGGATCAGAAGGGCGGTGAGGGAGAAGTCGCGCCCGGCAAGAAAGTGGTGCAGCTCGTGCCGCAGCCGCCGCGCGGCGGGGCGCCGGTGGCGACGATCAGCAGCGTCACGAGCCTCTATCAGCAGGACGCGCCGCCGTGTCCCGATTGCGGCGCGATCATGATTCGTAGCGGGGCGTGCTACAAGTGCCTGAATTGCGGCGCGGTGAGCGGCTGTTCCTAAAAGCCGCCGCGCGCCTGCCGCGTGGTTGAATGGCAGAGGTTAAATCGTTCTGCGCCAAAGCGTTCGTGGCCGCCAAGTCGTGTCACTACTGCGGCCGCCGGCTCTCTTTCTTCGGCGGCCGCTACGATTCCAAAGTCAAAGACTATCTCATGCCTCTCGCCAAGGGAGGCCATGACGAGCCGGAAAACATCGTCGCCTGCTGCAAGGAGTGCCAGGTGCTCAAGGGCGACTACATCAACTACGCTCTCCTCCCCATACTGCTCAACCGCCCGCGCATGATCGCCGATATCCGGAGATACATTTCCGAGATCAAGCAGATGACCGGCGTCAAAAGCTCCGTCATGGACCTGCCGGGGTCGAGGCGGTAGCGTTCCCGTAGCCGGGCGCAAAGTTTGTCGTAGGGTCGAGGACTGGCGCGGTATCTCTTAGGTGGTGCCTATCTGTTACCGTCTCTTTCGTCTGACACGGTGCCTCACTAGCTCCACCGTAAATCCGTCTCCAGCCCCCGCCACATCAAACCGGACGTGACCCTTTCGGTCATCCGGCTTTCCTGAGCCCTTCGCCTTAAGGCGCTATCTGCCTGTCGGCTTTCGCCTTGCGGTATATCCTTCGCCTCAGTTCTTGCAGATTGACGGAAGGTTTTATCATTCCTTCCCTGCCTCACTTTGCGGTCGAAGGAGTTAAACTCAGCATGGCA
>JBGPGE010000015.1:0-60986 GCA_041483675.1 Binatia bacterium
CAATTTCTCGACGAACCCTTTAGCGTAAAACCCGTCCACCGGAATCGGAACCGCGCGGATAATTCCGGCGCCGCGCTCCAAAAGAGACCGGACTCCGTAAGCCAGCGGGCCGCCGTAACTCGCGGCCCGGAAAACCATGCCGTCCGCCTGCGCGTGAAAGATCCCCTCCCTCAGGCGAAGCACGCCCTCGACAAAGGCCCAAATCACGCCGACGAAAATGTACGAATTGATCCTCTGGCTGAAGACGATTTCGACGCCGTATACGGCTGCGCCCGCGACCATGAGCAACAAGGGATAGAGCACCATGTTGTGAAAAATATTTAAAGCCGTGGCGCCCGCCGCGGTGAAGGCGGCAGGCAGCGCGACCAACTGCTCCAATTCCTTTTTCATCGCGTGGGGCAACGCGCCGAGGACCGGCTGGAGCAGTGCGACGATGAGACGCGCGAGAGGCTTCGTCAACGGCCCCGACCGATCCAAGCGACGCACGATGTCCTTAAAATCTCCGGGCAGTTCTCCGGCAAAACGCTTGGGCGGCCGAGCTGCCGGAGCGGTCTGAGCCGCGGCTGGAACGGGCGCCGGCGGTGCTTGCACTTTTGCCGCCGCGGGCGGCGCCTGCGGGGCGGGAGCCGGAGGCGCTTGCACTTTCGCCGGCGTGGAAAACGCCTTCTCCGCCGTTGCGGCCGGCTTATCGTCCGACTTGCGGAAGCGCGATTCGAAACTTTCGGCGAACGCAACGTCTTTGTGGAGATCGCGCGCGCGGGCGATCAGAGCTTCCTCGGTTTCGACGTTGTTGGGATCGGTGACGCAGCAGTCGACCGGGCAGACGGCGGCGCAGGCCTCGTAGTCGTGGAAGCCGACGCACTCCGTGCACAACAGCGGGTCGATGACATAGATGTCATCGCTCTGGCTGATCGCGTTGTTGGGGCATTCCGGCTCGCAGGCCCCGCAGTTGATGCACTCCGCTGTGATCATCGTCGCCATCGGGAAAAACTCCTCAGAACCTTTTTTTCTAATTACTGGTTTCACCCCATGAAGTCAAACATTTCATTCCGCCGACAACCTCCCGCGACACCCGCAGGTGTGCCGCCGGAACCCATACTCTTTTCCGACCGCGTTTACCGCGGAGTTAAGCTTGAGTGGCGCGGCGGGGGTATGGTAGGGTTGCGCCGAGACTTCCTTAATGGAGGGACAAAGATGAAAAGGCCTATTGGAGCCGCGCTATCGGTTTTGCTTATCGCCTGGTCGGCTATCGCCTCGGCTCAAGATGCGGCGTTGGTCGAGGCCGCAAAAAAAGAAGGGAGGGTAGTCTGGTATACCTCGCTCGCTATCGGTTCCTCCACCGCGCTCGCCCACTTCTTCATGAACAAGTACAAAGGGATCGAGGTCATCGTTAACCGGAACGGTTCCCAGCGCGTCCTTCAAATCACGATGCAGGAGGCGTCCGCCGGAATTAAGAACGTCGATGTCATTCACACGTCGGATGCGGGCCACTTTGTCCTGCTCAAAGGAAAGGGATTGTTGTTGCAATACGCCCCGAAGGCAGCCGAGATTTTTCCCGCGGGATTTAAGGACAGCGGCGGATTTTTCTACGGGATGCGCGCGACCCTTTCCGTCATCGCGCACAACCCGAAAATAGTCTCCGACAAAGACGCGCCGAAATCGTGGAAAGATCTTCTGGACCCTAAATGGAAAGGCAAGCAAGTCACCGCTCATCCCGGCTACAGCGGCATCATCATGACGCATGTGCTCGCGCTGGTGAAACAGTTCGGCTGGGAATATTTTCAGGAGCTGGCCAAAAACAACCTCCACATCGTTCAATCGGCCAACGATCCCGCCGGCGTCGTCGCCTCGGGAGAGAGACCGATCGGAGTCAACGGCGCGGAATATTTTTATTACAAGACGCTCAAGCAGGGTAACCCGATCAAGATCGTCTATCCGAAGGAAGGGGTGCCCCTGGTGGTTTCTCCGACGGCCATTGCCAACGGCGCGCCACACCCGAACGCGGCCAAGTTGTTTACGGAATTCATCTTGTCGAAAGAAAATCAGCAGATCCTCGCCGACAAGGAAGGGCTTTATACCGGCCATCCTGAAGTCACTTACCCCAAGGACAAGCCCATGCTTAAGGACTTGAAGCTTTTCGCCGTGGACGCGGAGGAACTGGACAAACGAAACTCGGAGATCAAGAAGCGCTTCATTGAGTTTTTCGGCGCGTAGATGCCTCCATGCGGATTTCTGGCGCGGCAGCGGCAGGGCGGCTTAGAGAGGGGACCTGGCTTAGACTGAAAGCGGTCGACCGCACGCTTCCGGTGTGGATCGGCGCCGCCCTCTTCCTCCTCTTCCTGATGATCGTGCCGTTGGGCTGGATCTTCGTGACCAGCCTCAAGGGCGAGCAGGGCTTCACTCTCGGCGCATACCTTCAGCTTTTCCGCGAAGACGCGCTCCTCAAAGCGATCTGGCAAACCCTCGTCATCTCCACCTGGGTCGGCGTCATCGCCGTCGCGATCGGGGCGCTGCTCGGCTGGCTGGTGACGCGGACGGATTTGCCGTTCAAGCGGACCGTGCGCGCGCTGGTCATGGCGTCGTTCGTCACGCCGCCCTTTCTCGGCGCTTTCGCCTGGACGCTTTTGGCCGGACCCAACGCCGGCGAGCTGAATAAACTCTACCGCTGGCTCACCGGCTCGGAAGGCCATCTGTTCAACATCTTCAGCCGTGAGGGCCTTATCGTCGTCATGGCCCTCTACAGCTTCCCTTACGTCTTTTCCATGATCGCCAACGTCTGCGAATTGATCTCCTCGGATTTGGAGGACGCCGCGAACATCCTCGGCGCGAAAAAATGGAGAGTCGCGCTGACCGTCACTCTACCGCTGGCCGCGCCGGCCTTGATCGGCGGCTTCATTCTCGCCTTTCTCCACTCGCTTTCCCTTTTCGGCGCGCCCGCCATCCTCGGACTTCCTGCGGGCATCCATACGATCACGACGCAGATCTGGGCTTTGTTCCAGTATCCGCCTCGACTGGACCTGGCGGCCGCTCTTTCCGTGCCGTTGCTCCTGGCGACGATCGCGCTCCTTGCCGTGCAAAAAAAGCTCCTCGGACGGCGCGGTTACAGCACCGTGGGAGGAAAAGGCGGACAGAAACGGCTGGTGCGGCTGGGAGCGTTGCGCATCCCGCTCTTTTTCGTTGTTTTCGGTATCCTCGCCCTTTCCGTCTTTCTCCCCTACTGGATCCTCCTGAAAGCGTCTCTAGCCAAGGCATGGGCGATGCCGCTCACGTGGGACAACTTCACGTTGCACAATTTTACGTTCACTTTTTTCGAGTACGGCGACACGCAGAGCGCGATCGTCAACACCTTCCAGCTCGGCCTCCTCACGGCGACCGTGGGAACGGGGATCGCCGCGCTTATCGCCTACATCACCAACCGCCGGCTGTTCCGCGGGGCACGGTACCTTTCCTTTTTTGCGCTCGCGCCCCTGGTCGTGCCGGGCGTCGTCCTGGCCGTCGGTCTTTTCATCGCATACACGAGGCCGCCAATCGTGCTCTACGGCACGATCTGGATTCTGTTCGTCGCCTATCTCACCAAGGAAATGCCGATCGGATTTTCCCAGGCCGAGACGACGTTCAAGAGCATTCATCCCGAGCTGGAAGATGCCAGCCGGATTCTCGGCGCGAATCGGTTAAAAGTTCTGATAGACATCACCGCACCGCTGGCAAGGTCTGGGCTGATCGCGACCTGGTGTTTTATCTTCATCGGCGTGATCCGCGAGCTGAGCGCATCGATCCTGCTCTTTACGCCCAAGTCGAAGGTGATCTCCGTGGTTATTTTCGATCTCAAGGAGGAAGGTCAGATCGGCGTCATCGCCGTCTTGGGAATTCTTTTACTCGTGGTCTCTTTCGCCGTGATCCTCGGCGTGCAGTGGATGATGGCGCGGGAGATCGTGGCAACGAGGGAGTAAAGCGTGGCTACAGTTTCGCTTCGCGGGTTAACCAAGCGCTTCGCCGAGTCGGCGGCGGTCAACGATCTTAATCTGGAAATCGCCGACGGCGAACTCGTCTCGCTGCTCGGCCCTTCGGGGTGCGGCAAGACGACGACGCTCCGGCTCGTCGCCGGTTTTCTCCAGCCGGAAGAGGGCGAAATACAGGTCAACCGCGCGGTGATTTCCTCGCCGTCGCTCCTGGTTCCCCCCGAGCGGCGCAACATGTCGATGATCTTTCAGAGCTACGCCGTCTGGCCGCACATGACGGTCTTTCAAAACGTCGCCTACGGCTTGAAGATCAAGAAGCTCTCCCGCGGAGAGATTCAGAAAAAAGTGGATCGCATCCTGCGGCTCGTCCACCTGGAAACTTTGGCGGGCCGCTATCCGGCCGAGCTGTCGGGCGGGCAGCAGCAGCGCGTCGCGCTGGCGCGGGCGCTGGTGGTCGAGCCGCAAATCCTGCTGCTGGATGAGCCGCTCAGCAACCTCGACGCCAATCTCCGTGAGGAGATGCGCTTCGAGATCCGCCGGTTGCACGAGGAATTTCGCATCACCACGATCTATGTCACGCACGACCGGGCCGAGGCGATGGTGACTTCGGACCGGATCGCCGTCATGCACCAGGGAAAAATCGTTCAAGTGGGCGCCGCCGACGAAATCTTCGACCGGCCCAAGACCCGCTTTGTCGCGGAGTTCATCGGTAAGACAAATATCCTTAAGGGAAAAATGGAAGAAAACCGGCAGGTGGACTTAGGCGGCGGGCTGAGCTTGCAGATAAGCGCGGCGGAAAATCTCACCAAAGGCGCGGACGTTTTTGTCTGCATCCGCCCGCACAATATTTCTCTGCTGGGCACGGAGATGGAGGCCCGAGAGCCGCGGCAAAAAGGATATAACGTGTTCTCCGGCACCGTTCAGCGGCGCATCTACTTCGGCGACGCCATCGACTACGTGATCGAACTTCCGGCCGGCCAGGTAAAGCTGCGCGTCGTCGCCCCGCCGTCACAGCGCTACGAGCCGGGACAAAAGGTGTTCGCCGTAGCGCATCCCGATCATTGCGTCCTGGTGGGCGAAGAATAACAGGCCGCTGAAAAAACCCTCATCCGTCATTCCCGCGAAGGCGGGAATCCAGCTCTTGTTTTCCGCGTCAGAAAATGGACGACGACGCCGACGCAGAGGATGCCCAGCCACGTCGCGACTCCGCTGACGATCTTCGGGTTCGACGAGCCGAAGAGCCAGCCTAGGTCGCCACGCACGAAATCCCCGTAGATGCGGATCGTTTTGATTCCAAAAACCCATCCCGCGTGCAGCCCCATCGAGAGATAGATCGACCCGGTGCGCAGAAACGCGTAGCTCAGCACCATGGCGATAACAAACAGCCCTAGGAGGCCGGGTAAAATCGGCAGCGGATCGAGAAGCGGCGCGAAGGCTTCGCTGAGATACCGGCCCCCCGCAAGAGGATCGATCCCGTCGACGGAAAATCTCTCGCCCGGCTTGACAAAATGAATCGCGGCAAAGAACAGGCTCGCCGCCGTGAAGGCCGTAACGCGCCGAGTGCTTTCCAAAAGGCCCTTGAAGATGATGCCGCGAAAAAATATCTCTTCGAGAAAGCCGACGGCCAGCGCCCCCAATAGCGCCTTGACAGAGACCCGCAGCGCGGTCGTAAACGAGACGCGGAAGTAGGGCTCGAAAACATCGGCGGCTGACATCAAAACACCGAGGAGAGCCACCGAGGTTATGGCGAGGAAAAATCCAAGCGGCACATTCGCCAAGCCCTGGCTGAGCGGCCCAAGTCCCAGGTCCCGCGCCGACCGAATCCCGATCCATGACCGGCAGGATAAAAAGATCGCGATACCGGCGATCATGAACGTCCGCCCGAAGATGTGGGAGAAGGAATAGCGGTAGCGCTCCCACTCCGGCCGCGCGACGATGACGGAATTCCACAGCGCGGCGACCCACGGGCTGAGCAGAGCGGCGATCGCCAGGGCGACGAGAAGCAAGATGAATGCTCGTTGGTAGCTTTTCATGAATCGAGACTCTTCAAGCGAGTGAGTTCTTTCTTTCGGCGCCGCTAAAGTAGGAGCGGGGTTTAGTTAACTCTTTTGAAGCTGGCGCAGTCTATAGCGCTGAATCTTGCCCGTAACGGTCTTGGGTAGATCGTCGACGAATTCAATCCAGCGCGGGTATTTATACGGCGCCAACCGCCCTTTTACAAACTTCTGAAGCTCTCCCGCAAGCTCGGAACCGGGCTGAAACCCGGCGCGCAGAGCGACGAAAGCTTTCGGTTTTACAAGACCGGTTTCATCCGCGACGCCGATCACGGCGCATTCAGCCACGGCGTCATGCTCCAGTAAAACCTGCTCCACTTCGAGAGGAGAGACCCAGATGCCGGCGACTTTGAGCACGTCGTCGGACCGGCCGCCGTAGAAAAAGTATCCTTCCTCATCCCGCGAGTAGCGGTCGCCGGTTTTCATCCATGAGCCGGAAAAGGTTTCCTTGGTCTTGGCGTGTTTGTTCCAATAGCCGGCCGCCAAGCTTTCGCTCGAGACCAGAAGGTCCCCCACTTCGCCGGGAGGGACCTCTCGACTTTCCGGATCGACGATTTTCGCCTCGTAGCCGGGAAGCAACAAGCCGCTGCTTCCGCGCTTTACCTTTCCAGGGCGGTTACTGATATAGACCCATCCGACCTCCGTCGAGCCGAGACCATCGATGATTTCGATGCCGAAGCGCCCGAGCCAGCGATCGTAGAGAGGCGCGGGCAGGGGCTCCCCGGCGGAAACGCAATGGCGGACTGAACTCAGGTCGGCCGCAATTCCTTTGTCCTCGATCTCACGCAGAATCTGTCCATAGGAAGTAGGAACGGAGAAGAAGAAACTGGGGCGGTAGCGGCGAATATTTTCCACGGCCACGGCGGGCTCCTGGCGACGAGGCGAAAGGGCCACGGCGGCCCCGTAATACAGGGGAAGATAAAGGGCCATATTCAGACCGAAAGAAAAAAACAGCCGGGGCACGCAATAGACGACATCGTCCGGCGTGAACCGTGCGACGTGGTGGCCCCAGGTTTCGACGCAGTACACCAGATCATGGTGCAGGTGGATGACGCCTTTGGGCTGGCCGGTTGTGCCGGAGCTGTATAACCAGTAAGAGGCATCGTCGCGGTGGGTTGGAAAGATTTCGAGCCGGGGCGAACTGACCGCGACCAGATGATGGAAGGAATGATTTCCTCCCGGATCTTCACCGGCCACAACGATGTGTCGCAGGCTGGGAGATTGCGCCTTAACGGCTTCAACTTTGGGCAGGAACTCCTGCCCTGTCACCACCACCTTGCTGCGGCTGTCGTTCAGGAAATAAGCTAGATCGGAAGACGTCGCCAGGACATTGATCGGAACCGGAACCGCTCCGATCTTCATCGCCCCCAGGAAGGTTGCCACGAATTCGGGGCCGTCGGGTAGAAGCAGTATTACCCGCTGCTCGGGTTCCACCCCCAGACCGGCAAGCGCGTTGCCGGCTCGATTGGCGAGCTCATAGAGCTGCCGATAGGTAATCTTGTCATCGCCATAGTAAATAGCCGTGCGATGGCCACGGCCCTGCTCCACGTGACGCTCCAAAAGGAGGCTTGCCATATTGAAGCGTTCCGGTAGGGTGAAGCCCGGTTCCCACGGATGAAGTTTTATTCCTTCCATATCTGCACCTTCACTGTGTAGCTCGACGTGGTTTTGAGCGTAATCAAAACTCGATAGGATCTCTGTAGAGGAAAAGTATCCGATAACGTACGCTTCATCAATCCCGGCATAACCTAGGCAGCATCGGCAAGGGTGGCGCCGTTTAGACGGACTGTGAAGTATGGCCCGATAGTCTTTGAAGCAAATCTCCGGGATGATAGAAAGTACGGGAGAAGAAAGCTGTATGGACATTTTAACGGGCAAAGTGGCGCTCATCACCGGCGGGAGCCGGGGAATCGGGAAGGCGGTGGCGATGGCCTATGGCCGAGAAGGCGCAAAGGTCGTGATCTGCGCGCGGAAGCAGGCCGACCTTAAGCGCGCGGCGCGGGAAATTCAAGCTGCGGGCGGTGAAGCTAGCTGGATCGCGACGGATGTCACCAAGTTGAATGACGTGAAGCGGCTGGTGCGGGAAGCTAAGAAGCATTACGGAAAAATCCACATCCTCGTCAACAACGCGAGCATTCTCGGGCCACGCGCGCCGATCGCGCACTATCCGCTGGCCGCGTGGGAACAAGTGCTGAAGGTCAATCTCACGGCGCAGTTTCTGGTGACCAGAGAAGTGCTGCGCCTGATGGTCGCCCAGCGTGAAGGATCGATCGTCAACGTCTCCTCCGGTGTCGGGCGGATCGGTAAGGCGCGCTGGGGCGCCTACGCGGCGTCGAAGTTCGGGGTCGAGGGTTTGACGCAGCTGCTGGCGGAAGAAGTCAAGGAATTCAACATCCGGGTGAACGCGGTCAACCCCGGCGCCACGAGAACCGAGATGCGCGCCCAAGCCTACCCCGCGGAAGACCCGTTGACGCTGCCGACGCCCGATGAAATCACGGCAGTCTTTGTTTATCTCGCTTCCGCGGACTCTTCCGGCGTGACCGGAAAATCCTTCGACGCGCGCGACTTCAGAAAAGGATGAGAAGGATCTTTTTCAGCGGTCTGGTGAAATAGATTTGACGAAACGGGAGATTTCTTATAAAAGTGGTCTAGTTCAACGCACTTAAACTACAGGGAGGGTGTCATGATGAAGAACGGTTATTGGACCGGCATCGCCGTGGGAGCTTTTGTTGTCGGGATCCTTTTCGGCTACCTCGTTTGGGGAGCCCGCGCCGGGCGGCTGGCCGGCGTGGAGCAGGAGCTGGCGGCGACGCAGGCGCAGATGGGCGAGATGAAGAAGAAAATGTCGGATACCGAGTTGAATCTCGGGAAGGTCACCAACGAGAAGCTCACCATGGAAAAAGAGCTGAGCGACATGAAAGAAGCCGCCGAAAAGGCCTCCAAGACCAAGCGCAAGTAGTCCAGCGACTACCCGGCAAGGCCGCTAAATGAAGTTTAAGAGCTTCTTCGCCCTGCTGATCGGCATCTGGCTGCTCTCGCAACCCAACGCGGGCGGCGCTCAGGATGCCAGAAAAATCAAGATCGGCTACCCGGCCATCTCCTATAACCAGATCCACATCTGGGTCGGCAAGGACGCCGGGCTTTTTAAAAGATACGGGTTGGACGCCGAATTGGTCTTTTTCCGGGGCGGGCAGTTGGCGACCCAGGCGCTGGTCGCCGGCGACCCACCGATCGTCAACATCGGCACCGTGGTGCAGGCGGGCCTGCAGGGTCACGATGTCGTTCTGATCGCCTCATCGGAGAACGCCTACGCCTATTCGGTCATTACCCCGCCCACCATCTCCCGGCTGGAACAACTCAAAGGGAAAAAACTCGGCGTGAGCAGTTTCGGCTCGGCGTCGCACAATGCCGCGCTCATTCTGCTGCGCCGATTCAATCTCGAGCCCAACAAGGATGTCGCCTTGCTGATCGCCGGGGCTACCATGGAAAGGTTGGCCGCCCTCGAGGGGGGCCGGATCGACGCCACGATTCTGACGCCCTCAGAGGTGCCCCGAGCCAAGAAACAGGGCTTCGTCGAAATTTACGACATGATGGACCTGGGACTTGAGGTTCAGGGCAACGGCTTTGCCACCACGCGCTCCTTTATCAAGAGCAGCCGCGGCACCGTCAAGGCCGCCTTGAAAGGATACGTCGAGGCCATCTACTATATCCATCACAGCCAGGACGAGACTAAAAAGATCGTCGCCAAATACCTGCGCACCAACGACGCCGACGTCCTCGACGCCACCACCTCGTGGTTCGTCAAGCGGGTCGCCAAGAAGCCCTACCCTACGCTCAAAGGCATTCAGTTCCTGATCGACGAAGTCGCGCCAAAAATCCCCCAGGCAAAAACCGCCAAACCGGAACAGTTCGTCGACTTGAGCCTGCTTCAGGAATTGGAGAAGGAAGGTTTCTTCGCCGAGATGGCGAAACGGTATCCGTAGCGCGCTTCTCGAAATTCCGCCCGACGACCCATAGGGGCTGAGCGATGATCAAGACCAAGGGCATTCACCATATCGGCATTCCGGTTAACAACATGGAGCGAGCGGTCAAGTTTTACACGGAGATTCTCGGTATGAGGATCGCCAAGTTGGGCCGTGACGATATGGGAGACAAGCTCAACCGCGCCGATCTCCGCTCCGGCGATGACATGGTCGCGTTGTTCCAGCGCCCCCATCCCGTCGAGAAAAACGCGCTGGAAGAAGAAGGCGCAACGCATCAGGCGTTTATTGTGGAGCCTGAGGATTTCGAGCTGGCAGTGAAAAAGATGAAGGATTGGGGCGTAAAAGCCTACAACATCCCAACCGTGGAACGCACCACCGGACGAGGCTTCTATTTTTTCGATACTGAAGGGAATCTGCTCCAGATCTACGCCCCGCCGAAGCATGCCAACGCGCGGTGAATCTACCGCCGACCGAAGGACGCGAACAACGTGGGATTGAAGTTAACCATGACCTGCGGCCCCTACGACCGCGCCCAGGCGCTGATCAAGGGCGAGGTGAAGCCGGAGGGGATCGATCTCGACGTTCACGTCACCGACGATCCGGGACGCCCGCAGACAAAATTCGACGTCGCCGAATTCTACAGCGGCCTCTACATAGCCGACCTGGCGCATAAAACGCTCGGCTACACCGCCATACCGATTTTCGTCAAGCGGATGTTTCGCCATTCGTATATCTACGTGAACAAGCGCGCGGGCATCCGCTCTCCCGCAGACCTGAAGGGCAAGCGCGTCGGCATCCAGACCTGGTTTACGACGACGGCTCTCTGGGCGCGGGGAATCCTTGAAGACGAATACGGCTTGGACTCGAGCACGATCGCCTGGGTGGCGAGCCGGCGGGAAGGAAGCGGCGACTGGAAGCCGCCCTCCTGGCTCCGGCTCGAGATCGCGCCGAAGGGAGCGAAGCAGCGCGACCTGCTCGCTTCCGGTGAGATCGCCGCCGGCATCACGACGGCAACCTGGGCGCCGGGCGACCCCGACATCGACTTTCTCTTTCCGAATCACGCCGAGTTGGAGCGCGACTACTTCAAGCGCACCGGATTTTTCCCCATCATGCACACGCTGCTGATCAAGACTGCGGTGCTGGAAAAAAATCCCTGGGTCGCCATGAGCCTGTTCAACGCCTGGCAGGAATCGAAAAAGCGCTGCTACGAGTGGCTCGAGTGGCAGCGGGTTCACCAGACCTCTCTCTGGTACCGCGCCCTGTGGGAAGAGGAGCAAGCCGCGGCGGGCGGCGATATTTATCCGTGGGGTTTTCGCAAAACGCGCGCGGAGGTCGATAAAATGCTTGAATACTCGCACCGGCACGGGATGACGCCGCGCCGATTCAAGCCCGAGGAGATGTTTCATCCGAGCACGTTGGAAACGTGAATCCAGAACCCCCACTAAATCTCCCCCTTGCTAAGGGGGAGACAAAGAGGGGGTCGGGTTGCACAAGCCGGAATGACGGAACGAAAACAGGAGTCATTGATGAACCAAACCATCGGCAAACGATTTCCCGATCTCGAAATGCCGGATCAAGACGGCAAAAAGCTCAAACTGTCCGAGATCGCGGCGAACTTCCCGCTCATCTTGGTCTTCTACCGTGGCTACTGGTGACCCAAATGCCAGACGCAGTTGCGTCTGCTGACGGAATTTCAGAAAGAGCTGGCGGTAAACTATTGCAAGCTCGCGGTCTGTAGCGTCGATGCGCCGGAGGTCAACGCCGCGTTCAAGGCCGGACTCGGCGCGGCGTTTCCATTCCTGAGCGACCAGGATCGCGCCGTCGTCCGCCAGTTGGACATGGTGGAGAAGTCGAAATCGCGCGGCGATACGGCGATTCCATATGCTTTCTCACTCATGCCGGACTTGACGGTGCACAACATCTACTGCGGCTACTGGTACGTGGGACGCCCGACGGTGGAAGAGCTGCGGCAGGACCTGCGCGCGATGATGAAGAAGCTCAGGAAAGATTTCGACCCGCAAGCCTGAAAGAGCAAGGGGCGGCAACAGGCGGGAGAAGACAAGGGCCGAGGCTGCGCCATAACGACCGCGTAGCGGGTTACTCGACCTTTTCCTTCTCGGCCTGCTGGCGGATCTTCTCCAGATCCCGGATGGCTTCGAGAATCCTGGGAACGTCGGAATCGTTCAGGAACTGCGTCAGATAGCGGGCGTAGATCCCGACCTTCTTGAGAAAGTCTGCTTCCTTCACGGCATTAACGATAGCCGATTTTGGGGGACCGCACAAGAAAGGCCGCGTTACCCCATGGCCGAGATTTTCTCCGGCCGGATTTTATATGTTACCCGCACCTCGCCGGGCTGGCGGAACGGGTACTTGTCCTTGCCGAGATATTTCTTCGCCAGCGAATCGATGTGCGCGTCGGCCCCCTGCTCCGTGATCTCCACGATCACTCCCTGGACGGCCAGATAGCGATAGGGGTTGTCCGGGTCCATGATCGACAGCGCCACCTTTTTGTTGCGCCGCATGTTTTTGTCCTTGACGCGCCCCTTCGCCGTGTTGATGCGGATGTGCGTCCCGTCATGATCGCACCACACGGGCGTGACTTGCGGGCTCCCGTCCGCCATCAGCGTTCCGAGATGGGCGAAAGCTTGCTTGGTAAACAGATCGCGGAATTTTTCAGGGATTGTCGCCGCCATAGTTTCCCTCCTTAACAAAAGTACTTTTCCAGCTCGCCGAGATCGTCGATAAGATAGTTCGGCCCCGCCGCCACCAACTCCTCCCTTTTACCCAAACCATAGGTGACGCCGCAAGTGTGGACGCCGGCCCGGCGTCCGGCCTCGATGTCGGCGTCGCCGTCGCCGACGATCAGCGCCCGCGCCGGCTCGATCCTGAAATCCGCGAGCACTCGATTCAGCGCGCTGGGATCGGGCTTTTTCTCAGCCGCGCTGTCGCCTCCGAGAACGGCGTCGAAGCATGCCTCGATGCCCAAGCCACGCAAGATCGGCACGGTCAGCCGGTGGAGCTTGTTGGTGACCACCGCCCGTTTCTTTTTCTTGAAGTATTCGAGCGTCTCTCGCACGTGGGGATATAGGGCGGTGGTGTCGAGCAGGTGTTCCGCGTAGTGTTCAAGAAACAGCCCCATGATCTCGTTGAACCGGTCTTGAGAGTTTGCCGGCAACGACATGCGCAACAGATGCTCGACCCCGCGCCCCACGTGGCTATAGACGAGTTCGTCGTCCAGCGGATCGAGACGAAGCGCCGAGCGGATGTAATTCACCGAGTTCGCCAGGTCCCGCCCCGTAGCCGCCAGCGTCCCGTCGAGGTCGAACATCACCAGGTCTACTTCTTTTTTCATGGCGAGGCGATTTGACAGCAAGATAGACGCCGCGGGCGAAGCTGTCAATCGGGATTTTGTTGTTTTCCAGCGTCGCCTGAAGTGGTAGCATGAGCGCGACGGTTAAAGGAGGTGTCTATGTGGAGACCTAACCGGAAACGGCGGACCGCTTTACTTTACTCGTTTGTCGGATTGTTCCTCGCTTCCACCGCCGGAGCGTCCGGCGCCGCGGAGAAGATGAACACCTCCTATATTTCGACCTCTCCCTCTTCCTCATCTACTATCTGGGTCGCTAAGGACGCGCGCCTGTTCGAGAAGCACGGGCTGGATGTAACCCCCATCTTCATCTCAGGAAGCATTCGCGGGATTCAGTCGATCCTGGCAGGCGAGATTGCCATCGGCGAGGGCGGAGGGCCCGGGCTCGCCAGCGCCCGACTCGCGGGCGGCGAGGTCGTGGCGATCGCAGGGAACGTGAACGTTCTGCCCTACTATCTCGTGGCCCAGCCGAGCATCAAGAAGCCCGAGGAGCTGAAGGGAAAGATCGGCGGTAACCACATCGCGGGGACCACCGCCGAATTCGCCCTGCGCGTGGGGCTTAAAAAGATCGGTCTCGATCCCCTCAAGGATGTCAATCTGCGCGTCATCGGCGGCTCGATCGAACGGATGGTGGCGCTGCAAAAGGGCATCGTCAACTTCACTGTGGTCACGGAGGCCGGCAAGGCGATGGCGGAGAAGTTGGGCTTCCCGATGATCCTCGACATGGCGGCGCTGCAGATCCCCTTTCCGCAAAACGGCATCTACGCCTCGACCAAATTCGTGAGAGAACGCCCCGATACGGTGCGGCGCTACGTGCGGGCGTACGTCGAGGCGATCCACTATTTCAAAACCCACAAAGAGGACTCGATAAAGATCATGCAGAAGTATTCCCGCATGGCCGACCGCAAGCCGGTCGAAGAGTCCTGGGACTGGCACGTGCAATACATTCCGAACGCGCCCTACGCGCCGTTGGACGGCTATCAGACGATCCTGCAAGACATGGCGGCGACCAATCCCAAGGCCGCGCAGGCGAACGCCCGGGACTTTATCGACTCGCGCTTCGTCAAAGAGCTGGAGGATTCGGGCTTTATCAAAAGCCTGTATGGAAAGTAAGAACCTCTAAGAAGTGAAGCGGTGGTGCTTTAAGAAGATCTCGGCGTCGGTGGGGCTGAAGAAAACCAGGCGCAGCTCCCGAATCGACGGCTCCGATTTTAGAAATTCTTCGACTGCCTTCGAGGAGACCTGGGCCGCTTCTTCCAGCGGATAACCGTACACGCCCGTCGAGATCGCCGGGAAGGCGATCGTCTTAAGCCCTTGTTTCACGGCAAGCGCCAAAGAGTTGCGGTAACAAGACGCGAGCAGGTCCGCTTTTTCTTTGCCGCCTCTGCCGTAGACCGGTCCGACTGTGTGAATGACATATTTCGCGGCCATCTTCCCCGCCGTCGTGACGACCGCCTGCCCGGTCGGAAGGCCGTCGGGATACTGCGTCCGGCGAATCTCTTTGCATGCCTTGAAAATTTCAGGCCCGCCGGCGCGATGAATCGCACCGTCCACTCCGCCGCCACCCAACAGCGAGCCGTTCGCCGCGTTCACAATCGCCTGCGCATCCTCTTGGGTGATGTCGCCGACCTTCACCACCACCCGCCCATCTAGGAATCGTTTCGGCTCTGCCATGACAACCTCATTTCTAAACCTGTATCCTCTCCAATTTTCGATTTTAGATTTTGGATTTTAGATTGAACTACCCCGCAGCAAGCTGACAGGGTATCAGAACAAATCGAGAATCACTCGCTCAATTGTCACCCCCGCATGTCTCTAGCGGGGGTCCAGTCCTAACTTCGCCTGGATTCCCGCTAAAAGCATGCGGGAATGACGGACTTCGTAAAGGAAATAAATTCTACGCAGCAGGCTGCGGGGAATTAGACTCAGTAGAGATTCATTCGGAAATCGGCTCAGCCCAAGGCTGATCAGTCCTTCGGCTGAAATCGAAAATCTAAAATTATTTGTACGCTTCCCACTCCATCGGCAGGCTGTGTTTTTTCTTGGTGTTGCACTCCTTGCACGCCGGGACGACGTTGCCTTTAGTGCTCTTGCCGCCACGGATGATCGGCACGATATGATCCATCGTGAGCGCGCGCGCCGGAACTTTTTTGCCGCAGTAGTGGCATAGCCCCGCCGAGCAGCGCCGTTTCCACCACTGGCTGGCACGAAGTTCTCGCGCTTTGTTGCGCTCGCGCCGGATCTCTTCATCGCTGACGGTAACAAGAAAAGCGGTTGCGTCCATAGTCTTGAACTACTCTATCCACTTCTTCAGTGTGCGAAGGTAGAAGGCGAAACCGGTCGCGATCAGGATATAGAGTCCGGCGCGAAAAATCGCCCACAGGTTCTCATCGGCAAAATATCCGCGCAATTCCCAGAGGCCGAAGCCGAAGAAGAAGCCCACGGCGGTCGTGATGAGGATCTTGTGAGCGGTCAGCAGAGTCATAGCGCGCCCTGTTGAATTTTTACCACAATCGAATAAGGAGAATCCATAAGAAACTGAGCTCTCACGCAAAGGAGAACGAAGAGATGGAGCGAAAAGCCGTCAGCACAGAGGGCGCGCCGAAGGCGATCGGTCCTTATGAGCAGGCGATTCGGGTCGACGATTTGGTCTTTACGGCGGGCCAGATTCCGCTGGACCCCAAGACCGGACATCTAGTCGAGGGCGGCATCGTCCCGCAAACGCGCCGGGCGCTGGAGAATCTCAAAGCCGTTCTCGCGGCCGGGGGCTCGTCGTTGGACCGCGTCGTCAAGGCGACCGTGTTTCTCAAAAATATGTCGGATTTCCCGGCGATGAACGAGGTCTATGCGGAATACTTCGGCGCCTCGAAGCCCGCGCGCTCGACGGTCGCGGTAGCAGAACTGCCGAGGGGGGCGCTCGTCGAGATCGACCTGATTGCGCTTGCCGGATAAATCGGCGCGGCTCGATCTATCTCCGCTTCCGCGGCTTCTCGCTCTTCTCGCTGCTCTCCGACTCCGCCGCGATGGCGATCTCGGTCGCTCCTGCCCGCTTCGCCAGCGACAGGATTTTCACGACTTCGCCCAAAACCACCTGCCGGTCGCCCCGGAGAATGACCGTCCGGTCGGAGTTCCCGCTAAGGGCGTTCCGCAGGGTTGCCTCGAAGTCCGCCTCGGTCACCTTCATCTGATTGACGTAGATCTCGCGGGCCGGCGTCAGCGTCACGGTGGTCCCGCGCGTGACCGTCTGCGTCTGTGCGGCGGCCGGGAGGTTGACCTTGCCGCCGGATTCCACGATCGCGGAGCTGGTAATCATAAAAATAATCAGCAGCACGAGAAAGATGTCCGTCAGCGGCGTGATGTTGATCTCGGCGACGATATCCGAGTTTTGAGTGGGATCCTGCCCGGCGAACGCCATTTCAACCCTCGAGGCTTTGCGCGAGCTTGATCGCGTGGATGCGGAAAAGACCGGTGAAGTTTCCGATCCGCACCTGGAAATAGTTGTAGAAGATCAGCGCGATGATGGCGATGCCCAGGCCGAGGGCCGTCGCAACGAGCGCCTCGGAGATTCCGGCTGCGACCACCGCGAAACCGCCGGTGCCGACAAGGGCCATGCTTTCAAACGATTTGATTATGCCGATGACGGTGCCCAAGAGGCCGATGAACGGCGCGCTGCTGGCGACGGTGCCCAGGATCCAGAGATATTTTTTCATCTTCTGCGTTTCTTCGAACATTGCCTCGGTGAGGACCGCGACGGTTTTCTCCAGCCCGTCTCCGGGCGGCTGCGATAAGACGGCGAGGAAAACTCGCGCCGCAGGGGAGCGGCTGTTCTGCTTGCAGATCGCCAGGGCAAGGTCCCGCCGGCCCCGGTTCGCCGAATCGGCGAGCATCTCGGTCAACCGCTGTGTCGTCGCGCCGACGTCGCGCAGCGACCAAAAACGCTCGAGGACGACCGCGATGCTGACGATCGAAAGCAAAATCAGCGGATAGGTGGCGATCGCCCCCTGATGGATAATCTGGATGAAACTCAGCCCCTGCTGCATGCCTGCTCCCTTCGATAAGAAAATACAGAGTAACCAGGGAACGCCGAATGGTCAAGCGGAAGCGGCGCGCCTTCCTCAGAAACCGAGAATGAGCCTGAGTAACGTCTGTAGAATCAACCTGACCGCGCCCTTCCCCGCTTCCTTGAGATCGTCGCCCGCGGCGGCGCCCTGCGGGTAGGCGAACATGCCCTGCGTCCCGGTCGTCACCCAGGCGCGGGGGTCGTGGTAGGCTTCAGCCAGTTTGCGCAGCCGCTCCTCGTCCGGCATCTTTTCCGCCCGGGTCTCTTGCTGGAAGTTTTTGTAGCGTCCGAACTGTCCCCGGTTGAGCCAGATCCCCTCGCAGCGCGGGCAGCGCTGGAGATGGATGTCGGCCGGCAGCAACGGATCGTGAAAACGTTGAAGCTCCGCCGTGCAGCGCGGGCAATAGAGCGGCCCTTCTTCGAGTGCGGCCGAATCCTTAAGCGCCGTCTCGTCCACCGGATCGAGCCGCTTCGCTTCCGCTGGTTCGACCGGAAAAAGCTCCCACTTATCGCACCAGATCCCGCCGCACTGGCCGCACTGGTCCAGGATGATCAACGTGCCGGGATTGGCGCGCACCGAAACCTCGGCCATCCCGATATCGCAATGCGGACATTTCACCATGCTTTTACGATGAACAACCTCGCAGCAAGCTGCGGGGTATCAAGACGCCCTCGGATGACTTTCCCCCAAGTTGTCACCCCCGAATGTTTTAATCGGGGGTCCAGTCCGAAATTCGCCTGGATTCCCGCTAAAAGCATGCGGGAATGACGGACTCTAGGTGAGCCACCAACTACCACTGCGCAGCAAGCTGCGGGGAATAAACCCATAGAGATTTAACCCTGGCGCGTTCGGCCATTGCAAAGTGAAAATTTCAAATTAGCCGCTGTCGCTTCAGGAAGCTTTCATTTTGAACTTTGCATTTTGCAATTTGCACTTCGCCCTGCTCCCCTGCGCCTTTCATCCCTCATCCCTTATCCCTCATCCCTCCTTGAATCCCCGCCATCTGATAGAGGAGCATGATCCGCCTCGCAATCGGCGGATGCGTGCTCAACAGATCCGCCAAACTCCCCTCCCGATCGTCGACGCGGCGCCTGAGTGGATTGACGAAAAACAGATGCGCCGTGCCGCGACTCGCCCCTTGAAAGGGCATCGCCGCGTCGCGGAGCTTCTCCAGCGCCTTGGCCAGCCCGCGGGGATTGCGCGTGAATTCGACTCCGGTGGCGTCGGCCAGGTATTCCCTCTGCCGCGACACCGCCATCGCCAGCAGACGCGAGATCAGCGGCGACACGAGAATCAGCAGGAAGGCTGGAATCACAAGCAGCGCGCTTTTACCCACCGCGTTGTCCCGCGTCCGCGAGCTATAGAAAGAGCGCGACGCCCAGTCCGACAACAGCGCGATCCCTCCGAGCAGCACGCTCACGAGCGTCATCAGGAGGATATCGTTGTTGCGGATATGCGCGATCTCATGCGCGATGACCCCTTGAGTCTCCTCCCGATTGCACAGCGCCAGCAGGCCCGTCGTCACGCAGATCGCCGAATGAAATTCGTCCCGTCCGGTGGCGAAGGCGTTGGGGGCGGGATCGAACACCACGTAAATTTTCGGCATCGGCGAGCCCGAGGCCAGCGCCATTTCAGTGACGATGTTGTGCAGCTCGCGGTGCTCGGGAAGTTTCAGATCCAGCGCTTCCGCGCCGACGGAGCCCAGAACCAGCGCGCTGCCCTGGTAGTAGGACATGAGGGAAATAGCAGCGGCCATGGCGAGAGCCGTGAGCGTCGCCACCGGCAGCTTCAAGGCCGAAGGAGTGAACGCGTCGAAGTAGAGGTAATCGACCGTCGAGCCGATCAGCAGAAACAGGCAGATGAAGAGAAAGACGATCAGCGCGCTCAGCCGGCGGTTCCGAGCCTGGCGCTCGGCGAAGTCCTGGGGCGCGGCGCCGTGCGATTCCACCGCCATCGGCTAAGCGCCGAACTTGAGGTCGACGCGCGGCACGTCCTTCTCGGCCTCCGGCACGCCGAAGAACTCGCTGGGCTTGAAATTAAAGAAGCCGGCGACGAGGCTCGCGGGAAAAATCTCCTGCCGCATATTGAAGCGCATGACGAGATCGTTGTAGTACTGCCGCGCAAAGGCGATCTGGTTTTCCGTGGTCGTCAGCTCTTCCTGCAGGCGCAGCACGTTCTCATTCGCTTTGAGTTCCGGGTAGTTTTCCATCAAAGCGAATATCCGCCCCAAAGTTTGCGTCAGGACATTTTCCGCCTCGGCGCTGGCCTTGACGCCGGTCGAGGAGACGGCGCGGCTCCGTGCCTCCATGACCTTTGTGAGCGTCTCCTGCTCGTATTTCATGTAGCCCTTGACCGACTCGACCAGGTTGGGAATCAGATCGTGCCGCCGCTTGAGCTGGACGTCGATCTGCTTCCAGGCGGCCTGAATCCGGTGGCGGAGACTCACGAATAGATTGTAGGTCCAGATGATCCAGGCCATGACGACTAATAGAAGACCGAGGATGATCCATTCCATAATTTGCTCCTTCTTAAGACGGTCCGTGTCCCGCGCCGTCGTCGCGAATCAAGATAGATTTGCTGACTTCTTGAATTGATGCCGTTCCGGTCATAACGAGGACTCGCGAAATCTCCTCGGCGAGGAGATCCATCACCCGCACGACGCCTTCCACCCCGGCCGCCCCCACGCCCCAGCCGACCGGCCGTCCCACCAGCACGGCCTTGGCCCCCAGCGCCAGCGCCTTCACCACATCCCCGCCACTTCGGATGCCGCTGTCGAGCAGCAGCGGAACTTTCTTGCCGACGGCCTCCGCCACTTCCGGAAAGGCTTCGATCGCGGCCCGGTTGAAATCGAGTATTCTCCCGCCGTGGTTCGATACGATCAGCGCGTCCGCGCCCGCCTCCACGGCAGTGCGCGCGTCTTCGGCGCTCATGATGCCTTTGATAACGAGAGGAAGGGAAACCTGACGCTTGAGCCACTCGATGTCCTTGGGAGAAGCGGTCTGTCCCCGCCGTGGTTTGCCGTCTTTGGTCGAGAGCGGGACGACGGAGCCGAGCTTCACCGGCTGGACCACGTCCATGGTAATTCCCACGGCGGCAAATCCCAGCTCCTCGGCCTGTTTGGCTTGATCGAGGACGGCCTCTCGCCCGCGGCTCAGATAGCCCATAAAAACAATCGGAGCCGAAGTGGCTCCCGCCCAGTCGCGCACGCTCGATTGAGCGGCGTGGCTGGCGAAGATCATCGCCCCCACGCGGGCCGCGGCCTCCCCCACCTGGCGCTCGGCGTCGTCGCCGATCAGGCTGAAACTGCCGATCGGCGCGATCGCGGCCGGCATCGCAATGCGGCGCCCGAAAAGCTCAATCGAGATATCCGGCTTTGTGATGTCGTGGAAGATTTTTTGACGAAAAAGATAACGGCGAAAGGTCCGTTGATTGCGCCTGAGCGTCGTGCCGCTCTCGGCGGCCCCCATGAAGTGCTCCCAGGCTTCGTGCGGCATTTTCAGCCGAGCGAGTTCGCGGATCTCCCGGAGGCTCATCTGCCCGAGCGGTTTTTCGACCATGGGGATCAATTCGGGGAGGCGATCTCCCACCAGTTGCCGCCGGGGTCGTTCAATAGGAACGAAGTCGTCGGGCCGATAGTCGTCATCTCGCGCAACTCGTTCACGCCCACGTCCTTCCCCGACACGGCCAGCGCACGGTACGCTTCATCGACCGCATCCCGCGACTCGAGCGTGACGGTGAAGCGAAAATTGGGCGAGAAGCTCCGCCACTCCGGGCGCACGGCGCAAACGACGTAGCACTTGGTTTTCGGATGCTTGATGTAGACCACGTGGTCGTTCGCCTGATGGCCTTTCAGGCCGAGCACCTTTTCGTAAAATTCCCAGGAATTTTTTTAAGTCGCTGCTTGCCAGCGTCCCGTGGGTAAAGCCCTGCGGAACATACCCTTTCCCAGGAAACCGATCCGAAGACATGGGTTTCTCCCAGTGCGGCGCGCGCACGCCGCCCACGCGGGTGAGCCACACGTCTTTACGCAGCGCCCCCTCGTAGCATTCGATCTCCCAGCCGTTCGTCCCCGGCTCGAGGAAATAGACCGAATAGGAGCCGTGGTTGTAAGTCGGCTTGCCTATCTGGCCGAGATGGTACTCCTCTTTGTGCGCCGTTAAATATTCATACGCCGCGTCCACCTCTTCGGTCTTCATCACGCGCACGCCCCAGTGGTTATGCATCTGCTTCGTCGGCGCGTCGGGACCCGCCTCGTGGACGATCAGGGTCCAATCCGTATTCGAATGCTTGAGCGTTACTTCGCCCGGCTGTTCCGCGATCTTCTCAAACGCGAGCAGGTCGGTCATCACCGGAATCGTCTCCTTGAGATACCGGCATTCCATGTGGGTGTGCGTCAAGCCGATCGAGCGCAGCATGTCTTCTCCTTCTGATTTTTCCAGTTAACGCGGCCGTGGAGCGGCGTGAGAGTCATTGGTTGGAATTTACAGTGGCCACGACGGAGAGTCAAACAGAGATTTCCGGAGCTTTTCCGGCGGCCTGCTACACGAGCGGGATGTAGTCGTATTGGCCGATGCCCTGGAGGACTAGGAACGTCGCCGAGGCGTCCCCGGCGTTGGTGACAAGATGCGGGCGCCGCGGCCGGACCGAGTAGGTATCGCCGGGGCCGAGCCGTATCTCTTCCTTTGGCTCGCGCAGGAAGAGCCGGATTTGTCCGGCGATCACGTAGAAGGTGTCCTGAACGTTGCTGTGGCAGTGCCACGGAACTTTCTGCGTCGGGGAGATCTGAAGCTCCGTGATGCGAAAATCTGGACGCATGACGTGATGCGCCCGGCGCTCGACTTCATAGAGATGGGTCCCATCTTTGATCGCTTCCATGAGGTCCCCCGTCTGAGCTGGGCTGGCGTCTAACGGCGTGCGCCACCGGCGTGCATCCGTCTGAATCGGGTAGTTAAATCCTCTTGTAGGTTTTCCACTGCCGACTGAATGACCTTTTTGTTCACCCCATGACGGCGAAGGCTGGTCACGACACGTTGCATGTCCGGCGGACCTGCGAGCCGCTCAAGGTCGTGCCGAAGTCCCTGACCGACGTACGCGCGGATGAGCGGCTGGTAGCCTGAAAACCCCAACATCGGCGCCACCCGCTTGAGATCGTCAATCACGTCCTCCGGGATGCGGAGCGTCACGCTCGCCATCGGCCGACCTTTGCGCAATCGCTTGCGAAGCCGGTTGATTCTCATGTTTCTCATCTGAAACCCTATCCCCAATTCTTGAGAAGTACGAAAACTACCAACCCGACAACCAGCAGGATCGCCGCGGCGCCTAGCGAAAACGCGGATATCCGCTTATGGTCGGCAAGTAGCTCCTTAAAACTCCTCCCGGACCGAACTTTCAAGAACACGACGGCACCGGCGAAAATCAGGACGCCGAAAAGTAAGAATAATCCCTGAAAAATGAACTTTGGGTTTGGACTCATATACGTGGGTGCGGCGCTCTGACCAAGATGTTCGGCATCGCAAGCTGCTCTATCACCGAATACGCGAAAGAAGGTCCTTTTTTAGATCTTCGTCAACAACCGGCTCCGCCGCGTTTGATTTGCCTATCGTGTATTCAAGAATGTTGGTGCCGTCGCTTTCCTCGAATTCGCCATTGCCGTTCGAATCCATCCGAACTTGATACAGCAGCGAGTTACGGTCGCGGTCCCACACGAAGTCTATTAGACTTGCGTTGTGGGATGTCACAGCTCTCAATTGGACGGTTTGGCCGTCGGAGTGAAAGACGACTAAAGCGTCCTTTTTATCGATCACGCCGTCCTTGTTCGTATCTTGGTCTCGAATATGCCATTGCAAAACCCCGCAGGGGACCGGGCCCTCGCCGTTCTTGCATTTTTCCGAAGGTATATTCACTGAGTCGATCTGCGCCGGCTGGTTTAGAAGAAGCCACTGCCGTCCGGTTTGTGTGTCTTTCACGATCACGTTGAATATCCGCGAAGCTCCGCCGTATTGACCGAAAGCACAGTTAGACGAGGAGTACCGATATACCAAATTGGAATGAAATGTTTGCGATAAGACCGTTTTCTGCGAGTCGGGGTCCTCCACGTTTACCACCGCGACGGGAAACAGTTGCCGGTTCGTCCCTCGAATCACAACCGGCTCGCAAAATACCAGGTCTTGCTTCGGTTTTGGCTCATTAGGCTTAGCCACGATTATTGTCGGCTGCTTGGCCTCGCGGCTCAGATTGAAGGCCAACCAACCGCCGAAACCAAGGATCCCAAGGCCAGCACACGTGCCGAGTGTGGCCCACAATATCTGATTGTATCGCTCTAGAGTCATCAATTTTCACCGACTAAGATCAACCATCAAAGTCAACCGTCGCCGTAAAGCGATTGTGCCGCGCCCAGAAAAGACTCCTGGTACATGTTTTCCGTTGCATCGCCATCCTAATCCAGCCGGCTGCCATATACGAGCTTGATGGGAATAGACGAGAGATCGACGCCTTCGAGGCAACGGACGTTGATGCCCCAAGTTTCGGGAGCCGTGCGCGGACGACGAAAAGACAAGATTCCGCAGTTAGGGCAGAAATAGTCTTTGGCGGTCCCGGTATGCCACTGATACAGAGAAAGCTCATCGATCGGCGTCAACAGACGAAAACAGTTGTCTTCGACGCGATGGATCAGCGCGCCTCGTCGGCGACATATCGAACAGTCGCAAACCCGGACATGATCCAGATCGGCGTCCACCTCGAACCGAACCTTACCGCAGTGACATGAACCTTTGTACGTCTGTTTCATTTAGGAAAAACCGCTGGTACCTTTTCCGGCTCGTGTCCATCGTGGGGTTAGATCCGACGCCTGTCCTTATCTCACGCTGGTTCCCTGGTGGAAGACTATCTGCCATGTCTCGCCGTTTTTTCGCCATATAGAGCTTCTGAGGGAAAAAGGAGAAGCTCGTCTGTCCACACCAATCACCTTATATGTGACGAGACAGACAGAAGCACTTAGCTCGCGAACGCTAAAGTTCTCAACGATTCGTTCGATGGGACTCCACTGTGACATCGCTGCAATGATCTCTGCTTTAGACCAAACTTTTCCTGAAGATCCGAATTCGACAAAATCTTCCGCAATGAGAGAAAATGCGTCCTCGGTAGACAACCTCCCGCCCACTTGAGCCAATCGCTGCTCTAGCTCAAAAAGCAGTTGATCGCGTTCGCTATTCATCTTGGACGCGATTCAAATATTTATTGGAGGCATTATTGCTGACGATGACCGCGGGACGTTGCTTTCGAATCTCACCGGCGATACCCGACTCAAAGTTGACCCACCACACCTCACCTCGCTTCATCGGCTACGTCTCCCAGCGTGGCTTCAGCCCAGTCCAGAGCTTCTCTCTCCCGGGCTTCTTCTCGCGCCATCCGCCGGTAGGCTGCTTCTAGGCCCTTACCCGCCACGGGACGGCGGACCAATGACTCGATGAAACTGCCGACATGCTGTCGGCCGGCAACCTTGCACAGCCCCTTATAAATTTGCTCATCGATCTTGACGGCGACTTTCTTGTGCATATAGCTCCTCCGAAGAAAACCCAGTTTGCTGTATTCTACCCCGCAAAGGCAGACGGGGCAAATACGGTTGCCAGGCGATGGCCTATCTTGTCCGCAAAAGCCGTCGAGCTAATCCGCCTTACTTGCCTTCGTAGATCTGCTCGATTTCCTTCTGGTAAAGTTCTTCGACCGCCTTGCGGTCAACCTTCACCTTCTGGAAGGCGGTGATGCTTCGGACGTTTTCGGGGAAGTCGGTTTTCATGACGACGACCTTTCGGACTTTTTCAATGTCCTCCAACCGGTCGTTGATTCGCCGCACGCGCGACCAGAGCGCCTCTTCCACTTCCCGATCGCTGAGGGACGCGGCGGCTTTTTTCAACTCCGCCGCGATCTTCTCAATCTCAGGCACGATCAGCGCGGCGATGAACGGCCGGCGGTCGCCCAGCAGCACGGCCTGGCGGATAAACGCGTCGTTTTCGAGCTGCAGCTCGATGAAGCTCGGATAGATATTCGAGCCGTCGGGGCAGTAAAAGACGTCTTTCTTGCGCCCGATGATTCTTAGCGAGCCGTCCGGCTCGATGGCGCCCAAATCTCCGGTATGAAACCAGCCGTCGGCGTCGAGCACCTCGCGCGTCGCCTCCGGGTTCTGAAAATATCCCGGCGTTACGGTCGGCCCGCGGACGAGAATCTCGCCGTCCTCGGCGATGCCGATCTCGATGTTGGCGAAGGGCTTTCCCAGATTTCCCGGTTTCACCTCGCCGATCCCGCTCAGCGTGACGCCGCCGCATTCCGTGGAGCCGTAGGAGCCGAGCAGCGGAATGCCGATCAGCTCGAAGAAACGCATGATTCTCGGCGGCATGGCGGCGCCGCCGTAGGTGACGTATTTGATCCTTCCTCCGAGCGCGCTTTTGACCGCTTCTCTGAGAGCGCCCTTCAGTTTCTCGACCTCCCTGACTTCTCCCGAACTCAAGTAACCTTTTTCGGCTTTATGCCGATCGAGCCTTTCCAGCTCGTCCCACCGGCGCTGGTTGTCGCCCTCGGCGAGAATCGCCGCCCAGATCTTCTCCATCACGCGTGGCACCAACGTCATGGAGGTCGGCGACAGCGACTGAATACTTTGGAGATCGACCTCCAGTTCCGTCGCCTCCAACACCGCCGTGGTCCGGCCCGTCGCCGCGCTCTTGTGAAATCCGAACCGCCCGAGGAGATGGTTCATGCTCAAGACCAGAGCCACCAACTCCTCAGGCTTGCTCAAAGTGATCGGCACCCCCGAGGCAATGTTGGCAAGGATATTTCGCTGCGTCTTCATCACGCCCTTCGGCTCGCCGGTCGAGCCGGAGGTGTACATGATCGTCGCCAGATCGTCCTCGTGCACCGCTTCGAGGATGCGTTGAAGCTCATCTCTCGTTCCCGTTCGCCCGCGCGTTAGAAGGGCGTCGAAACCGAGCGTGTCGGGAAGAGCGGCCGTCGAGGGATCGAAGACGATGATGTGGGCGAGCGAAGGAAGCTGGCCTTTGAGGTTTAGCATTCTCCCGACCCCGATCTCATCCTCGACAAAGACCGCGCGCGCCTGCGAGTGGTCGAGCAGCCTGAGAATCATCGAGTCGGAGAGCCGTGGAGAGATGACGATATTAGGCCAGCCCGCGGCCAGCGTCGCGAGGTCCGCGTATAGCCACTCGAGCCGGTTTTCCGAGACGATCGCAATCCGCTCCCCTCGCCGCATGCCCAGAGAGTAGAGGCCAAGAATCGCTTCCGCGGCTCTGGTCCCGAAGTCTTTCCAGGAGATCTCCTCGAAGCGATTCTGACGTTGGAGCCTGATGAACGTCCGCCCGCCCAGCTGTTCGACACGATGAAAAAATAGCGCGCCGAGATGGCGCGGCTCAGCGCCGGACAAATGTACTGTCGCTTCCATCAGTCAACCGGAGCAAACAACGGTGGATCGTATTTCGATCGTCCCGGCTTTTCGAGGCGCTTGAGGCTGCGGATCTCGTTGCGATGCGCATGGGCGTAGAGCACGGCTTCCGCCACGTCGTCCAGATGGCCGTGCAGGTATTTGCGCGCCGGCACGGCGAGACGCAACAGCTCGATGCCGCGAGCGGTTTGATGCTGCGTCAGCGGCGGCCCCTTGGTCACGCGCACGCCGGAGATCGCATAGATAAACGCCGCCAGCGCCTCCGCCGGACAGTTGTCCGGCGTAAGGCCCGGAAGAAAACTCCGCGCGTCGAGAAACACGCCGTGGCCGCCCGCCGGATGGAGGACCGGCACGCTGCCACTCAGCTTTTGCCAGAGGTAAGTTACCTGCTCTACCCGGCTTCGCACGTAGTTGGAGGGTGAGAAGATCTCGTCGAGGGACGCGCGCAAACTCGCCAGCGCGCCGCTGGGCGGCTGGCCGCCTTCGAGAAACTGCTGAAAATAAGCCTTTTGATAGAGCTTTTCGTCGCGCATGCCGATAAAGCCGCCGAGCGGCACGAGAAAATCCTTGAGCGCGCTCATCGTGCAGCCGTCGGCGAGGGAGCAGGTCTCGCGCACGATCTCCTGGATCGAGCGACCCTGGCAGCCCGCCTCGCGCTGCTGAATCAAATGGCTGTTTTCGAGGATGCGGCAGGCGTCGAGAAAAAGCGGGATCTTGTGCGCGCTCGCCACCGCCCGGACCTCCCGCAGGTTGGCGAGAGAGACCGGATGGCCGCCGCAGGAGTTGACGCACAGCTCGACGTAAATGCACGAGACTTTATCGGCCCCATGCTCTTTGACCGCACTCTCTAATTTCCCGATATCGACGTTGCCCTTGAACGGATCGTCGGAAAAAAGCTCGTAGGCCTTTTCTGAAATCACGTCCACAACTTTGGCGCGGTTCGATTCGATGTGGAAGCGGGTCGAGGGGAAGAGCATGTTGCCCGCCACCACTGTGCTTTCTCTGACATGAAGTTTAGTCCAGACGCGCTCGGCGGCTCTCCCCTGCGTGCAGGGAAGAACGAAGGGGAAGCCGGTGATATCCTGGAACCGTCGCGCCAGCGCATTGAACGCCGTATGCCCCTCCGGGGCCATCTCCGGTGTCGCCTCCAGCCCTGGACCGCCGATCAATGCCGCAAGCTGCGAGGTGCTGAGCGAGCTGACGCCGCTGTCGGTTTTGAGATCCACATAGATCAGCTCCTGCGGCAGCAGTTCAGTGTTGAAGCAGGCCCGCTCCAGCGCCTGGTCCCGCTCCTCGCGGGTGGTCTCCTTAAGCGGGCGGGTCGCAGCGATCTCGTAGGGGATCGAAAAACTCATCGCGCTAGGCTCCTCCTTCATTCCGCGTCCGTTTGCTCTCGCGCTCGATCCGCGCGCCGGGCTTCTTCAACCGGCCGTCGGCCAGACAAGCGATCGCCTGGCGCATCATTTTTCGCTCGGTGGGATAGAAGAGCCGTTTTCGGGCCTGATCGATCGGCCACCAGCGAACGTCTTCAACCTCTTCATCGTGGCAGGCGATGTCCCCTCTCAGGTAGCGGACCAGATAAAAATAGACGCGCTTGAAGATCCTGACCGTCTCTCCGTCCCGCGTTTTGTTCGTGTACCAATAGGTGATATCGCCGAGTCTTTCAACCGCCTTTCCTTCCAGGCCGGTCTCCTCCCGCACCTCCCTGAGCGCCGTCTCCTCCAGCCCTTCGCCCTCTTCAACCTGGCCTTTGGGCAGACGCCAATGCCGCCGCGCCAGGATGAGAGCGACCTCCAACGCCCCTTGCCGGTTGCGGTAAACGACCCCGCCCGACGATATTTCCCTGACCGTGCGCATGATAAGTTGATTTATTTGGTTTTAGGCATCAGCTCCTCCTCGAGCCAGCGCAGATAAGGGCCACTGCCGTCGAGAATCGGCAGAGCGATAATCTCCGCTACGGAATAGCTGTGCAGCTCCTGCACCCTCTTTTTTAGACGGTCGAAGAGGTCGCGCCGGCTCTTAATAACCAGCAGCTCTTCCTCGCTCTGCTCGACCTGCCCCTGCCAGCGGTAGATCGACTGAATGCCCTGGATGCGGTTAACGCACGCCGCCAGCTGCTCATCCACCAGGAGACGCGCCAGCCGCTCGCCTTCTTTCGCCGACCCCACTGTGACGAGGATAACGACAAACTCGGTCATAGCCGTGATCTTACAACCGGGCTTCTCAGGGAGTCAATCGCAGAAAAAGGGAGCTTGGGAGGAGAAGAAAAGGCTAACGGCTTAGGATGTCTAGAACGTCCTTGACCATCTGTTTCTCGCGCGGCTTGCCGCTACGGAGCACCTTGCGAAGCTTATCCAGCCAGACATCCTCGCCCGCCGCGGCGCCGGGCGCCGCGCCCGTCCGTCCGTAACGCGCCGGCTGCTCCGCGACGCGACTTTCACCGGCGCTTGCCCGGCCCGTCCCCCCGAGCATCCAGTCCACGCTTTTCCCCGTGGATTTCGCAAGCCGCATCAAAATTCGCGCCGTGGGCACGTGCCCGTTGAGACATTTCGAGACAGTGCCCTGCGGGATCTTCGCCTTGCGGGCGAACTCAGTCGGGTTGACGCCCAGGGCTTCGATGGCTTCCCCCAGACGGATAGAAAACTGCTTATTCATGCGTTATCGAATATTTCGTTGACAGTCAATTCGAAATAGAATATACAGGATAAGAGTTTAGCGTCGGGGCAATTTCGTTGCCCATGCTACCAATGCACTGGGTCAAAATCAAGATCCGCATGCTGGAACAGGGAATCTACACTCAGAAGGCGTTGGCGAAAAAGCTCGGCGTGAATCCCTCCACCATCACCCGTCTGTTGAGGGGCGAGCGACGATCGCGCCGGCTGGAAAAGCAGATCGGCGAGATCCTGGGAATCCAACCCGATGGAGAACGAACCCGGAGAAAATAACGGTCGCAGCGAGAAGATCCTGCTGGCCGACCCCAGCGCCGACTACCGGGAGCTCGTGTCTCTCTATCTCGGCATCCTTGACTACCCGGCCCCGACCCACGCGGCGGACGGGGAAGAGGCGCTCGGCAAGGCGCTCAGCGAACGACCCGATCTCATCATCATGGAAGTTCGACTGCCCAAGCTGAACGGCTTCGAGATCGTCGCGCGATTGCGCGGCGACCCGCACACGCGCCACGCCCGGATTCTCGCCGCCACGGCGATGGCCATGCCCGGCGACCGGGATAAGTGCCTGGGCGGCGGCTTCGACGCCTACCTCGCCAAGCCCTTCACGCTGAAACAACTGAAACAGATTCTCCAAAGCCGCTCCGCGACCGAATACCCGCTTCCTGGTTATTGAGATATCTCGATATATCCTTAATTCAGCCCCGCCCTTGGCGCTTCACTTGATCGCCCGCCGGATCGTGTTGAAACCCCAGGACTTGTATGTTTAACTGAGAAAACTTTTTAGCGGCTGATTCACCATGCAAAAAATCGACTTCGCCAAGGGAAACGGGCTGGTGCCGGTGATCGTTCAGGACTATAAGACGCGGGAAGTGTTGATGGTCGCCTACATGAACGAGGAGGCCTGGAAGAAGACGCAGAAGACCGGCAAGGCCCACTACTACAGCCGCTCGCGGCGTGGCCTCTGGCTCAAAGGAGAAGAATCGGGCCATTTCCAGATGGTAAAAGACGTTTTGCTCGACTGCGATAACGACACGCTGCTGCTCAAAGTGAGGCAGACCGGCGGCGGGGCCTGCCATCTCGGCTACCAGAGTTGCTTTTTCCGCAAGCAAGCGAAGAAGGACTGGAAAGTCATCGGCAAGCGGACTTTCGAGCCGGGCGCAGTCTACAAGAAACGTGAAGGGTAAGGGGTTAGACGTGAAGGAAAAAGATAAAGAGCTGAGATTCGGCCTGCCCAAGGGAAGCCTCGAAGGGATGACCATCGAGCTTTTCAAGAAGTCGGGCTGGAAAATCTCGACCACGAGCCGCAGCTATTTCCCGTCGGTCGACGACGACGCGCTGCGCTGTAGTTTGGTGCGACCGCAGGAGATGTCGCGCTACGTCGAGACCGGCACGCTCGACGCCGGGATTACGGGCAAGGACTGGACCATAGAAAATCAGTCCGATATTCACGTCGTCGCCCAGATGGTCTATTCCAAGACGAGCTTCAAGCCGACGCGCTGGGTGCTCGCCGTGCCGCACGACTCGCCGATCAAAAAGATCGAAGATCTCAAAGGCAAGCGCATCGCCACCGAGATGGTAAACTTCACCCGGCGCTATTTTGCGGAACGAAAAATCCCGGTGGAGATCGAGTTCTCCTGGGGCGTCACCGAGGCCAAGGCGGCCGAAGGGCTGGTGGATGCGATCGTCGAGGTCACCGAGACCGGCAGCACGATCCGCGCGCACGGGCTGAAGATCGTGGCGGAGCTGCTGGAATCGAACCCACAGTTGATTGCCAACAAGAAAGCATGGGACGATCCGTGGAAGCGGGCGAAGATCGAGCAGATCCGGCTGCTTCTCCAAGGCGCGCTGTCGGCGGAGAACAAAGTCGGGATCAAGATGAACGTGGCGGAGACTGATATAGAGAAGGTCGTCGGATTGATTCCCAGCATCACCGCGCCGACGGTTTCGCCGCTCTATCCGGCGGCGGCGCTGCGCGGCGTCAAGTGGTTTTCGGTCGAGAGCGTGATTTCCGAGGACGTGGTGCGGGACTTGATCCCCAAGCTGATCGAAAACGGCGCCGTGGGAATAATCGAATACCCGCTGAACAAGGTGATCTAAGGGTGCGATTCCCGCCAGAGAAAGAACTCTTTCGCGATCTCCGGAAAGAGAGCATAGGAGAGGACATCTTCTTCATCTCTAGCCAGCGATCCGATCTCCTTGCGCGCCTGCTCCAGACCCGGCTTTAACAGATCCGCCGGGCGGCAGGTGATGGGCTCCTCTTTCCCCAACACCTTTTTCCTCATCTCCTCGCTGACCGGTCCCGGCGGCTCGCCGTAAAGTCCCTTCAAGTAGTTCTTGGTCTCCTGGGCCACCACGGCATACCGCTTGCCCGTGATCACGTTGAGCGCGGCCTGGGAGCCGCAGATCTGGCTGTTGGGCGTCACCAGCGGCGGATAGCCGAGATCCTTGCGCACCTCGGGCATCTCACGCAATACCGCCTCCAGCCTGTTCTCGGCGTTCTGCTGGCGCAGTTGGGCGACAAGGTTCGACAACATGCCGCCGGGAATCTGGGATAACAGCACGTTGGTATCGACCCGGTTGCTGACCTGATTCTCAAACTCGGCCAATTTGCGCCGCACGCCCTGAAAATATTCCGCAATCTCGCTCAGCAGCTTGAGGTCCAAGCCGGTGTCATGCGGGGTTCCCTGGAGCGCCGCCACGAGCGTCTCCGTCGCCGGCTGGGACGTCCCCTGGGAAAACGGCGCAAGGGCCGTGTCGAGAATATCGACTCCGGCCTCGATCGCCATCATGTAACTCATCGGCGCCAGCCCGGCAGTGCAGTGCGAATGGAGATGCACGGGAAGCGCGAAGCGCGATTTGAGCCCTTTCACCAGCTCGTAGGTCACGTAGGGCGTCAGCAAGCCCCCCATATCCTTGAGACAGAGCACCTGCACTCCGAGGCCGGCCAGCTTCTCGCCGACGCGGAGAAAATAGTCGACGGAGTGGACCGGGCTGATGGTGTAGCAAATCGCTCCCTCGACCAATTTACCGGTTTTGAGCGCCGCCTTTATCCCGGCCTGCATATTGCGCAGGTCGTTCATGCCGTCGAAGATTCGAAAAACATCAATACCGCCGGCCGCGGCCCGCTCGATGAATTTCTCGACAATGTCGTCGGGATAGTTGTGATAGCCGACGACGTTCTGGCCGCGCACGAGCATCTGAAAGCGGGTGCGCGGCATCGCCTGACGCAGCTTGCGCAGCCGCTCCCAGGGACACTCCTTGAGATAGCGGAGCGCGGCGTCGAAGGTCGCGCCGCCCCACATCTCCAGCGACCAGTAGCCCACCTGATCGAGTTTTCCGGCAATCGGCAGCATGTCCGCCGTGCGCATGCGCGTCGCCAGCAACGACTGGTGCGCGTCGCGCAGAACCGTCTCCGTCAATTCGATTTTCTTACCCATACCGTGGCCCGCCTATCCGCCGTAGAGCTCCCCCTGCTTCTCCTCCAACCGCTCCTTCTCTTCGGCTTCGACGACGTAAACGCCGCCGACTTTTTTGATTTTTTCCGCGTCGTAAAAATACCGCGAGACTTCCAACCCCTCGTCGAACTCGTACATCTTGATCGCGTCCCACGGGCAGATCTTCTTGTCGAGGCGGTCCTCCGACTCCGTGCCGACCAGTTGGAGCAGGAACTTCTTCGGCATTTTGTCCGCCTCGAGCGGTTTTTTGGAGCTGTCGTAGAATCTACCGGCGTACTCGTAGAACAGTTCTCCGGTCTCCTTGTGCTGGTGGATCTTGGTGAGATCGTCGCTGTAACACATCTGGCAGCCGATGCACTTCTCGTTATCCACCCAGACCCGGTAGGGCTTGAGCCCCCCTTGCGGCGTCTCCTCGTAGAGCAGATTGATGCAGCCGTCCACCGGACAATGGAGCTCGCATATGGGAGAACCCGCGCAGCTCGAACAGTTCTCGTTCATCACGGCGAGGAGCGCCGTTCCCTTACGCTTTTTGGTTGCCGCTTCCGCCATCGGACCTTCTCCTTGTTCTGCGATACCGACCTTGAAGATAAACCAACACCGCCGCTAAAAGAAAGACCCAGTAGTAGCGCACCAGCTCCACCCTGCCCCATTCCAGCCAATAGACGAAATTCGGCGCGCGGGCGAGCAACCGCCGGAGCGCCTGCCCGGCGCCGGCATAGTCGCGGGCTTCTCGAAGCGCCTGCGACAAGCCATAGAGCGCCGCTTCGTCGTCGGCGTTGACTTTGAGCGCCCGCTCGAAGTCCGCCTGAGCTTCGCGCCACTTCCTTTGCTCGACGTAGGCCCAGCCGCGGTTGCTGAGCGCCTCGCTATAGTCGCTTTTCAGCGCCACCGCCCGGTTGAAGTTTTCAATCGCCTTGTCCAGGTCGCCGTTTTTCTTTAATGCCACGCCGAGATTGTTCAGCGCTTCGGGCCAGTCGGGCTTCAGTTCCGCAACCCGCGCATAAGCCTGAACGGCGGCGGGATAGTCGCGTCGGACCTCCATGGCGATCCAGCCGAGCAGCGTCCCGGCTTCCACGTGGTTCGGCTCCAGGGCGAGCGCTCTCCGGACGGCGAGCTCCGCCGCCGTCGAATCGCGGAGTCTCAAAGAGGCCAGCGCCAGGAATAACTGGAGATCGGCCTCTTTGGGATAACTTTTGGACAGCTCCTCGAATACCTCTTTGGCCTCTTTGGGCTTTCCTTCGGCCAGATACTTTTTGCCCAGTTCCCGGCGTTGTTCGAGAGAAGGAGGATTTTCCGCGCTGTGAGCGAGCGAAAAGTTGACGGCGGCGAAGACGGCCAGAAGAGCGAAGCCCCGGATGTGCGACATCTTACTTCCACATCTCTTCGGGGATCTCGTCCTTTCTGCCCTCCGCGATGAGTTTGTCGTGGCGAAAGGCCTGCCGCATAGCAAGCCAGGTAAAAAAGAGAATCAAGAGAAGCATGCCGACGATGGGGATATTGTCGGGCTTGGTAACGATCTCTAAAAAATTCTGTAGGCCGCTTAGCTCTTGCATACGCCGGGACCGCCTTTGCTACCGTAATGCAAGGTAAATATTAGAAATTTTCACCTATGTCAACGCGCCCTGGCAGTCTGGGGCGGCCTAAGGCGGCCTTGACAGCCGCGCGCGGATATCACTATATTCGCGATGAGCTACCGACTCGGCGCCTTCCTTCACCTTGGTTATGGCTTCTTCCGACGCGGGGGCCGATCCGGTGACAAACAATAACGTTCAATCAAACCACACAGGGAGGTACGCTGTATGGCCAAGGTGAAAATTCCGTCCGGGATTACGCCGGAGATTTTTCTCGAGGTGCGAAACATCCTGCTCAAGGTCTTGAAGGACCTGGGCGGCGTCAAGGGCGTATGGGTCACGACCCGCCTCAATGAAACCGGAAGAAAAGATCCCAGCCCGCTGTTCGTTGGCTGGGTCCAACATCAGGATCTGATAGCTAAGAGAGTCCAAAAAAATGAGCCTGATCCGGGCTTGTTCCGCTTCGGCGACGACCACTATTCGAAGATTTACGAGGATTGCCTGGACAATCCCGGCTCGGTCCATAAGCGCGACTGGAACGTCGACCAGCCTGAGATGACGGGCAAGGCTCTCGATATGAAGGCGGGCGTGATGCACCGCCGGTCAATCGCCGTCAAACTCAACGGCGGCTACGTCGGCACGCTCAACGCGGGATTTTCCGACGATCCGGGCGACAAGGCGAACGCCGCAATGACCCAATGGGCCCAGAGCCCGAACTCCGAGTTGGTTAAATATATCCTGGATCATTTCCTCCTTTGACCACGCGCGCTGAGAAATCAAGTTATATCGAACACGGGGATTGAATCCCCGTGTTCGACCAAAGGGGAGAGCTACCGCTTCTCCCCTTTGGAAACCCCATCGGCTTTGTGCCCGCCTCAAGAGGCGGAGTTTACATTGAATGAAGCGTCAGGGCGCCAATAGAAAAGGCTCTCTTGCCGGAGACTCGGCCAAACGGCAGCAACTCCTGACCCGCACGCGGGACTTGGCCTCGCTGCTTGCCTTGGCCGAGACCGCGACCCAGTCCCTGGACATCGAGAAAGTCCTGAACGACACCCTGGATAAGTCTCTGGAGATCCTTGGGTTCGAAGTGGGATTCATTCGCGTTCTGGACCCTGCATCGAACACTATGGTCGTCCGCGCCGCGCGCGGCCTTCGTTCCCCCGAGTTCATGACCTACGCGACGCCGATCGCTTCGGACCGGCGGAACGTCTCCAGGATCGTCTTTGAGACCAAAGAGGCGTATATCTCGCCGGATATTCGAAAAAACCCGCTTTACAAGAATCGGGCGATGGAACGCGAAGGCGTGATTTCCACTGCCGCTGCGCCGGTGATGTCCAAAAAGCGCGTCCTGGGCGTGATGGTGGTAGGGAGCCGGAAGTTCCACCGATTTGCGACGCGGGAAATCCGCCTCCTCAAAGCCTTCGGCGCCCAACTCGGCGCGGCGCTGGAGAACGCCCAGCTCTACGAAGAGCTGCACCGAGGCAAGGCCTATATCGAAAATCTGGTGGAGAACGCCGGCGACGCGATCGTCTCGACGGACCTGGAAGACCGCATCCTGACATGGAACCGCGGAGCCGAGGTTATCTTCGGTTACAGCAAGGAGGAGGCTGTCGGTCAAAGCATGGCGATTTTGCTTCCTCCAAATCGCGTGACGGAGTTGGCGGAGGTGCGGCACAAGGTCCGGCACGACGGCGTCATTCGCAACCTGGAGGTGCACAGGAAAAGAAAGGACGGCGCGGCGATCGACGTGGCGCTGGCGGTGTCGCCCATCAGCGACCAACAGGGCGACATCGACGGCTTTCTCCATCTCGCCAAGGACATCACCGAGAAACAGCGCTACGAAAAGCGGCTGAGGGATCTCGACAGGATGAAGTCGGATTTCGTCTCCAACGTCTCTCACGAGCTGCGCACGCCGCTGACCGCGATCAAAGGCTCGGCGGACAACATGCTGGACGGCATCACCGGCCCGCTGAACGAAAAACAGACCCGCTATCTCACCCGCATGAAATCGAACGCCGATCGGCTGACGCGGCTGATCAACAACATCCTGGATCTTTCGCGGATCGAGGCGGGGAGAATCGATCTCAAGGCGACGAGCCTTTCTCTGGCGACGGTGGCGCAGGAAGTCATGGAAAGCATCCGGCCGGTGGCCTCGGATAAGCTCATCAGCCTCGAAGTCGCCTCGCCCGACAGCGGCGCGAGCGCCTGGGCCGATCGCGACAAAGTCGTGCAGGTGCTGACCAACCTGATCGGCAACGCCGTCAAGTTCACCCCGCCGCACGGACAAGTGCGCGTGTCGATCCGGAGGAACGGCGCCGGCTGGACCGAGGTATCCGTCGCGGACACGGGACCCGGCGTCGCTGCGGACGAGGCGGAAAAAATCTTCGACAAGTTCTACCAGGTCGCCCAGGCAGGGAAGCACAAAAGCGGCGGCACCGGCCTTGGGTTGGCTATTTCCAAGGTCCTGGTCGAGATGCACGGCGGGAAGATCTGGGTGAAAAGCGAACCGGGCGGCGGAAGCATTTTCTCGTTTACCCTGCCCGCGGAGCAGCCGCTGACGCCGGAAGCGCCGGCTGACTGAGGAGACGGATTATGGGCCTCAAGGTGCTCGTTGTCGATGACGAAGAAGACATTGTCGAGGTGATTCAAGATCGCCTTGAGGCTTATGGATTCACGGTGATCACCGCCGGAAACGGCGTGGAGGCGTTGAAAAAGCTCTCGACGGAAAAGTTCGATGGGGTTTTCCTCGACGTCAAGATGCCGGAGATGGGCGGGATCGAAACCCTGGAACACATCCGCAAGGGTGACAGGAAAATTCCGGTCATTATCATTACTTCCTCCTCCACTCGCGAGGCGGCGATCGAAGCGATGGCGAAAGGGGCCAACGAATACGTCCTCAAGCCGTTCGAGTGGGAGGAGCTGAAGACCAAGATCGAGCAGGTCTATAAAATCTCCCTATAGCGATGTTCATGCGAGAGTCATTATCGTTGAAATCCGCCGGCAGCGGTGAAAGCCGCCAGCCGCTCTCCGAGCCTGCGCAATGGGTCGCTGCTTATTTCCACCGGCAGTATCGGATGCGCAGGCTCTCCGACCGGCCGCCGGCTTTCGCTTCTCCATTGAATTCCCGTCGTCGGCCGCAGAGGCTTGCCGCCGAGTGCCTCACGCGCCTGGACTAGCGATATTCATGGAATCCTTCAGCGAAACCATCCTCGTCGTGGACGACGACCCGGACATCCGGGAGGTCCTGAAAGACCGTCTGGAGTCGCTGGGCTATAGAGTGTTGGCGGCATCCCGCGGCGAGGAGGGGCTGGAGCTGCTGGAAAAGCAAAGCCCGCAGATGGTTCTGCTCGACATCGAGATGCCCGGCATGCAGGGGCTGGAGGTCTTGAAAGAGATCCGCCGGAGAGAGATCGATGTCACCGTGGTGATGATGACCGCCTACGGCACGATCGAGCGCGCCGTGCAGGCGATGAAGGAAGGCGCTTACGATTTTGTTCCCAAACCGTTCGAGCCGGACCATATCGCGCTCGTGGTGCAAAAGGCGCTGGAGCGCGAGCGGCTCAAACGAGGCGTCGAGATCCTCTCCGGCGAGGCGGAGGAGCGCTACCGTCTGATCGTCGGCAAGAGCGCGCGGATGAAGCAGGCCATCGACTCCGCCACGAAGGCGGCCGCGAGCCGGTCCACGGTCTTGCTTTTAGGCGAGAGCGGGACCGGCAAGGAGATCTTCGCCCGCGCCATCCACAACTGGGGCGACCGCAAAGGCAAGCCGTTCATTGCGATCAATTGCGTCGGCCTTTCCAGGGAACTTTTGGAAAGCGAATTGTTCGGCCACGAAAAAGGGGCCTTTACCGGCGCCCACCAGATCAAAAAGGGCAAAATGGAGCTGGGCCACGGCGGGACGGTCTTTCTGGACGAGGCCGGCGACATCTCGTCCGAGCTTCAGACCAAGCTTTTGAGGTTCCTTCAGGAGCGCGAGTTCGAACGGGTCGGCGGGATCAAGCCGATCCAGGTGGACGTGAGGATCGTCGCGGCGACCAACCGCGATCTGGACAGCGCGATCAGAGACGGGAAGTTCCGCGAAGATCTCTACTACCGGCTGAACGTGATTCCCATCACCCTGCCGCCGTTAAGGGAACGGCCCGAGGATATCCCCGAGTTGGCCCATTTTTTCATGAAGCGCTTCTCCTCCGAGACCAAAAAACCCTTCACCGAGATCGGCCCGGAGGCCGAGGAAAAACTCGTCCGCTATCGGTGGCCCGGCAACGTGAGGGAGCTGGCCAATGTGATCGAGCGCGCCGTGGTGCTCGGCCAGGGACCAAAAATCGCGCTCCACGACCTGCCGCCGCGCATCGTCGGCGCGGAGCTCACGGCGCCGGCGGACAATCTCTCTTACCGGGACCACCTGGAGGCCTCGAAAAAACAGCTGATCCTGAGGGCGCTCAGAGACTCGCAAGGCAATCAGGCCGCCGCCGCCAAGACCCTCGGCCTCCACCGAACCCACCTCGCCAGATTAATGAAGAGCCTGCATATCGAGTGAAGCATTTCCGCTCCTAGAGCGCTGCATATCCGCTACACTTTTCTTCCGCGCCCCAGTTCTCCCAAAAACCCGTCGCCGGTGAGTCCCCCGTCTATTCGGGGACTTGCGGATATTTTCGCCGGTCAGTCTCCCTTGGCACGCCTGTTGCCATAGCAATCAAACAGGAATCGAACCAAGGAGGGAAAAATCATGACAGGACAAATTCTGGTGGCGCTGAAACGGGACGATCAAATCCCCGAGATCGCCTCGATCCTTCAGAAGGTGGCTAAGCCCGGCTCGAAGGTTACCTTTCTCATGCGTTATCCCGCGAGCCCCGGGCCGTGGCTGAAGGACCATTGGATAACGACCGAATCGCCGCGCAAGGCGATGTGGGAGGCGCGGAAGCTTTCGTCTCGATACTCCTGGGAGCAGCAGACGCGATTGGCCGAAGAAAAGATCGCCGTCGCGAGAGATGCCTTGACCAGGATGGGAGTCGAAGTAGCCCTGGTGCTCAAGGGGTGCCTGAACTCGGCTGTGCGGGAATATGTCCTCACCGGCGACTTCCAACTTCTCTTGATGTCGGCCGGAACCGGCCGCCTGGCGATGGAGCTGGTGCGCTTGTCGGTTCTCTGGCTTGCGCGGATTCATCGGTCGAATTTTTCCGTCTTTCGTCTCTACCCCCGGCGGTCGAGCGCGCGGGACGTGACCGCAACGGCGCCCGTCCTGGTCGAGCAGCAGTCGGCCTAAGTCGCGGCGGAGGAGAGTTGCCATGATGCTTGCTACCGCCCAGGAACCTGCCATGAAAGTGTTCGATAGAAGAGCCAACTTGAGTCTGGTCAAGCCTAGCGCGCGGTCGGAAGACTTGAATCTCACTTCGGCGCGATCGGCCGGCCGAAGTGAAGTAGACCCGATCGGGTTTATCAGCCGGCTCAAGCGCTACATCTCCCCGCAAATATTCGAGACGATCCTTAACGGCGAAAACGGCAGTCTGTTCAGCAGCCACCGGCGCGAGATCACGGTGGTTTTCCTCGACCTGCGCGGCTTCACCGCCTTCTCGGAAGCAGCCGAGCCGGAAGAGGTGCTCGACCTGCTCAGGACTTTTCATGCGGCGATGGGCAAGCTGATCTGGCACTACGACGGCACGCTGGAGCGCTTCACCGGAGACGGACTCATGGTCTTTTTCAACGACCCTCGACCGCACAAGGATCACGCGGAACGGGCCGTGGGCATGGCGCTTCAGATGCGCGACCGGGCGAAAGAACTCCGGGACGGGTGGCTGAAGCGGGGCTACGATTTGGATCTGGGGATCGGGGTGGTTACCGGCTATGCGGCGCTCGGAAATATCGGTTTCGAAGGCCGGATGGATTATGGGGCGGTCGGCAATGTGATCAATCTCGCCTCCCGCCTCTGCGGGGAGGCCGCGGGCGGCCAGATCCTGACCGATCTTAAGACCCTCGGCCGGATCGAACGGATGGTCGAGGTCGAGCCGCTGAGCGAATTGCGTCTCAAAGGATTCAGCCGGTTGGTCAGAGGATTCAATATCTTAAAGCTCCGCGAAGAGCAGCAGGCTGCCGGCGAGAGCTGAAACCTGCGGGAGGACTTTATGCGGAAAAATTGGTCGAGCGCTTTTGTTTTGTCGATCGGCTGCGTTTTCACACTTGCCGCCTGCGCCTTGGCGAATGCCGGAGGCGCGGCCGGCAGCGCCGGCTCGTGCCGGAGCTACGCAGCTATGAACGAAAAAGAGAGAGCCGCGCTGGCGACGGGCTATTTGGAAGGCGTGCAGGCGGCGCTCAACAAAGATCGGAGCGACATCCTTGTGCCGCCGGAGCATGCGGATCATCCGCTCTGGTGGGTTTTGCCGGACCGAGAGATTACAGCGGACCAGCTGGAGAAAAGCCTGTCCATGTTTTGTCAGTCCAAGCTCAACGAAGAAAAAACCCTGCTTTATGCTTTTCTCAGTATTGCCGCTAGAAAAGACGGCGCTCCAAGAACCGGACTGCCGCTCAGCGACGGCCCATCGGAGCAGTGGCGGCAGGTTGTGGAAGTCGGTCCGCATACCTGTCTGGACTATGCATCGTCGAGCGACAGCGAGCGAAGCAATTTGATTTACGGCTATTTTCTCGGCGCGAAGGCGGCGGGGCTTGTCTTAAACACACCACGCGACCTTTCACTCGTGGTATGGCCCGACGCCAACCCCGGCGAAGTCAAGGCGAAGGTCGATGCGAATTGCCGGAGCGCCGGCCACAAAGGCTCTACGCTCCGCGACGTGCTCTGGCTCACGACTGTGGAGATGGGGATGGAACACTGGCTCGCCGGCGTCAAGCCGACCGCCAGAGAGCTGCTGAACTTCCATTCCCCGGATTGAAACGTGGCAGGCCACACAAACCCCACACCAGACTTACTAAAATTATTTTCTTGACATATAAGTTGCATTGCTTTATAGCTTGCCAAAATCTACTAGCGAGGCAATGCAACCCATGAGTAAAATATAGTTCGCTCCTAAGCCCATCGGTAATTTCGCCGGCATGAGGTGACGCCGTGAATACTTCCAAGAGCGGTCGTGGTTTGATTCTCCCTCAGGTCTTTAGCCGTTCCCTGCTCCTCTTTTTAGCCTCAGTCGCGCCCTGGTTCTTTTCCCCCTCTGCCGCCGCCCAATCCACCGACCCCACGCAATCCGAACAGCTTCTCAATACGTTTACCACCGACGCTTTTCAGACTGACTTGTTCATGGCCTCCTCAACGGCGCAGATCGGCGTCCAACTTCCGGGCGCGGCGGCGGGTCTCAGTCCGAAAATTACCGTCCGCTATAGCAGCGGGATCTTGGACAGCATAGGAAACGGCCAGCAAGGGTCTGGAGTCGGTTTCGGCTGGAACCTCGATACCGGCGGGTTCATCCTCCGCGATATGAAGTCCACCGCCTCCAAAACCGACGACACCTTTAAACTCATCTTCGGCGGCGCGAGTTACGAGCTGTCAAAGGTGGATTCCGCCAACAATATCTATCACACCAAAGACGAAACTTTTCTGAGGGTTCAGTATTTCTCCACCGGGGATTATTGGATTCTGACGACCAAGGACGGGCTCCAGCACCGCTTCGGCTTCAACGCCGACAGTAAGATGAACGGCTTGGCCGTCGATCTCAAGACGACTATCACCTGGAGATATTTTCTCGATGAAGTGAAGACCACGAGCGGGGTTTCGATCCGCTACAGCTACGTCAAGACGACGGCAAAATCCGGCAAAACAGGCAAGCTCTACGACCAGGCGGTCTATCCCGATGTCATCACATATGCCTACCGCAACAACGCCCTGGTCGGCCCGGCGCGGGAGGTCCGGTTTATCCGCGGCCCCCGCGGCGACTGGAAGGATACGACCTCAAGCACATTTATTTCGCTGTTTGAGAAAGAGCGGGTGGACGCCATCGAAGTCCGCGTCGGCGGCAGTCTGGTCAGAAAGTATGCCTTTGGCTTTGACTATTCGATCGACCGCGATCCCGGAGTGACATGGCAGGGCGGCGCGACCGGCGACCTGACGCTCAAAACGGTGACTGTTTTAGGCAACGACGGTGTCTCGGCTTTGCCCTCGCAGAGCTTTACCTACAACAGCAAGCGGCTTCTTGACACCGCCAATAACGGGATCGACGGCGGCGTCAGCTACACTTACGAAACTATCAAGAACATCTACCTCAATAAGGCTGAAAACGATGGGCTGTGCAACGGATCGCCATTTCTCTCCGACGCTCCGGGTACATGTTTTGATCGGGTGTTCGGCTATGTCCTCAAAGATCCGGCTCCAAATACCGCCCCTCTTTACCTCGTGCGGTATTACACCGGGGATGAGACCTGTGGCGGGTGGGAGATGAGCTATACCAATACTCTGCCCGGGCAGTGCGCCGCCTCTAAAATATTCGGCTACATCTGGACGACGCAGACAAGCGACAGCCTCCCGATCTATAAAGTGCAGAGAGACAACGGCGACGGCAACTGCCCATCGCCGTCGGGATTGTGGGGGCTGGATATCACCACCGCAGGGACCTGCCGCTCGCAGTTATACGGCTATGCCCGCTCAGGCAAGCTCGACTATCCAGGATCCATTTACGATCGCACGCGAAACCGGGTGCTTAGCCGGACCGTGAGCGACGGTCTTGGCTGGTCGGCGACCACAAACTTCATCAGCTATAATCCCTCAGCAGGGGGCGGCGGTTTCAGCGAGTTCCGTGGCTACGCCCAGGTCCGCTCGATCGATCCGCTCGGCCACTATACCGACAACTTCTTCCTTCAGGACGACTTAAAGAAAGGCCGGCCCTCTCGGATCGAAACCTACAGCAACACGGTCGCGCTGTTCTCGAAGGTCGTCAATACATGGGCTACTTCGACTCCTTTCAGCGGCGTCACGCTGGTCTCCTTAAGCCGGGTTGACAAGTATAAGTGCGATGGCCAGCCGACATGCATACAAACCGCCCAGACTTTTACCTATGACACCAACGGCAATCCAACCCAGACCACCTACTTAGGCGATGTCTCTGTTACGGGAGATGAGCGGACGGAAAAGACCGATTGGTCTATCGACTCGGCCAATTGAATCCACCGCCCGATCCACCTTACGCTGACCGATGCCGCCGGCGCGGTGGTGCGCGAGCGCTGGCTCACCTACGACACACGCGGCTTGCTGACCAAAGAGGAAAACCGTCTCGCGGGCGCCCAGGGGACCAGCGGCAATCCCATAGTCGCTCACGCCTACGACGTGTTCGGGAATAAGACATCTACCACCGATGCACGGGGCTGCGCGACGACCATGACCTACGAGGCGAGCCAGACCTATCCAGAGACGGTTACGAGCTGCCTCGGCTTTGCGACCAGCTTTGCATACGACACGCGCTTCGGGGTGATTACGAGCCAGACCGACCCCAACCTGCAGACGACGACCTCGGACTATGACGTGTTCGGCAGACTGACGAAAAAGACCGGGCCGTTGGACGGAGCCTCCACCCAAGGCTCCATGAGCCGCCTCTACCTCGACTTCGGCGATCCCAACCTCCAGCGCATCGTCACGAACACGACCGAAGAGCACGGCACGGCCAACGTCATCGTGAGCGAATCATATTTCGACGGCCTGGGAAGGGCTGATCACGCGCGTTCCGATGGGCCTGGGGGCACGACGATTGTGACCGACACGACCTTCGATGCCCGGGGTCAAGTGGCGGCAAAGTCCGCGCCGCACTTTTCCACCGAGAGCCCCGTTTTCACTCAGTTCAGCTACGATGCCATAGGAAGGCAGGTTCAAGTCACAAATCCCGATGGGACCGTAGGCACGACGAGCTATCTCCGCGACAAGATCACCCAGACCGATCCGAACGGCAACGTAAAACGGAAATTCTTGGACGCCTACGACCGCCAAAAACGAGTCGAGGAGGTGAACGGGGCCGAAACCTACGTGACGACCTACGAATACAACGCTATCGACGCCCTCACCAAGGTCACCAACCAGCTCGGCCACGTCACGACCATGACCTACGACCTCATGGGGCGGAAGACTGCAATGAGCGATCCAAACATGGGGAACTGGAGCTACGTCTACGACAAGGCAGGGAACCTCATCAGCCAGACCGACGCCAAGGGACAAATTCTCAACTTCGAATACGATCTCCAGAGCCGGATGACGAAGAAAATCTATCCCGATCTTAGCCAGATCAACTGGACTTACGACGATCTTGCCGTTCCGTTCTCCAAAGGGCGGCTGACCAAAGTGGCCGATTTGTCCGCGGTGACTTGCTTCAGTTACGACCAGCTTGGCCGTGTGACTCAAACTCAGCGTACCATCGACGGCACAGTATGTGATGGCGCGTCCTATACAATGTCCCAGACCTACAACGCCCTGGGAAAGATCACCAGCGAGACTTTCCCGGATGGGGATTCGGTCAGTTATTCCTACGACGCTGGCTGGCTGAACAGAATCTTCGAGCCCTCGGGTGATTATGTATCAGCCATTAGCTACAACGCCCGAGGCCAGAAGAAAACCATCCAGTACGGCAACGGCGTTACGTCGAACTTTACTTACAACGACACCGGAGCCACACCGGATTTCCGCCCGATCAATCGCGCAACATCAGGACTGGGAGGTAACTTCCAGAACCTCACCTACGATTACGACAACCTCGGCAATATCCTAACGATCACCGATTCCCTCTTCACCGCTACCCGGACTTTCACCTACGACGGGCTCAATCGACTCACAACGGCAAGCGGCAATTTCGGCCCCGACCAGGGCTATACGATGAGGAGCTACACCTTCGACGCTATCGGGAATATTCTCTCGAAGGACGGCGTCCAATATTTCTACCAAGATCCCAGTCACCCCTCCTTTGTCACCAGGACCTATGATCCTGTGACTTTTATCGAGAAGCTCTACACGGCCGACGCCAACGGCAACACCGCCACCGGCGCGGGCAGAAGCTTCGTCTGGACACCGGACAACCGGGTCGATTCCGTCACCATGGACGGCACGACCACGATGGATTACGATTACACCGGCATCAGGGTTAAAAAGAGCGGCCCACTCGGTCTCACCGTCTATCCCTTCTCTGGCTACGAGATCGGCCCCGATGGGACGCGAACCAAATACTTCAAAGTCGGCAACGAGATGCTCGCCGCGAAGCAGACACCGGTAGCCGACCCCGAAAAGAAGCTCTTCTATCACAACGACCATCTCGGCGGCGTCAACGTCATCACGGACTTGAGCGGCAACAAAGTCCAGCTCACCGAGTATGATCCGTGGGGAAAGGTATCCCGCAGCGAAGGGAATGTTGAACCGGAGCGGAGATTCACAGGGCAGATCCTTGATCCAGAATCCGGCCTCTACTACTATGGCGGGCGATATTACGACGCGGAGCTTGGGAGATTTATCTCCCCTGACATCTTTGTCCAGCAGCCCAAAGATCCGCAGAGTCTTAACCGATACAGCTATGTCAGGAACAATCCAATTATGCTGGTTGATCCTAGCGGCCACTTTTTCATTTTCGACGACATTATCGAGGCGATCATCGCAATTGTCGACTTTATTGCCGCAAAACTGTCTATTGAGGGCGTCGTTAAAGGAGTCGTGATTGGACTAACTCTGTCCGCCATCCAGACGAAGATTTTTGGAGGCAGTTGGGGGCAGAACCTGCTAATAGGGGGTCTAGGGGGAGGTATTATTGGCTCATTTGCCGGGCCAATGTTTAGCGCGTTAAAGGGCGGCGCTCTAGGAGGCCTTGGCGCCGCGGCTGCTGTTGGAGCTGTTGGAGGAACAATTGTCGGTGGGCTAAAGAGCGTAATTAGTGGTGGAAATTTCTGGAAGAACGTTGGTCTTGGAGCCGTCACGGGCGCTGTTAGTGCAGCGGTTTTTTATGGCGGCTACATGCTGATTGAGGGATCACTAATTTCAGAGCCGGTGGAAGGAGCCGGTGGCGACAACGGAATTCCCGATGAAACCGTAGATCCCGTAGAGGGAAGACAGCTTGTGGGTCTCAGGAAAACCCTTCCGCCAGGTGTGTGCATGGATACTGAGCATGCCTGTAACGTACCCGACCAAACGCCCGATAAAGAGACGGTTAAAGAAGGTGATTTGAAAACTAATAAGGACCCTTCAATTGTAAAACCACCTATTTCACAGAAAGAGTTTGAAGGATGGTGCAGCGTCATAGCGGGTCTATGTAAGTTAGGCGGGGGATGGGAACCAGGCTGTGATATTGTGGAGGGAATATGTAACGCGGGTCGCCCAAAAGACAAGCGGTAGGTCCATGTGGCTAATCGAACACAGAAATATATTGCGGATATTCCACGGGTCGTAGCCGTGGGGACGGGTATCGTCACGCTCCTAACCGCCGGTTTCGGTCTCTATATCAGCGTTAAAGCGCTATTGACCGTAATCACGGGCGGATTCGCAGAGCGTTTTCAGCAATATGATGTCCCCTACTTCTACCCCGCTTCCTATTTGATGCTCATTGTCACGATTCTTTGTTGCATAATTCAGGTATGGTGCGGCCTCGACCAAGTGCGTCTGAAGCTTGCTCACTTGAAGCTTTTTGTTGGATTATTTGTGTTCGAATTACTCTACTTAGTGTTCGTCGGAGGCTTCCTGTGGCGATCACGAGAATTTGGGATGAGCGTCGGAGCAGCAACGGGTGTCGCCATGAATGGCCTAATACCGCCTTTTTTCGTTCTCTTGCCGCTGTGGGGCCCCTTCACGCTTGCATGGGCGAAAAAAAGGCTGGGGGGAGCCGAGGGGGCTAAACCGAGCGGCCATTAGGTTCACTCCAGGTCCTCACAGAAACGTTGTTGACTATGTTGACTTGCTGAAGTAGGCAACCGGTTTCTCCTGCCCTTTTCGCTTCCCGGCTCCACCCTCCTTCGTCACCAGAACCTATGATCCGGCGACCTTCACCGAGAAGCTCTACACCGTCGATGCGAATGGCAACACGCTCACCGGGGCTGGGCGAACATTCGTGTGGACGCCGGACAACCGTGTCGATTCCGTTACCATGGGCGGCACGACCACGATGGATTACGACTACACGGGGCAGAGGGTGAAGAAGTACGGCCCGCTCGGTCAAGTCCTCTACCCCTTCGCCGGTTATGAGATCGACCCTGACGGGACCAAGACCAAATTCTTCCGGGCCGGAAATGAGCTGCTGGCGGCCAAGCAGTCTCCGGTCGTAAATCCCGAGAAGAAACTTTTTTACCACAACGACCACCTCGGCGGCGTCAACGTCATCACGGATATCACCGGCAACCGAGTCCAACTCACCGAGTACGATCCTTGGGGAAAAGTCTCCCGCTCCGAAGGCAACGCCGATCCCTCTCGGCGCTTCACTGGCCAGGAGCTCGATCCTGAAACCGGCCTCTATTACTATGGCGGTCGGTACTATGACCCGGAGCTTGCAAGGTTTATTTCGCCTGATATGTTTGTCCCACAGCCGGACAACCCTCAAAGCCTCAACCGTTACTCGTATGTTATCAACAACCCTCAGAGGCACATTGACCCGAGCGGTCATTCTTTCTGGGACATATTCAAGCATATTGTCAATTTCATCCGAGTGATTACTGCTCTTCTTTTTATTGAGGTGGCGCCCGAATATACTTTCTTGGAAATCGCTTCTGTTGCGACCAGTTACAGTGACTCGAAAAATGCCCAGAAGGCAAGCATGATCCTCGGTTATATGGCTATGGCCAGCCAAGTTGGTCGCGCTTTATTCGATCACTTTACTAATCCTGGGAAGGTCGTCGATGTGGCAAAAGAGCAAGTAGTTGACAAAGTGCCACAGGGAACCGCGACGCATGGCGTTCAAGGTGTATATGCTCGAACGCTGGATGACGCGATCCAATTCGGGCGACAAAATGATCTTGCGTTCGTGCGGTGGAATCAGTCATCCGGCCCATTGGCCGATCTAATCAAGGCGGGGTTAGAGAAATTCGGCGTGAAAGGCGCTCTCACTTACGCCGTGAACGGGGATTACAGGCTCCTGGCCCCCGGAGCCAGCATCGAGCTGCACAGCGCGGGGACTGCCGTAGGGAGCAATGCTTTGGCAATGGGAGGGGTTGCGCCGCGGTTGAACGTAACTCTCAACGCCTCCATCGTATCGCAGTCCGCAATAGACGCGGCAGCGGAAGCTTCTGGAGCGATAATTAAAAATAATTCGAGCTGGTTGGACGCGGTGACGTATCTCGGACGGAATCCGTTTTTAGCTCCAGTGGGCGTCTCTTTGATTCCTCTGATTCCGTTCACGCATCCATGCAGCGTCGCATGCGCCGTGCCGGCGCAGAGATAGATCGAGTCGCACACACAGGCTGTATGGACTATAGATTGATAGGGATGATCAGCACGGTCATTGCGACGAGTGTGATTATGGCCGCTTCGACGCTTTCCGCCGCAGATAGTACTTCTCCTCTAGCGGAGGGGGGACACGTAATAACCACTGTTGTTTATTCTGTTCGTGTAGTATTCCCCGCTTCTGACTGGGCACTAAGTGCGAAACGAAAGTATTTGGTCGACCCTGCAACGGGAGCCTCCCTCCGATTTGCAGGCAGGACTTTTGGCAGTCGATTCAAGACATTTTTGATCTGGGGATATACTGCGGCTGAACATCGCTGGGCCGAGGAGTTGAATCAGGTAGCCGATGAGCATGAAAGGGACGCGCGATTCCTAAGAGAATGGATCGAGCGCGCGCTTCGTCGAGGAGAAATCGAACCTTCCGATAACCTTGACCTTGTTCATGCACTGTTGCAAGCGGATCGGAGCACTGTCGTCCTGCAACCGATCAAGCTCGATCCTTCGGCGCAGCCTATAAAGATCGATCGTCAAACGATTGGTTCTTACAACTTTGTATACACAGACCTAAAAACGAGTTTTCAACGAGACGGGCGGCCGGTCTCACTCAACACCACGATTTATATTACCGGGTTTCACTATCTACCTCGACTTGACAGTTGGGAGTTCTTTGCCGCCGTATCGCATATCCCCCTTGAACTGCCGTCAGAACAGCAGCAAGCGATTCGGCAACTATTCTTTAAGACCCTCTCCACTCTTTCCTTGAAACCATCTCCTTCTTTTTTGACCAAGGAGCCACGGCAACAGGAATAGCCTTTGACGACTAATCGTGCGGTGTGATCTCCTGGCAACGGCGGGTCGAATCTTTACTTTCAGAGTTGAGTCCGGCAAATGTGGATCATACAATATCTCTCCCGTCAAGCTCCCGGCCGCCACTGGGACAGGTTGGTCAGTGGAATCAGCACCATGATTTTAATTCTGGCTTTCTCACGCGTGTTCGCTGCAGATCCTGCCGCTCCTCTTCCGACGGAGGAGGGACACGTATTAACCGATATTGTGTATTCTGTTCGCGCGGTATTCCCGGCCTCTGGTTGGGGGTTATCCCAGAAATATAAATATCTGGTTGACCCGATAACGGGCGCGTCTCTTCGATTTGCAGGCTGGACTTTTGGTCGGCGATTCAAGACATTTTTCATCTGGGGATATACGGCAGCTGAACATCGCTGGGCCGAGGAATTGAATCAGATCACCGATGAGAACGAAAGGGACGCGCGATTCCTAAGAGAATGGATCGAGCGCGCGCTTCGTCGAGGAGAAATCGAACCTTCGGATAATCTAGACCTGGTGTATCCGGTGTTGCAGGCGCACCAAATCTCTATGGCACTGGAACAAATAAGACTTGATCCGCCATCGCAGGCTATATCCATTGCGCGAGAGAGTGTCGGTTCTTACGACTTTGTTTACACAAATATAAAGACGAGTTTTCAACGTAACGGACGGCCGATATTACTCAACACGACGATATATCTTACCGGATTTCACTATATCACGAGACTCGACAGTTGGGAGTTTTTCGCAGCCGTATCCCACGTTCCAACTGAGCTGCCCCCAGAACAGCAACAACGAATTCGAGTGCTATTCTTCAAAACACTTTCGACGCTTTCCTTGACACCTTTCCCTGCCAGTCCATCACCGGAGAAGTGAGATTTCTATCCACGGGGTCAGACCTTGCAATCTTGATACTCTTTAAATCTCAAGCGCTCGCGTACTGTCTCTGGACCGCGACGAACCGCCGGCGCCGGCCGCGATTCCCCCAACCTCCTCCGACCGCTGCATCGCCAGAGCCAATCGAAGCAAAACCGCAACTTTCACCAAACACACGCCGGCTTGACGACTCGCCGGTTCGACGATATAGCTCGCAACTGGGAAAAATTTTAAATTTCCTGTACATATAATCGGCACAAGTTCAGGAGGTAGGATCATGGCAGCCACAACGGAGCGCCCTCTCGCTGATGCGCTCACCGCAATCAAGACGCGCCGCTCGGTGAAGGCGTACCTTCCCACCGAGATCCCTCGGGAGTGGATCGAGGAGCTGCTCGACGCCGCCCACTGGGCGCCCAACCACAAATTGACCCATCCCTGGCGTTTTCACGTGTTCTCCGGAGAGGGGCGCGAGCGATTGGTCGGAGCCCGACAGGCGGCAGTACGTTGGGCCGCGGAGAAAAAGGGCGGGCAGGCGAGCGAAGACGCTCTCGGCTTCGCTCGGGCTAAGTGTTATTCGTCCCCGGTCGTGATCATCGTTTCCATGGTGGGCGATGAGAACAAAATCGTTGACCAGGAGAACTTCGCGGCCTGCTGGTGCGCGATTGAGAACCTGCTGGTTGCCGCGACCGCGCGAGGCCTGGGCAGCTATCCCAGCACGGGGGACTGGATCGACCAAAACTTCGTTGGCCCGATTCTCGGACTCACAGAGAAAGAGCGACCGGTGGCGTGCGTTTTCTTGGGATACTCCGAGCAGAAGACTATGGCCAAGCGCCTGCCCGTGGAGCGCCACACCACCTGGTACACCGAGGCCTGAAATTCTCGCTTGAGTCTTCAGTTCGAGAATTCCCGAAACCTCGAAACGGCTTCACTTCCACGCTACGGGTAACACATCAATAATGATGTTGCAGCGCCACGGATTTCAGGGGAGGTGTCAGGCTTTGCTTATTTGCTTTTTACATATCGTGGATTGAAGCTGCCCTCCCCCGCCTCTGGATCTTGACCATAAAAGATTCCCTGTTGAATCCTATTTCTAGCCAATTGTTTCTCCGCTTTCACTTCCACCTCGGACGGCAAGACTTCGACGACCGATTCTAACGGCAACACGCTGACCGGCGCTGGCCGCAATTTGTCTGGACGCCGGATAACCCTGTCGATTCCGTCACCAATCAAATTCTTGCCTTTTCGCGTAAAACCCGATAGGTATCCCTCAACTCTGCCTGCGCGTTTGAAAAAAAGATGTCATTGGCCGGAAAAATCGCCCTGGTTACGGGAGGAGGAACCGGCATTGGGAAGGCCATCGCGGAAACGCTGGCCGCAAACGGCGCCCGGGTTGCGATCGCTTCGCGCGACCCCGCGCATTTGAAGGGCGCCGCCGAGACGTCGGGGAGCGGAGCGTTCTTTGCGGTCCAAATGGACATCCGAAATAAGGATCAGGTCCGGTCGGGCGTCGCCAAGATTGTCGAGAGTTGGGGACCGATCGATATTCTGGTCAACAATGCCGGTATCGGCGGGATGAACCGGATCGACGACCCGCATGACAGCCGCTGGCACGATATCCTGGAGACCAACCTCACCGGGACGTACCAGGTGACCAAGGAAGTCCTCAAGTCGATGAAGGATCATGCGGGCGGGCGGATCGTCAATCTCTCCTCGGTGTTGGGCAAATTCGGCGTCGCGGGTTACACGGCGTACTGCGCGACGAAGCATGGCCTGATCGGCTTTACGCGCGCCTTAGCGCTCGAAGTCGTGGGGCGCGGCATCACGGTGAACACGATCTGCCCGGGCTGGGTCGAGACCGAGATGGCGCGCCAGGGAATGGGCGAGAGCGCGGCGAGTCTGGGGATTACCGTGGAAGAGTTCAGGCGGCAGGCGATCCAGGGCGTGCCGATCCATAGATTCATCGATGCCGGCGAAGTGGCCGGGCTGGTGCTCTATCTGGCATCGGACAAGGCGGCGGGCATTACCGGGCAGGCGATCAACATTTGCGGCGGGCAGACGATGGTATAGAAACCGGGAATTGGGGATTGGGAATCAGGGGTTGGCAAGAATATGGAAATCGAGAAGCTTAAAACGATTGCGAAGGAAATGCGGGTGGATATCATCCGCATGTTGACCGAAGCCGGCTCGGGCCATCCCGGCGGATCGCTCTCCTGCATCGATATCATCGTCACGCTCTTCTTCTCGAAGCTGCGTTACCGGCCGAACGATCCCAACTGGGCGGACCGCGACCGCTTCGTGCTGTCCAAGGGCCACTGCGTGCCGGCGCTTTACGCCGTGCTGGCGAAGCTGGGGACGCTCCCGCACGATGAATTACTGAGCCTGAGAAAGCTCAACAGCCGCATGCAGGGCCACCCCGACCGCAACCGCACGCCTGGCATCGAAGCCTCGACCGGATCGCTCGGCCAGGGGCTGTCCGTCGCCCTCGGAATGGCAATGGCCGGCAAGACGATGAAAAAAGATTACCGCGTCTACTGCATGATCAGCGACGGCGAATCCCAGGCGGGCCAGGTTTGGGAGGCCGCCATGGCCGCGCCGAAGTTCAAGCTCGACAATCTTTGCGTCCTCCTTGATTACAACAAAATTCAACTGAGCGGGGCGGTGCGGGACATCATGAATCTGGAGCCGCTGGCGGAGAAGTGGCGCGCCTTTAACTGGAACGTCACGGAGATCGACGGCCACGACTTCGGCGCGATCCTCAAAGCGTTGAACGACGCCGAAAAGGTGAAAGATAAGCCGACGTTGATTTTGTGCCACACGATCAAAGGCAAAGGCGTCTCGTTCATGGAGGGCAAGTGGGAGTGGCACGGCAAGTCGCCGAATCGAGAGGAAGGAGAGCGGGCGGTGCAGGAGATCCTGGCGCGGAATTAAGTTCCAAGTTTCAGGTTTCAGGTTCCCGGCTTGAAACTAGAAGCTTGAAACCTGAAACAGGAAACAAACTTATGGCAGGAAAAGCGACACGCACGGCGTTTGGCGAGACCCTGGCTCGATTGGGCGCGGAAAATCCGCGCATCGTGGTGCTCGACGCCGATCTCAGCAAATCCACGATGAGCGATTTCTTCGCCAGCAAATTCCCCGATCGCTTTTTCGACATGGGGATCGCCGAGGGCAACATGGTCGGCGCAGGCGCGGGCATGGCGCTCGCCGGCATGATCCCGTTTATCTGTAGCTTTGCGACCTTCGTGGTCGGCCGCTTCGAGCAGATCCGCATGTCGGTGGGCTACAGCCGCGCCAACGTCAAGATCGTCGGCACCCACTGCGGCATCGGCATCGGCCCCGACGGCTACAGCCAGATGGCGTTGGAAGACATCGCGCTGATGCGCAGCCTGCCCAACATGGCCGTCGTTCAGCCCGGAGACGCCATCGAGGCCGAAAGGGCCGTGGAATACATCGCGCGCCACGACGGCCCGGTCTTTCTCCGCCTGACGCGGCAGAATCTGAACGACGTCAATCCGCCCGATTATAAATTCGAGTTCGGCAAGGGCGTCGTCCTCCGCCCGGGGCGCGACATGACGATCATGGCGACCGGAGGCGTGGTGGGCAACGCGCTGAAGGCGGCGGCGCTGCTCGCGCAAAAGCAGGTGGACGCCCAGGTCGTCAACATCCACACGATCAAGCCGATCGACCGCGACTTGATCGGCCGCGTCGCCCTCTCTCAGGGAAAAATTCTGACGGTGGAGGATCATGGGATCGTCGGCGGCCTCGGCAGCGCGGTCGCCGAAGTCGTCGCCGAGCTGGGTCGCGGCCGCGTGAAGCGGGTCGCGGTGGAAGATTACGCCGAGTCCGGCGACCCCGACGGCCTCTACAAAAAATACGGGCTTTCGGAAGACAACATCGCGGCAAAAGCGCTGGAGCTGCTGCACGACTGAGTCCCTTCTTACCGGCTTCTTATCTCCGTTTGTCTAAAGCCTGGAGAAACTTCCGGTGACACGCGCGCCCCTCGAAGTCCGTAGTCCCGCAACCGGAGAGATCATCTCCACCCTGCCGGTCGCGACGCCCGAACAGGTCACGCAGGCCGTGGCAGCCGCCCGCGCGGCGCAACGGGTCTGGAGAGAGCGGAGCTTTGATGAGAGAGCGAAGCTCCTCTACCGCTTTCGCGATCTCCTGCTCGATAATCAAGACAAGATCGCCGGCGTGGTCGCCTCCGAGACCGGCAAGCCGCTAGCCGAAGTTTTCGGCAACGAGTTGTTCTATCTCTATGATGCCATCGGCTTCTGGGCGAAAAGATCGGCCAAGTATCTCAAACCGGAAAAGATCCGGCCGCATCTTTTAAAAAGCAAAAAGGTCGTTTCGATCTACGGGCCGCTTGGCGTGGTCGGAATCGTCAGCCCCTGGAACTTCCCTCTCGTCCTGACGATCGGCGAAGCGATCCCCGCGCTGATGGCCGGCAACGCGGTTATCCTCAAGCCCTCGGAGTTGACGCCGCTGTCGGCCCTGTTGGGCGCTGAGCTTGCGCGGCAGGCGGGCTTTCCCGACAACCTCCTCCAGGTGCTGATCGGCTACGGCGACGTTGCCGAGCAGCTGATCGACCAGGTGGATATGATCTCGTTTACCGGCAGCGTCGAGACGGGAAAGAAGGTGGCGCGGCGCGCGGTGGAGCGACTGATTCCGGTGAGCCTGGAGCTTGGCGGCAAGGATCCGATGATCGTCCTCAAGGACTCCGACCTGGAGCGCGCCGCCAACGCCTGCGTCTGGGGCGCGCTGATGAACTCCGGGCAGGTCTGCACCTCGATCGAGCGCGTTTACGTGGAGGCGCCGGTTTATCAAAACTTCGTCGACCTGGTGGTGAGCCGCGTGCGCGCGCTGCGCCAGGGGCCGAGCGACGGCGAAGTCGAGCTGGGCAGCATGACTTCCGAGACGCAGATCAACAAGGTCGAAGCGCAGGTCGAGGACGCGGTTAAAAAAGGGGCGAAGGTTTTGTGCGGCGGGCGCAGAAACCCGAAATATATCGGACTGTATTACGAGCCGACGGTTTTGGTGGATGTGCATCACGGCATGGAGATCATGCGGGATGAGACTTTCGGGCCGATCATTCCCATTATGAAGGTTACGGACGGCGAAGAGGCCTTGCGGCTGGCCAACGATTCCCGCTATGGCCTGGACGGCAGCATCTTCACGCGGGATAAGGATCTCGCCTGGAAGATGGCGGAGAAGATCGAGGCGGGATCGGTCTGCATCAACGACAGCCTGGTGAACTTCGTGATCCCCGACGCGCCGATGGGCGGGATGAAAGAGAGCGGCATCGGCCGGCGCCACGGCGCCGAAGGCATCCGCAAATACTGCCGGCAAAAGACCATCGTGGCGGATCGTTTCGGCTTGAAGCGTGAGTTCGCCTGGTTTCCAAACACGAAGCGGACGACGGATTTCCTTCGCACGGGATTCAGGCTGCTTTACCGTTCGGGCTGGCGCAATAAGTTTTTTCGGTGAAGGTCAAAGGGTATTGACTTTCGCTGCGGGAGAAAGGAAATTGAGACGACATTCATCGCAACTCAAATGAAGGAGTGAAATAATGAGTAAAGACCTACAAAGTTTTATCGCCCGGGAAGAAGAGAAAAGGCCCGGATCGGTGATCCGCGTAAAGGATCGGATCGACGCCAACCGGCACGAGACCATCGCCTACTTGAAACACCTCGACATGAGAGGCGAGCGCAAGATGGTCCTGTTCGAGAATGTCCCCAGCTTGAACGGCGAGCAGTCGCAGTTCTCGCTCTTCTACAATCCCTGGGTGACGCGCCAGTTTTGCGCCGACCAGCTCGACATGGGAGAGCTTAAATCGAACATGGAGCTGAGCCTCGAAGTGGCCAGGCGCGAGCTGCAAAAGGGCGAGTTGGAAACCGTCCCGTCGAGCCGGGCGCCCTGCAAAGAAGTGGTGCTGAAAGGCGCCAAGGCCGACTTGAGGACGCTCCCCATTCCGATGCATCAGAAGGACGACGTCGGCGCCTATCTCACGATGACCTGCATCATGAAGAGCATCGACCGCGGATTCTACGACATCACCTTCACCAAGAACATGTACTACGCGCCGCAGCGGATGAGTTTCTCCGCGCACGCCCATCATCACCTCGAAGCGATGACCACGGAATATGAGAAGGCGGGGCGGCGCGCTCCGGTGATCGTCGTCCTGGGCCATCATCCGGCTTTTTACCTCTCCAGTTGTTGCATGACCCCCTTCGGCAACAACGACTACGCGACGGCGGCGGCGTTTCTCGGAGAGCCGCTGCGGTTGACGCCGTCGGAGACCTGGGGCGAGGACTTTCTCGTGCCGGCGGACGCCGAGCTCGTGATCGAGGGGGAGGTCCCGCCGCATGTCCGCGAATCGCAGAACCCCTTCGGCGAGATCCTCGGCTACTACCAGGCCGAGATGAAGGTGCCGGTCGTCGAAGTGACGGCGATCACGCACCGCAAAAAAGCGATCGTCCAAGACTTCTGGCCCGGACAAATGGATCACTGGAACCTCGGAGGGATTCCCAAAGAGGGCAGCGTTTATAACGTGATCAAGAAAAATGTCCCCGGAATCCAGGCGATTCATCTGCCGGCATCCGGCTGCGGGCGGCTCATCTGTTACATCTCGATCAAAAAAGAGTTCATCAACGACCCGAACAAGGCCGCGATGCAGGCCTTCGTCGAGATGCCGAATCTGAAGCTCTGCGTGGTGGTGGACGAGGATGTCGACGTTTTCAACGAGCGCGAAGTAATGTGGGCGGTCAGCACCCGAACCCACTGGGACAAAGACATCGAGATTATTCACAAGGTCCAAAGCTTTCGCGGCTGGCTGGGCGACACCGTGGCGATGATCGACGCGACCAAGCCGCTGAAGGGCGAGTTCCCCAAGCGAAATGAAGTTTCCGAAGAGGCGATGGAGCGCGTAAAGAGATTCTTTAAATAACCCGCGGACTCGCGCAAAGCCGCAAAGGGCGCCACGGGGATGTGGGCGCAATGAATTGCGCCCCTACGGAGATGCCGGACACTGTTTTCCGAACGTAGGGGCGTGATTCATCACGCCCGTTCTTTGCGGTCTTGGCGTCTTGGTTCGATGAACGATCCGAACCACATGGGAAATATCTTTTGCTGAGAGCGAAACCATGACCAAACACGCGCTGCCGGGACTGCCGCTTTTGGGGCAGGGAAAGGTCAGAGACATTTACGATTTCGGCGATCGTTTGCTGATGGTCGCCTCGGATCGCATCTCGTGCTTCGACGTAGTGCTCCCGACCGAGATCCCCGACAAGGGGAAGATTCTGACCGCGCTCTCGCTCTACTGGTTCAAGGTGATGGAGGACCTCGTCCCCCACCATTTGATAACCACCGAGGTCGCCCAATTTCCCGCCGCATGCCGGCCTTATCGCAAGGAGTTGGAAGGCCGCAGCATGCTGGTGAAAAAGGCGAAGCCCGCGCCGGCCGAGTGCATCGTGCGCGGCTATCTTGTCGGCTCCGGCTGGAAAGATTACCAGAAGACCGGCGCGGTCTGCGGCATCTCGCTGCCGAAGGGGCTTATCGAGGCGTCGCGCCTCGACGAGCCGGTCTTCACACCTTCGACCAAAGCGCCTGTTGGCGAGCACGACATCAACATTACTTTTCAACAGATGATCGACCAGGTCGGCAGGCCAATGGCGGAACAGCTAAGCGATCTGAGCATCGCGATTTACAAGCGGGCCCGCGAGATCGGCGAGAAAAAGGGAATCATCATCGCCGACACGAAGTTCGAGTTCGGCGTGTTCGACGGAAAGCTGATCTTGATCGACGAAGTGCTGACGCCCGACTCGTCGCGCTTCTGGCCCAAGGAAGGATACCGGCCGGGAACGTCGCCCGACAGCTTCGATAAGCAGTACGTCCGCGACTATCTCATAAGCAGCAACTGGGACCCGAACAACCCCCCTAACCTGCCCGCCGAAGTCGTGCGCAAAACTCAGGAAAAATACGCCGAGGCCCTGCGCCGGCTGACGTCAAGCTGAACGGCCATTGCCTTCGAGCCGATGGGTTTGATCGGTATCGGCCCGAAGGCGAGTTCAAGAAATACTTTGTACAGGGCTTTACGCGTCATTCCCGTGAAAACGGGAATCCAGAGTCCCTTCCATACCTGGACTCCCGCTTCCGCGGGAGTGACTGATCCTCTCGTGGCTTGATTAACCTGATCAGTCCGGTGCCACGCGGCTTCGGCTTCTCAACTCTCCGAGAAATCTCGATAGAAGTCGGACTACCTCGCTTACCTTGTATCGATGGGGGATGTGAATGAAACCGAACCGTGTCGCGGGGTCATGATGCTTCAGGTAATCGAGAATCAGGTACATGGAAAAGTTGCAGACATAGTCGCCGGCGTCGCGAGAAATCTTCGCTTGTTTGGCAAGGCTTAACTTCCCAAGCTCCAAGGTAGTCGGCAACCACTTCCGCCCACCATGTACAATCGGCCGCGTCCTTTCCTTCTTGTCATTTCGCATCCGATTGATCGCCCGCCGCTCGATCCTCAACCGCTTCCCTTTTGAACACTGCCCCAGGCCGAGGACCATATCAGGACCGAATTTCTTTACCGCATCCGTGAACTGCTTTCCGTCGAAGCGGACCGGAAAGACGATCTTCTTGAGGTTCCGCGAACGAGGAAGTTTTCCTACGACGCGCTGCGTAATGTTGTCTTCAAACTGCCCGTAGGGACCGAAGCCGTAGATCAGCACGCGCATTGAAAAAAACTAGGACCTCGCGGAGTCCTGTTCCTCTCACGAGTAGGATAGGCAACAAGGACAGCCGTTTCCTTTGGTCTAGAGGTCACGTCTTCTTATATGAGGCGATAATGCTGTCCATTATTTTCCGGCTGTCAAGGGTACTGAACAGTGCTAGCGTTTCTATCGATCGGCGGATTTCGGGATCAACCTGGTTTACTGCAGCTTCGTATTGATTCAATTTTGCCAGTTTTACAGAATCCCCACTTTCCTTATATATGGGGCGAAGCGAGGAGATTTTTACCGACATAAGATGAAGAAGAATCACAGCTTCCTGCGTAAGTTGATACGCACAATAACCCGGTATCCGAATGAAATTGAGCTGATCGACAAGCTGCTGGCTTTTTACTTCGGGATCTTGCAAATTAAGTATGCTCTTGACTGTGATCGAATTTTTTTCGAACTCAGCAGCATTGTGGCCAAGATCTTCCAATATTTCGAGCAATCTTTTTAACTCCTTTTCTAGACATGTTTCCATTTGTTCCTGCCAGATCACGAATCGCCTCCTTTAGAGGTCCCGCCCTGCGCAACAGAGAAACGTTATCAATCGAATTCTAGTCGCTGGCAAAAGCATCGTTTAATTATATTGGCATGAACAGAAGGAGGACGAGCACGTACGTCGCGCGGCTACCCATGCGCAATTCGCGCTTCTTACTTCCTGCCGAGCGTAATGAGGATCTGAGCGATGCCCGTAACAATCAGGGCACAAGTGGCAAACGCCATTACCCATGTTGCTCTTACAAGATTGCGTGTAAAGCGCGTAAGAGCTTCCGCATTCTTTACGGCGCGCTCCTCACGCTCATCTCGCAGTACCTCAAGCAACCGCTCCTGCATCACGGCTTCAAAAGGCTGCCCATTCGCGTTTTTCTCAAACCCGTCGGTTGCGATGCCGTATTCCCTCAAAGCTTTTTTCAGGTCCTCGCCCTGAGGCAGTGTCGGCATGGTTGTCCTCGAACCTACAAAGACGCTCAACTATCAGCGGTCAGTCTTTTCCCCTCGCCTTGAACTCCACGGGAGAGCTTTCAGCCGACGCCGCCTCGACGTAAATCTGGCCGCCAGCCTTCTTGAACTCCTCTGCCTTCTCTTTCATCCCGACTTGAAGCGCCGCCTCTTCGTCCAGCCCCTTCTTGGCGGCGTAGTCGCGCACGTCCTGCGTGATCTTCATCGAGCAGAAGTGCGGGCCGCACATGGAGCAGAAGTGGGCCACCTTTGCGGCGTGTGCCGGCAGCGTCGCGTCGTGAAAGGCGCGGGCGGTGTCGGGGTCGAGGCTCAGGTTGAACTGGTCTTCCCAGCGGAACTCGAAGCGCGCCTGGGAAAGAGTATTGTCGCGCAGTTGCGCGCCGGGGTGTCCCTTGGCCAAGTCGGCGGCGTGCGCCGCGATCTTGTAGGCTATCACGCCATCCTTGACGTCTTTCTTGTCCGGCAAGCCGAGATGTTCTTTGGGCGTCACGTAGCAGAGCATCGCCGTGCCGAACCAGCCGATCATCGCCGCACCGATGGCGCTGGTGATGTGGTCGTAGCCCGGCGCGATGTCGGTCGTGAGCGGCCCGAGAGTATAGAACGGCGCCTCGTGGCAAAGTTCAAGCTGTTTCGTCATGTTCTCCTGGATCAGATGCATCGGCACATGGCC
>JBGPGE010000016.1:0-59221 GCA_041483675.1 Binatia bacterium
CCGGAAACGACGGATCAATTCGTCGCTGCCGGTTGCTCCGATGTGAAAACACGGATGGGAAGAATCATCATCTCAAGCCCCTCGAACTGCAGCCGCTGCTCCAGGGTGAAGGGAGTGTGGTTGTGAAGCAGGCGAGTCAGAAAGTTCTCCTGCTGGAAGACCAGCTTCCCGGCAAAAAAGACCGACTTGCTAAAATCTTTGGCGACCGACTTGCAGAGCTTCTCCAGCTCCTCGATGAGATCGGTGCCGAGGGAGTAGCGATACTCCGCGTACCAGCCGAGACAGTTGGCGAATTCCACGAAGCTCTTGAGATCTTCTTCTTTGGCACGGCGCAGGTTTTCGATCTCGTCCAGCCCCTTGAACCGGCCGGAGTCGATCTGGCCGACCGAGACGAACACGACGTTCTTGAAGTGGCTTGGAAACAGCCGGGCGATGCTGAGGAGGGAATGAACCGCAAGCCCGTCGAAGTCCCTGACGATGAGAGCTGCGGTGGGCGCGTGCGGGCTCTTGACCGGCACCGGGTTTTTCAGGTCCGGCCGAAAGGGGATGTTGGTCAGCGTTTCATCAAGGCTCTTAAGCGCCCGTTGTACGTGATCGTAATGCGCGCGGACTATATAGCAGAAAAGAATGAAGCCTGATGTCACCAGGAGCGTGACCCATCCTCCCTCGGCGAACTTTATGGTCATGGTGATCACAAGAATTGTGGCGGTGAAGGACAATCCCAAACCATTCACAAACAGCTTGCGTAGCCAGCGCTGCTCGGTTTTTCGAACCTCCCACCAATGGCGACACATGCCCAACTGAGAGAGGGTGAAGGTCAGAAAAACATTGATGCTGTACATGACGACGAGCAGCCGCACGTCGCCACCGGTGTAAAGGAGAAACGCGACCGAGGCCAGAGCCATGAACCAGATGCCGTACCGGGTAACCAGGTGATCGCTTAAATGCGAGAAGCGATGGGGAACCCATGAATCGATCGCCATATTCGAAAGCACTCTCGGGCCGTCGATAAATCCCGTCTGCGCCGCGACCAAAAGGAGCGCCGCTTCCGTCACCAAAGTAAAAATCATCAAGCCATAGGCGGAATCGGGCGAAAAGAAATTTCCGTAAATAATGGCGAAAAGGCTCGCGTTGAGAGTCTTGCCGGGCTCGTGTGCGACATGGTTGAGCAGGTAGCAAAGCAGAAGACCGCTGGCCGTGAAGGCGAGCGAGGTCGCCATGTAGAGCATGGTCTTCTTCCCGGTCTCGACTCTGGGTTCGCGCAGGACCTGAAGGCCGTTGCTGACCGCCTCGATGCCCGTGTAGGTTCCGCCGCCGAGACTGTACGCGTGAAGCACGATAAAAATAGTCGTCCGCAGTCCCATAGCTTGAATATCCCCGATCGTCTTCTGGTAAGTGGTGGCAGCGACGACGGGAATTTCCGCCGCTTGTGGGGCGATTCCCAGGCTGATGGCAAAAATATGGGCAACAACGAAACAGATAAAAATGGGAAGTAGAAACAGGACGGACTCTTTTGTGCCGCGGAGATTCAGATAAAGAAGGAAAAAGATCAGAAGAAATTCGATCGCGAGCTTGCTCCCATGGATTGAGGCCGGCAAGAAGCTGAAAATCTGATCGCCCGCGCTGGCCACGGAAATCGTGATCGTCAACATGTAGTCCACGATCAACGCGGCGCCCGAGACCAGGCCGACTTTAGGCCCTAAAAGTTTCGTTGCGACCAGATAACCGCCGCCGCCGGTCGGGAACAGCTCGATGATGTGGCTGTAGCTGGCCGATATGACGAAGACGGTTACGGCCATGAGGATCGCCAGGAGTAGCGCGAGAAAAAAATGCTGTCCTAAGGCGAGGTACGCCTCTTCCGGTCCGTAAGCGGACGAGCTCAATCCGTCGGCGCCGAGGCCGACCCAGGCGAGAAAAGCGACGAGCGAAATCTGGTGGAAGACCTTCGGATCCAGGGGGTCCTTGGGCTTCCCGAACAATAAAGCCTTGAGGGATGCTCCCTCGTTCTTTTCTCGGCTCATAGGGACGGAGGCTCTTTACGGATCGGCGCGAACGACGAGCACCGGGCAATGGGCGCGCGCGACGACTCGGGAGGCGACGCTGCCGGCGAATAATTTGGAGAGACCGGTGCGGCCATGCGTGCCCATGACGATGAGGTCGGCGCGGAAGGCATTCGCGGCCCGGACAATCTGCCTATCCACCGGCGTCGTTGCCTTCAGGAACAGTCGCTTGACGATAGGTGCTGTTTGTCGGGCTGTGGTCGCCAGCGCCGACATGGCCGCTTCGGCCTGGGGGCGAAGCGGAGATTCCACCTCGTAGATCGGCGTCGGCGGCGCCAGAACGTGAAGCAGGAGCAACTCGGCTTGATTCTGTTCCGCGAGATCCACAGCCCAAGCCAGGGCGTTCTTGGAAGCGAGAGATAAGTCGGTTGGATGAACTATCCGGCGGATGGCGAGCATAGAGAACGGCCCGTGGGCGAAGCTGAACCGGGCCGGTCGAATCTACGATAGCAGGCCGGGGTGGGGGCCGCCTAATTAAAACGCGGTCCTGAGGCGTTAAAAAAACGTTAACGGATTCTAGTTGCAGATCATCAGGTGGCAAGTGTGCGGCAGCCGGTTCATCAGTCCTTTGACTACGTGTCCTCTGAGCATGTGATAGAAAGAGGAGCGGCGGGTGGCGCCGACCAACACCACGTCCGCGCCAAGCTGCTTGGCCGCCGTGGCAATGGCCTCCGGGGCGTTATGCGAGATCGCCCATATGGGGATGACCTCAATGTTCTTGTCGCGCGCCTCCCGCAGGGCATGGGTAAGGGTTTTGATCCCCTCTTCGTTGGGCATGTGCGGCGTGCTCCCGTCAAAAAGTCCGGGCCATTCTTCGACGTAGATACAGTAAATGGCGGATTCCCGTTTGCCCCTGGCTCGGGTGATTCCTTCCTGAATGAGGCGCGGGTTTTCTCCGCGGACCGCTAGCAGTGTCGATGAAGGGTAAAGCGCTTTGATCTCCACCGCCTCGGCCAAGCTCACGATTCCTTGAAGGCCTTCCTCGACCGCGCTCTCCGACGCCCTGTAGGCGCGGGCCTGCATGCGGCCGACGGCGGGGATGCGGTTGAGAACATTGATGAACCATCCGTTTTTGATTCCCACGGCGATGAGCATGCCGATAATCGTGACGGTTCCGCCGAAGAGCGTCGCAAGGTCCTTCTCGCCCAAGTTGATCGCCCAGGCAAGCATGACCATCCCGGTGGTGAAGACTCCGACCCAAAAGCCGAAGTCGCGCCGTCCCAGCCTCCAGCGGATCGTATCCAGGCTGAGAGAGGAGAATACAAAGGCCCCGAGCAGACCGAAGGCATACATGTCCCCCAGTACGGCCATCTTCGCCCGGGTCGCGAGGATCACCAGGATCGGTAAAAAGGTGGCGATAAAGATGGCGACATGAGGCGTGTTAAAAGTCGCGTTGCGGAGCATGATGATCTGGGGCAGGAAGCCGCGGTTCGCCAGCGCCAAAAAAACATGATAGGCCCCGATGATCGCGGTATTAGAGGCGAAAAGAAGCAACGTGGAAGCGGTCATGACGACCGCCAGTTTGAGCCCAAAGCCGCCCGCGGCGAGCCCCAGCTCGGAGATAAAACGCTCGCTCTCGGTCGCTTTGACTTCGGGCGACAAAACCGCCACCGATAACGCGGAGAGGGTAGGAGCGGTGACGACCATCGTCAGGACGACCGCGGCCATGGCGAAGCGGATGGTCCGACGCAGGGGAAGGCGCATGGCCGGGCTGATCTGACTGATACTCTCCAGGCCGGAGAAGGCGAGCCACGCGGCGCCGAAGCCGACCAGGAGATCGCGAAGAGTGAGATCCCGCCCTGCCCCAACATGGCGGAAGAGGTCCGCCCACTGGGCCGCGCTCATATAACGGAAACTCGAAACGATGACGACTAAATCCATGAACAGGGCGCTGACCGCCATGACCAACGCTGCGGTGGCGCTCTCGCGAATCCCGATGACGTTCAGCATGGCAAGCAGGATGACCCCGCCGCAGGCGAGCAACACGATATGCTGGTCCAGAGCGGGAAGGACACTGCCGATGTACTGAAATCCGGAAACCGCCGAGATCGCCGTGGTCAGGAAATAGTCGACAATGATCAGCATGCCTCCGAGGCAGCCCCACATCGGTCCGAAGGCCTTGGTGGTGATCGTGACGACGCCGCCGCCTTCGGGATTGCGCCAGGAGATCTCGATGTACTTGAGGGCGAGCAGAACAAAGCCGCCGGTCGTGAGCAGCACGAAGAACGGCGTAGCATCCTTGATGTGGCCGTAGAGGATGCCCGGGACGTAATAAACCGAGGTGCCGATATCGCAGAAAACAACGGCCCAGGCTAGCAGCCAGTTGAGCTGTCTTGTGTCTCTTGTCGGTTGCATGACCATGGTCGGGGTTATGGCTGCCTGCGCATCTTCTCCGGTCCGTCGAATTGCCGCCGCTGTTGTCGCGTAGGCTGGATCAAGCCGAATAGCAACGCTAGCAGATGAGGAAATGTGACGCAATCTTGATTCTTGGTCCGGATCGTCGTAGCTTAACTGTCAGCGATCGGCTTTTAGTGGGGAAGGACTGGGCAAACCCGAAGGCTGATGGCTTTGAGTCGGATGTCGATGGCTGATAGTCGGGTCCCGTGCAAGGCGGTCCCGCAAACCCCGTCAGGTCCGGAAGGAAGCAGCGGTAGCGGATTTACCCCTGTGCCACGGGGCAACCCGGCTGTCAGCCATGGGCATCCTAAAATCGTCGCTCGTGTTCGTGTTTCGTGATCGAAGCGAACACGAGTAACGAGCACGAACACGGTTTTTATGTCTTACCAAGTTATCGCCCGGAAGTGGCGGCCGCAGGGTTTCGAGGAGATCGTCGGCCAGGGCCACGTCACCAGCGTCCTGCGCAACGCCATTCGCAGCGGGCGGATCGCGCACGCTTATCTTTTCACCGGCGTGCGCGGGGTGGGCAAGACCACGGCCGCGCGCATCCTCGCCAAGGCGCTCAACTGCGAGAAGGGGCCGACCGCGGAGCCTTGCGGGGAGTGCATTCAATGCGCCGAGATCAAGCAAGGCAACTCGATCGATGTCTACGAGATCGACGGCGCGTCGAACCGCGGCATCGACGAGGTGCGCCAGATCATCGAAAACGTCCGCTACCAGCCCGCCAAGAGCCGCTTTAAAATCTATATCATCGACGAGGTGCACCAGGTCACGCGGGACGCTTTTAACGCGCTGCTGAAAACGCTCGAAGAGCCGCCCCCGTTCGTCAAGTTCATTTTGGCGACCACCGAGCCGCAGCGGCTCCCCGATACCATCCTGTCGCGCTGCCAACGCTTCGATTTCCGCCGCATCGCGGTGCGGGAGATCGTCCAGCGGCTGAAAGAGATCGCCGAGAAAGAGTCGCTGCAGATCACGGACGGAGCGCTCTTGCTGCTCGCGCGGGAGGCGGAAGGGAGCATGAGGGACGCGCAGTCGCTGCTAGAGCAGCTTCTGGCCTATGCCGTGTCCGGGAGCGGGAGCGAGGGCGGCAAGGAGGTGATCGACGAGCGGCGGTTGGAGGAGTTGTTGGGTATCGCGGAGCGGCGCGTGCTCTACGAGATATCGAAGGCAGTGCTCCAGCGCGATGCGAAGCGATGCGTCGAGCTGGTGGCGGAGGTGATGAATCAGGGGCGCGACGTAATGCGTTTGTCGCGCGATCTGGTGGAGCACTTTCGCAACCTGCTGATGGTGCGGCTGGTGCAAGACCGGGGAGCGGGGAGCGAAGAGCGCGGTCACCTCCTGGACCTCTCGGACCAGGAGATCGAGGAGTTGGGTCAACAGGGAAGCGCGCTTTCGGTGGAGGCTTTGCTCGACTATTTCAAGTTCACGGCCCAGGGCGACGAGGATACGGCCCGCTCCGCCTATCCGCGCTTTGCGATCGAGGCGACGCTGATCCGCTTGGCGACGCTGCCGGAAACGATCCCGGTCGAGGAGGCGCTGGAGCGGCTGGAGGCGCTGGAGAAAAAACTTTCAAGCGGAGGAGGCCTCAAGCCGGCTCCGGTACCGCAAAAAACCGCGCCGGTCGTCAAGGCCTCGAGCGAGGCCGCGCCGGCCTCGCCGGAGACCACCGGAGCGAGTGACACGTCGGAAACCTGGAAAAGGTTTGTGGCGTTTGTCACGAAGGAGAAACGAATGCTTGCGGTGCATCTGGAGCAGGCCCAACTGCTGTCGCTTGTTTCCGGGCAGATGAAGCTCGGCGTGGAAGAAGGCCACCAGTTGAAATATCTCCAGGATGGGGAGCAGTTGTCGGCGCTGAAAGAATTTGCGCGCCGCTTCTTCTCCGCCGAAACGGCGGTGTCGTTGACCGCAGTGCCGGCGAGAAGCCGGCAGAGCGAGGTTGGGAATCTGACCGCGTCCAGGGCGCCGAAAGTCGAAGAGGAGAAAATGACACCGATCGAGCGTGAAGCGCAGCGCATCTTCGGCGGCTCGATGGTCCAGGTGAAGAAGGAGCAGTAGCGGAAGGGGGATTTTATGGCCAAGGGCTTCGGCGGGATGGGTAATCTCTTGAAGCAGGCGCAGGAGCTCCAGACGAGGATGGCGCAGGCGCAGGAAGAGCTGGCGCGCAAGACGGTGGAGGCCGCCTCCGGCGGCGGCATGGTGCGGGTCACCGTGAACGGGCAACTGGCGCTCTCTTCGATCCAGATCGATCCGACCGTGGTCAATCCTCAGGAGACCGAAATGCTGCAAGACCTGGTTCTGGCGGCGGTCAACGAAGGGCTGCGCCGGGCCAGGGAGATGGCGGCGGAAGAGATGGGCAAAATCACCGGCGGGCTGAAGATACCGGGGCTGATGCCATAAGAATTTGCGATTTTAGATTTTGGAGTTTTGATTTGAATCCAAAATCGGCAATCGAAAATCTAAAATGAGTAATTATCCTGCGCCACTGGAGCGTTTAATTCGCGAGCTGTGCAAGCTGCCCGGCATTGGAGAGAAGACGGCCGCCCGCCTGGCTTTCTTTATGCTCAAGGAGAACGCCGACGACGTGATGGCGCTCTCCGACAGCATCGGCAAGCTCAAGCAGGCGCTCGGCCTCTGCCGGATCTGTTTCGGGCTGTGCGAGATCGACGCGCGGCGTGATGGGGAGTTAAGCTGCCGGCTCTGCGAAGATCCCCGCCGGGAGCGCGAGAAGATCTGCGTGGTGGAAGAGCCGTCGGACGTAATGGCGGTGGAGAAATCGCAGGAGTATAGGGGGCTCTACCACGTGCTTCACGGAACGATCTCGCCGCTCGACGGCGTCGGGCCGGATGCCCTCAGGATTCGCGAGCTGCTGGAACGGGTGCGAAGCGCCGGGGTTCACGAGATCATCGTCGCGACCAATCCCACGGTGGAAGGGGAGGCGACGGCGCTCTACCTGTCCAAAGTCATCAAGCCGCTCGGCATCAGAGTGACGCGGATCGCGCGGGGCTTGCCGATGGGCGGGGATATCGAGTATACGGATGCGGTTACGTTAGGCAAGGCGCTCGAAGGAAGAAGGGAAATTTGAAGGAGGGGTTATGCGGAGGCGAATATTATTACTGTCGATCCTATTATTTCTTGCAGGCTGCTATCCGATCGGACGCGACTTTCCTACGGTCCCCATCGAGGAGCTTCGCCCCAACGTCACGACCAAGAGCCAAGTCTACGGCAATTTCGGCGAGCCGGTTGAAAAAGGCTCGGACAGCGGCCTGGAAACCTGGACCTATTATTACTACATGTGGACGGTGACCGGGGTCCAAAACCAAAAACGGCTGCACGTCACGTTCAATCAAAACGGCACGGTGCGCAACTATTCGTACAGCGCGCAATAAACTAACAGGCCGTTGAAATCGGTTACGCCGAAAAGATACTTTTTACCCGCGCGCGGATTTCGTCGCGCACCTCCCTGAAAGTTTTGAGAACCCCTTCTTCGTCGCCCTCGGCAAGCGCCGGGTCGGAAAGCGGCCAGTGGCGCCGCTCGGTCTTGGCGGGAAACGTCGGACAGCTTTCGGCGGCCTCGCCGCAGAGGGTGACGACCAGATCGATGTTTTCCACCGGAACTTCTCCCAGACTCTTCGATCGCTGAGCGGAGATATCGATCCCCGCTTCCTTCATGACTCTGATGGCCAGCGGGTGAACCGTTGTCGGCTCGCTCCCCGCGCTGTAGACCGTCACGTCCCCAGGCGCGAGCTTGCGGGCGAAGCCCTCGGCCATTTGGCTGCGGCAGGAGTTGGCGGTGCACAGAAAAAGGATCTGTTTAGCTGTCGCTTCGTTTCCCGCCGGCAGAAGAATTCGCACGGTAGTTCCCTTTTGCAGGCGGCTCTCGATCGCCAACGATCCTCCGTGGGCGTGGACGATGTGCTTGACGATCGCCAGCCCCAATCCGGTTCCTCCGAGCTCGCGCGAGCGCGCCTTGTCCACGCGATAGAAGCGCTCCGTCAGTCTCGGCAGCTCCTTTTCGGGAATGCCGCAGCCGGTGTCGGACACGCTCAGCTCCACCCAGCGCCGGGAATTGGGGGTTGGGGATTGGGAATTAGGGGTAGGGGACTCCGGAGCGGCCCCAATTCCTAACTCCCGATCCCTAATTCCAGCCAGCCCTGCGGCGACGGTGATGCTTCCCTTGTCCGTATATTTGAGCGCGTTGTCGATCAGGTTGATGAGGAGTTGCTGCAACCGGTCCGGATCTCCGAGAATGGCCGACAGGCCCGGCTCGATCTGCCGGACCAGCGCTATGTTTTTCCTTTGCGCCTGATCTTGAAATATTTCCAATACCTTGCCGATTAATTCCGCAGCCTGCAGCTTTTCTCTGGTGATTTGAATCTTTCCCGATTCGAGATCCGACAGAGTCAGCAGATCGTCGATGAGCCGGCCGAGCCTCTCGGAGTGGCGGTGGATGATGCCGAGAAAATGCTCCGCCTGTTTCGGATCGGCGGGCGGAGAGCGAAGCAGGGTCTCGGCGTAGCCCCGAATGGCGGTCAGCGGCGTGCGCAGCTCGTGAGAGACGTTGGCGACAAAGTCGCTGCGGACCGTCTCCAGACGCTTCAGCACCGTGACATCGTGAAAGACCAGGATATAACCGAGCGGCTTGTCATCCGCGCCTCTCAGGCTCACCGCGTTGACCTGGAACCACTTTCCTTCATCGAGGCAAATCTCTCTGGTGAAACATTCGGTTGAACAGTCGCAGGAAAGAACCTCTTGGCTGAGCGTTCTCATCTCGGGATGGCGCGAGATCTCCATCAGGGAGGCGCCTTGTAGATTCTGCGCGGGCTGCAAGCCGAACATCTTCTGAGCATTCTGGTTCAACAAAATCAGCCTGCCTTGCGTATCCACGACCAGAACGCCCTCGGTCATGCATCGTAGGATCGAATCGACCTTTTCCTTTTCCGCCGTGATGCTTGCGATCTTCTCCTGGATGCTGCGGCTCAGTCGGTTGAGATTGGCCTCCAGGATGCTGAGCTCGTCGGCCCGGTTGAGCAGCATCGGCTGCTGGGAAAAGACGCCTTTGGCTACGTTGTCGGAGAAGTCCAGTATCCGCTTAATCCGTTGGTCCAAGCGGCGGGAAAAGATGAAAACTGCCAGCAATCCCAAGCTCGAAAAGACCAGCAGCCCCGACAGCATCGCGCGGCGGATAGAGTTCTCCGCAACCTCGATGGAGTCCAGAGGGAGGGAGAGACGAACCATCCAGCGGCGATTCCCCTCGCTGCTAAGAACCGCCTGGTAGAGCATTTCATGATGGACAGTCGTGCTATAACGCGTGCTTTGTCCGGCGCCCCCGGCCAGCGCCTCTACGACCTCCGGCCTCGCGCCGTGGTTTTCCATCGCGGCGGAAGACTCGTCGGAATCGCCCAGCACCTTGCCGTCCAGCGCGATAACGGTGATCCGAACGCCCAGGTCCCGGCCGAGATCGCGGCAGATTCGATCCAGCGCGGCTCCTTCCAGCCCCACGGGCAGCAAGCGCATCACGATCTTTGCTTCATCGCGCATCTTGGCGGAAAGAGACGAGATGTGAAAATCCTTCACGGTCGCCGTGGCGTAGAGATAAAACAGGACAAAGAGCAGCAGGACGACGGCGAGATAGGAGAGGAAGAGCCTGACGACGACTCTATTTTTCCAGGGCCTGTTCATCGAACTTGTATCCTACGCCTCGAACGGTCAGCACCCATTCGGGCTTACGGTCGTTTTTTTCGATGGCTTTTCTCAGCCTACGAATGTGGACGTCAACGGTGCGGGAATCGACGAAGACCTCGCCTCCCCAAACCCGGTCAAGCAGCTGATCGCGGCTCAGAACCCGGTTGGGGTTCTGGACCAGGAACCGCAGCAGCTCAAATTCTTTGAGCGTGAGGCGGACCGCTTTGCCTCTGACAAAAGTCTCGTAAGTCGAGAAGTTGATCATGAGGGGTCCCTTTTCATAGACCTCCGCGCCCGCGGCTGCGAAGGAAGCCTCGCTCCTGCGCAGAATCGCTTTGACGCGCGCGACCAGCTCCCTGGGGCTGAAGGGTTTGGTCAGATAGTCGTCCGCCCCCATCTCCAATCCGACAACGCGATCGGCCTCGCCCGCCTTCGCCGTCAGCATGAGGATCGGCAGCCGGGCCGTCTCCGGCCGCGCCCGCAGGCTGCGGCATAGCTCCAACCCCGACATCCCCGGCAGCATGAGGTCCAGGATGACGAGATGAGGCTTTTCCCGCGGCAGCATTTTAAGCGCTTTCTCGCCGTCCTCGGCCTCGACCACCTGGAAGCGCTCCTGGGTGAGATTGTAATGGACGAGCTTCCGAATATCGGGCTCGTCTTCGACCACTAGAATTTTCTTCGCAGCCATACGCACGGTTTGCGGATTTCTGCGGATCTAATGCCCGCAGTCTGCCGCGTTAGAACAATTTCCTTTCCCAAGACCGTCATTCCCGCATGCTTTTAGCGGAAATCCAGGGGGGAGCGGGAACTGGACCCCCGACAAAAACATTCGGGGGTGACGGCTTCGGGATCGCTCTCATCGCGTTCTTCCGACACCGCGTAGTTCGCTCCGTGGCATCTCAGATCGATTGCGGCAACTCTTTGAGATGGCGGATGCTCTTGCCTTTTACCATGAAAACGACCATCTCGGCGATGTTGGTGGCATGGTCGGCGATGCGCTCCAGGTACTTCGACACAAAGCCGATCTTCATGGCGCGATTGATCGTGTGAGGATCCTCGATCATGAAGCTGACCGTCTCACGGAAAATCTGGCTGTTGAGATCGTCCACCTCCTGGTCGTCCTTGCAGACTTTCAATGCCAGATCCGTGTCTTCCCGAACAAATGCGTCCAGACTCTCTCGGATCATCCGCTGCGAGATCCTGGCCATTCGGGGAATGTCGATGTAGGGCTTGAGCTGAGGCTCGGCGTTAAGCTCCAGAGCGCGCTCGCAGATATTGACCGCCATGTCGCCGATCCGCTCCAGATCGGTCGTGATCTTCAAAGCGGTGGTGATGAAACGTAGGTCTTTCGCGGCCGGTTGGTGCAGGGCGAGGAGCCGGATGCAGAGATCGTCGATCTCCACATCCAGGGTGTTCACTTCCTTATCTCGCTCGATAATCATTGCGGCCATATTGGAATCGCGGTCGACCAGCGAGCTGACCGCCTTCTGAATCTGATCCTCCACCAATCCTCCCATCGTGAGGATATCCTCGCGCAGCTTTTTTAGGTCTTCCTCGTATCTCTTGTCGGTGTGTTGGGTCGGCATAAGTTTTCCTCAGGATTGAGCGCTCAGTCTCGAGCGATGAGCCAGAACCTCAGTCGCTCAGCGATTTGTTCATCCGAATCTGCCTGTAATGTAATCCTCCGTCTGGCGTTTCTCCGGAGTGGTGAAGATTCTCCCTGTCTCGCCGAATTCTATCAATTCGCCCAGGTAGAAGAAAGCCGTGACATCGGATACGCGAGCCGCCTGCTGCATGTTATGGGTAACGATCACGATAGTGAAGCTTTCCTTAAGCTCATGGATCAGCTCCTCGATCTTCGCTGTCGAGATGGGATCGAGCGCGGAGCAAGGCTCGTCCATCAGCAAGACCTCCGGCTCTACGGCCAGGGCGCGGGCGATGCAGAGACGCTGTTGCTGTCCGCCGGAAAGGTCGGAGGCGCTCTTGTGCAAATTGTCCTTCACCTCGTCCCACAGGGCGGCTCGCTTGAGATTTTTTTCCACCGCCTCGTCCAGCCGCCTCCGGTTGTTGATGCCGACGATCCTCAACCCATAGACCACATTTTCATAGATGCTCTTGGGAAACGGATTCCACTTCTGGAAGATCATGCCCACGCGGCGCCGGAGATTGATGACGTCCGTGGACGGAGCGTAGATCTCCTCGCCTGCAAGCTTGACGCTGCCCGTGATACGAACATTCGGGATGAGATCGTTCATGCGGTTGAGACAACGCAGGAGCGTCGTCTTGCCGCAGCCCGAGGGGCCGATGAAGGCCGTCGCCTGTTTTTCGGGAATATCCACGCTGACGGACTTGAGCGCCCGCACAGAGCCGTAGTGGAAATCGAGATCCCGCACTTCGATGATGGGTTGGGATGAAGCTCTCATCGTCTCTACCATCGGATGCGCTTGCGGAAACGGTAGCGCAGGTAAATGGCCAGTCCGTTCATGGCCAAAGTCATGAACATCAGAACCAGCCCGGCGGCCGCCGCGTTGCGGTGAAATTCTTCCTGCGGGCGGGAAACCCAGTTGAACATTTGGATCGGCATCACCGTGAACGGAGACGTGAGCCAGTCGAACGAAACGAAAGGGAATTCCGCCTTGACGGGGGAATCGGGCAGGAAGGCGATGAAGGTAAGAGCGCCGATGGTGATCAGCGGCGCGGTTTCTCCGATCGCCCGCGAGAGCGCGATGATGACGCCGGTGAGGATGCCCCCCGTGGAGTAGGGCAGGACGTGGTCCTTCACCATCTGCCACTTGGTTGCTCCGAGGGCATAGGCCGCCTCGCGCATGCTGCCGGGAACGGCCCGGATCGCCTCGCGGGTGGCGACTATGACGATAGGGAGAATCAGCAGCGCCAGCGTCAGCCCGGCGGTCAGGATACTGTGGCCGAGACGAAGCTGGTACACGAACAGCGCCAGCGCCATAAGCCCGTAGACGATCGAGGGAACTCCCGCGAGGTTGGCGATATTGATTTCGATCAGCGCGGTCAGCCAGTTTTTCGGCGCGTATTCTTCCAGATAGACTCCGGCGGCGATGCCCAGCGGAACGGCGGTGAGGGCGGTCACGAGCATCACCAGCGTCGTGCCGACCCAGGCCGAGAGAATTCCCGCCTGCTCGGGAAAGCGCGAGGGGAAGGAGAGGAGAAACTGCCAGCTCAGCCGGCTGCCGCCATCAGTGGCTAGGTCGATCATCAGAGCGGAAAGCGTGATCAAGCCGATGAAAGTCGCCAGGAGCCCCAGAATCGCGAACGTTCCGTCGTAAAACTTGCGGCGGGCGGTCTTATTGTCCCGGCTACTTTGATTCCGCTCCATCTCAGTAAATCTCCCGGAATTTCTTGCGCAGCAGGTAGCCGGCGATGTTGAAGACGAGCGTCATCAGCATCAACGTCAAACCCGCGGCGAAGATGCTCTGATAAGCGACGCTGCCGTGCGGCAGGTCGCCCAAGCTGACCTGAACGATGTAGGCCGTGATGGTCGCCGCTCCCTGCATGGGATTCAGCGTGAGGTTGGGCTGAGTTCCAGCCGCCACCGCGACAATCATCGTTTCGCCGACGGCCCGGGAGAATCCGAGAACATAGGCGGAGGCGATCCCGGAGAAGGCGGAAGGGACAAGCACCCTGATCGCCGTCTGGAGACGCGTCGCGCCCATCGCGTATGAGCCTTCCCGAATCTGCACCGGCACGGCTCTCATGGCGTCCTCGCTCAAAGAGCTGACATAGGGAATGATCATGATGCCGATCACGATGCCGGCGGAGAGCATGTTGAAGCCGGGAAGGTCAGGGAGGAGACGCTGCAACAGAGGAGTCACGAAGAGCAGGGCGAAATAACCGAAGACCACGGTGGGAACGGCGCTGAGCATCTCCAAAGCGGGCTTGATGATTTCGCGCGCCCGGTGGCTTGCGTACTCGCTCAGGTAGATGGCGATGACGGTGCCCAGCGGCAGCGCCACGAGCAGCGCGACCGCCGAAGTCACCACGGTTCCGGCCACCAGGGGCATGATGCCATAGTGCGGATCGGCGAACAGCGCCGTCCATTGGGTATCCGTGAGAAACTCTATGACGGAGACATGTTTGAAGAACGAGAAGGACTCATAGAGCAGAACCCCGACGATGCCTACGGTGATCCCGACCGAGGAGAGGGCGGATAAAAAGAGCAGCGCCTCGATGGCGCGCTCCCCCAGCCGGCGCATCGAGCTACGGGCGACGAATTGCCGAGTCGCCGCCGTGACGTTTGCCGTTTCCGCGTGATTCATAGACGTGAAGCAGGGCATCCCGGCGATGCCCTGCTTCGTTTCGATATTTCAGTCTTTAAAACTTGGCTTCGCGCTTGAGCAACTCTTCAATCTTGATGCCCACCTGGGCCTCGCCGCCGAATACGGTTCCGAGCTTGCCCTTTTGGAAATGCTCGATGCCCAACGTATACGCGTTAGCCGGAAGCGCCACGTATTTTACCTGCTTCACGAGCTTCGCGGCGTTCTGCATATAGAACTCCACGAACTCTTTGACTTCGGGTTTTTCAGCGGCCTTCTTGCTGATGTATATGAAGATCGGCCGGGAAAGGGGCTGGTAGGTGCCGTCCTCCACTGTCTGGGCGGAAGGCAGCACGGGCCCTTTGCCGCCGTCGATCCCTACGGCCTTGAGTTTCTTCTGGTTCTCGACGTAGTAGGCGAAGCCGAAATATCCGAGCGCGTTCTTGTCGTTGGCGATCCCCTGCACCAGCACGTTGTCGTCTTCACTGGCGGTGAAGTCGCCGCGGCTGGCCTTCGCCTTGCCCACGATCGCTTCGGTGAAGTAGTCGAACGTGCCGGAGTCGGCGCCCGGACCGAAGAGCTTCAGGGGCGCGTTCGGCCAGGCCGACCGGACCTGGTTCCATGTCGTGACCTTCCGCTGAGCGGCCGGCTCCCAGATTTTTTTCAAGTCGGCGATCGTCAAGGAAGAAATCCAGTCGTTTTTGGGATTGACCATTACGGTCAAGGCATCGTATGCGACCGGCAACTCGATGTACTGGATTCCAGCTTGCTTGCAGATCGCCATCTCTTCTTTTAGGATCGGCCTGGACGCGTCGCTGATATCGGTCTCGCCCCGGCAGAACTTTTTGAAGCCCCCGCCGGTCCCGGATATTCCGACGGTGACCTTGATCTTCCCCTTTTTTGCTTTCTGGAACTCTTCAGCGACCGCCTCCGTTATCGGAAAAACGGTGCTGGAGCCGTCGATCTGGACGATCTGTGCGCGGGCTTGAGCGCCCATGAGGAATGTCATGAGAGCGAACGACGTTACGAGTGCTTTGGTGTTCATTTCGGTTTCCTCCATTTCAATCTAACCGCGACATGTTACGAGAAGGTTACAGAGCGATGAACTGTCGGTGACATGGACTTCTGCAACGATACGGCATCGTTTGGCCTCCCTGCGGCAATGTGCGGTCGATTTGTCTCCCGAGCCGAATGATGGCGCCGGAATCCTACGGGAGGATGAAGCGGAGATTAAAAAAAGGTGACGGCGGGCCATTTTTTCCCTTTATATCCAGACGCGCCTCTGCTAAGCCGAGGCGTATGAAAATCGACATCTGGAGATTTCTCGGCGCCGGCCAGTTTTCTCGAGAATCCAAAAAGAAGCTCGGCGTCGTAGCCTTGCTCTATTTTATCCAGGGGAGCCCCGCGGCGATTTTGTGGGAGGTTTTGCCGGTCTATCTTCGGCTGCAGGGAATTTCCCTCGCCGCCATCGGCGGTCTCAGGCTGCTCGAGCTGCCGTATTCTTTGAAGGTCCTCTGGTCGCCGCTGATCCATCGCTACGGCGACCGCCGGGCGTGGGTGTTCGGCTGTATGATCGGCGTCGCGCTGGTCGTCGGCCTGCTACCGCTGGCGGATGCGACACAGGGTGGCGCGATCCTGGCGGTCTTGGTCCTTGCGCTCACCGTGTTTTCGGCGACGCAGGACGTGGCGATCGACTCCTACACGGTCGGTTTGGTTCGCCGCGATGAAGAGGGGCCGGCCAACGGCGTCCGCGCCTCGGCGTATAGGGTCGCTCTGGTGACGATCGGCGGCGGTCTCGTTCTCCTCGCGACGGTATTGCCGTGGGGTTTTCTCTTCATGACGGCGGCAGTGCTCTTCGTCCTGCTCGGCTTCGCGGCCTTCCGCGCGCCCCGGCTCGATCTTCCCGTAGAGGCGCGCGCGCAATGGCTCGGCGGTTTTCTCAACTGGATCGGCACCTGGAACGCGCTGCCGCTGGTTCTCTTCGCTTTAACCTACAAGCTGGGAGAGTTCGCCATCGGTCCGATGGTGAAGCCGTTCTGGGTGGATCAGGGACGCTCGGTCTTCGAAATCGGACTTGTCCCGACGACCGCCGGGATCGTCCTCAGCGTGGCCGGCTCGCTGGCCGGCGGCGCGTTTATTTCGCGCTACGGAACCTTTCGCGGCATCTGGGCGCTGGGCCTGCTCCAGAGCGTGTCGAATCTCGGATACGCGCTGGTCGCGTGGGGCGACCTTGGGCGCATCGGCCTATATGGCGCGTCCGTTTTTGAGTCGTTCACCGGCGGTCTCGGCACCGCGGCCTTTCTCGCCTTCCTGATGAATGTCTGCGAGAAGGAGCACGCGACCGTGCAATACGCTCTGCTGTCGTCGATCTTTGCGCTGAGCGGCCGGCTGGTGGGTGGGCTGAGCGGCCTGGGCGCGGAGAGATTCGGCTACGGAAATTACTTTGCGCTGACCTTTCTGGTTTCGCTGCCGGCGTTTATTTTGCTGCCGTGGGTGAAAAAGTGGATACACGAGGAGAAGGGATAGAGACAGGATACAGATCGCAACGGAATCGTCATTCCGGCCAAGTCAGCCCCGAGGCTGACGCGAGCCGGAATCCATACCCCCTCTTTGTCTCCCCCTTAGCAAGGGGGAGATTTAGTGGGGGTTCTGGATTCCCGCTTTCGTGGCTCGACTGGCCTGTCCTGAGCGAAGTCGAAGGGCTCGCCACCCTGAGCGCGTCGAACGGGCGGGAAAGACGGATTGGGGGCTTTGTCAACCATTGATAAGAGCCACGGGCGTAGGCCCATCGAAATTTACTCTCCGTCTCTTCTAGGCGAGTTCTCTAAGCAGGGCCTTCCAGGCGGCGCGCTCGCGCCTGGGTTCGACGAGCGGGCGCAGCTTCGCGCAACGGGATTTGAGGCTGCGATAAAAGCCGGGATCGGATTCGGCGTTTCGGAGCAGATGCGCCAGTTGACGGGTGTTGCCGGCGGCAAAATAGCCGGGGTAGTCCTCGCCGAGCGTTCCGATTAGGCCGGGTATCTTCGATGCGACCACAGGCACGGACGACGCCAGCGCTTCGCACAGCACGTTGGAGCTGCCTTCCATGCGCGAGGTGAGCGCGAGAAGGTGGCTTTGAGCGAGCGCCCGTCGCGCTTTCCAATGGGGCAGCTCGCCGATCCAGCGATAGCGCGGATTGCGCGCCGCCTCCGCCCGCGCCTGCTGTTCCATTTTTTTGCTGAGCGCGCGGCCTATGTGAATGACCTGGACGCGGGACGAGGCCGGAAGGCGACGCGCCGCGAGCGCTGCGCGAAGCGGATCTTTTTCAGGACGCAGGTGGCCGACGACGCAGACTCGGAATCCTTTGCGGTTCGAAGGCGCTTGGCCGTTCAGCATAGGCGCGGATTGGTAAACGACTCGTGTCTTGGGACGAAAACGTTTCGGCAATTCCGTAACACCTTGCCCCTGGAGCACGATCAGACGGCTTGCCCATTCCAGGGACTTGCGCGCGTTCGGATTTTTCCGGATATCGCGGTAGAGGTCGGTGCCGGTCAGCGTGACGATGAGCGGCAACGCGGGATGCAGCCGGTGAAACCGTTCGATGGACGGGAAGCTGCGCCGCGCGTGCAACGCGATCATGAGATCGCACGGTCCTCCGCCATAGTGTTCTTCGAGGATCGCCCGATGGCCAAGCTCTCGGAGAATGCGCCGCCAGCGCAACGCGGTCATGCTGTTGCCGTTGCGGGCGGTGACGGGATAGGGCGTGATGAGGCGGATTTTCATGGAGCGCAGGTGCGGAAGCCGGCCCACACGTCGCTTCGGTCCGGGGTGTAAAAGTTGCGCCAGGTGTTGCGGATGAGACGCGCGCGCGTCGCCCAGCAGCCGCCTCGCAAGACTTTGTGCGTGCCGAACCAGGGCGCGGAATATTCTTTGTAAGGATCGGCGACGAAACCCGGATAGGGGTCGAACTTCGTCGCCGTCCATTCCCAAACATTGCCGATCATCTGACGGCAGCCCGCGGCGCTATCGCCGTCGGCGAGGGCGCCCACTTCAACCAATCCCAAGGCGCTGCCGTCCAGGTTCGCCCGCTGCGGCGAGGGCGCTTCGTCTCCCCAGGGAAAGAGCCGCTTTCGGCCGGTCGCAGGTTCGACGGCTGCAGCCATCTCCCATTCCGCCTCGCTGGGCAAGCGCCGCTTCGCCCACTTGCAATACGCCTCCGCCTCGTACCAATTGACATGGATGACGGGAAGATGTTCCCGCAGTGGAACATAGCTGTCGAACAGACGCTGCATCCAGCGGCCACCGTCTCGCCGCCAGTAGATCGGATGGTCCGCGTTTGCTGCGCGCGGGCCGGGCGCGGACGCTTGCTGTTTGCCGAAGAACTTGGAGAACGATTGCTCGAGCGCGGGAGAGCCCCCGGATTCGAGCCAGCGCCATCCTTCCGCGCTCCAGAATTCCCGCCGCCGGTATCCGCCGTCATCGACGAATACCGAAAACTCACCGTTCGTCACCGGCGCGCGCGCGATCCGAAACGGCTTCAGCTCGACGGGATGCGCCCATTTTTCGTTGTCGAAAAGAAAAGGAAAATCGCGCGTCGCTCCGAGCATAAACGAGCCGCCGGGAATCTCGACATCGCCGGGCAGGAGACCGCAGCTGCGGTTCGGAGACGCCTCCGGTGCGGCGGTGAGCTTCGGCGGTGGATATCCTAAAGTTTGTCTGGTGTAGGTGATCGCCTCAGCGTGCATATCCTCGTGGAAAAGCACGAGGAGGGGAAAGTAGAGTTCCTCCGTGCTTGGTGCTTCTACGCCCAGGCAATCCGCCACGCGATCTAAAACCGTCGCCATGTACGCCAGCGTTTTCTCCCGCGACGGCAGCAGAAGGTCCCAGCGTGTGTCATGGGCGACTTCGGTGGAATTATACAGCGCGTCCGCGCTTTCGACGAGCGGCTTCTGCTTATAGAGGTGCCGCAAGAGCCAGAACTCCTGCGTCCATGCGACGTGGCCGATCTCCCAGAGCAGCGGGTTGACGATGGCAAGACGCGGCCCGATCATCTGCTCGTCGCTCAGATCTGCGACCAGCTCCAGCGTGCGGCTGCGCGCTTCGCGCAGCATCTCGATGAGCTGGGTAGGTGAAGACCCCAGGTTTTTCCGCGTCTGTCGGCTCGCCTGCGCCATAGGATAGATTCTTACGCCGCTTAGGATTGAGGATCAAGACGGGGATAGCGCAAGATCGCGTCCGGCGATGGACATTTATCGGAGAGCGGAATGAATCTCCTATGAAGCGAGAAACGTCGCGGTGAGTCGCTCGAATTCCAACGCCGCGTCCCATTGAGCGAGATGTTTGCAGCGGTCGAGCAGATGCAGGTTGAGAGTGGGGAATCGCTCCTTGAGAAGAGCGGCCCGCGCGGCGGCCGAGCCCCGGTCCTGCTTGCCGTAGAGCATAAGCAACGGTACCGGCAGCCGGTGCAGCCGCTCCCAAATAGGGACGCTCTCTTTGCCGCCGCCCCTCGGCGCTTTGGCCCGCTCCAGGAAAGCCTGAAAATTTTTGCCCACGCTCATCCGATGGCGCTTCTCCAGGGCTTCGGCGGTGATCAGCGAGTGATTGAAAAGATTCTGCTCCAATAACGCGCGGGTCTCCGCCGGAGTCGGCTCCGAGGCGCCGCCCTCTTCGCCCTCGCCTGCGCCGCTCTTGCCGCCTTCAGCCAGCGGCGGCAACACGCTGCCGGTGGCGAGGACGACGACTTTGCCGATCCGATCGGTGTGATCGAACGCGAGACCTACCGCCATTGCGCCGGCTTGCGAATGGCCGACGAGATGCGCCTTGCGGATGCCCAGGGCGTCCATAAAGTGGAGGATGAAACGACGCCGGTACGCGACCGAATAGTCCTTTGGGTTGTCGGTCAGGCCGAATCCCGGTTGGTCGAAAGCGACGGCCCTCAGGCCGTGACTCGCGATCGGGGTGAGATTAGGCTCCCAGACGTCGGCGGAGGAGCCGAGCGAGGCCCCGTGAAGCAGCAGCGCTACGGGGCCGCTTCCTTCTTCGAGGTAGCGCGTCTTCAAGCCATCGACTTGAACGAATTTGTCCATCATGAAACTTTACGCGTCCGAAACGTCGATCAACACTCCGTCCAGGTCGGCGAGATGATATTTGCCGAAGGGACAACTGGCCTTGAACAGCTTCAGCCTGGCTGCGCCTTCGGGTCCGGCGCCGACCGGGCTGGGCGACAGTCTTGGGTTTCGTCCGATCAAGGTCTCCAGGTCCTTTTTGAATCCCTCTACGCTCTCGACCTTGAAGCCGATATGTTCCAGCGCCGGCCGCTCGATGCCCGATCCCTGATAATCGTTGATGTTCCAGGGCATGACGATGAGGGTCACCCGGCCGTCGGACAGATAAAAGTTAGCGTCCCCTGCGGGTTTTTCCTGAGGCCGCAACTCGAACACATCGACGTAAAATTGCGCCAGCGCCTCCGGCATCACCGTTCTCAACGCGAAGTGATGGAAGGCGCGATCCTGCTTCCAGTCGCCGTCTTCGTACACGTCTCGGCGGTTTTCCATTCCCTTCTGCGAGAGATCGAAGACGTTTCCCGCCGGATCGTGCGTGCTCAGGCCGGCGAACGGGCGGTTGCCGGGTCGTTTGCTCACGTTGACCGAGGGATACTTCGCTTTCAACCGCGTAAAAACCGTTTCGACGTCGTCCACCTCGAAGCCGAAATGGTCGAAGCCCGCCTGCCGCCCGGCCCGGCGGGGATTGATGTTCATGCCGACGTAGCCGTCGCCGACCACGACGGCGCTTTCGGGTTTCGCGTTCGGCGAAGTTCGCAGGTGAAACAACGCTTCATAGAAGCGCCCCATGAGCGCATAATTTTCGCTGGCGATCGCCATGTGCTTTATCTGTGCAAACATAAGTATCTCCTTGCGAGCCGGGTTTGTATAGGATTTGATTCTCCCTCAGACGCTTCCTTCCGTCAAGCTCTTTTCCAGGAGGTCCATCCAGGGGCGCAATTCTTTGGCCCAGGTCTCGTGCTGGTGCTGTGCCGCGTAGCAGAAGGCGGCGGCGAAGGGAAAACGCTGCGCGCGGCTGACGCGCAAGCCGCAAGTCTTATCCTTTTGCCGGTTGATGGCCTCGCAGAATTCACGAATCGCCCGCCAGTAGGGAAGGGGGGTTTCGCCGAAGCGCTCTCGGATGATCCGCTCCCAGCTCTGTTCGGGATCGTAAGTGGCGGGGTGCGCCGCGTAGTCGAAGCAGGTGGCGAGCGGAACGAAGCTCAGAGCCTCCTGGAGCAGCGGGTTGTTCAGGTAGCCATAGACGGCCTCCGGCAGCCGCGCGTCGCGCCCGGTGAGCGGGCTCAAGTGCATCTCTTCTTTCCTGGAAAGGTCGTTGACCGGATAGTTGTCCCACAGGATGAGACGCCGCTTGAGCCGGCCGGCGATCTTGCGGGCGTGGGACAGGCCGATCTCTTTCGCCACCACGCGCGGCCCCGTCCAGAAACAGGCGACGGAGGCTGGAAGGCATTCCGCCAGAGTTTCGAGGAAGGCAGGTTCGAACTTGCCGAACATGCGGGCGAGGAGCGGATCATCGGTGTAGTAGGAGGGGCAGATCCACCATTCCACGTCGCGCCAGGCGGAGGGCTGCCGGTCAATGACGTTTGCCAGCCATGCGCCCTCGGCGTTTGCCAGGCTGTCCCTGAATGTCGTTCGGTCGCGCGCCAGTTGCAGGCGCGACGGAATATCGTCGAAGAGGATCGCGAAAGTCCGTACCCCGGCGTCATAGAAGCGCCGCGCCTTTTCGAGCAGGATGCCGACCGGTCGATCGTCGCAGAACGTTAGTCCTTTCCCGGGATGAAAGCCGTAAACAAAGTCGATCTTGCACGCCTCCGCCGCGCGAATCAGACGAATAAGCTCATCCCATCTATCTGCCGGGTAGGGCAGTTGCCATTGTTCGCGATGATAGGGGTCGTCTTTCGGCGCGTACAGGTAAGTGTTCATGCCGCGCGCCGCGCCGAATTCGAAAACGGCTTTGCGGTGCGCCATGCTCCAGGGCGGGCCGAAGAATCCTTCGACGAGGCCCCGGCGTTCAAAAGTAAGATGAGGATTCACGTCGATTCAACCTCTGCGTAGCACGGCATGGGAAAGCGCACAAGCGGAAATGAGGACGGGAGCCGCCTCCGTACGAGCGATTGGGTTGCGAAGCGGTGCGGCATTGCGTAATATTGCAAAAATTACCGACGATTTGACGAATCAACCACGATGCTGCTGTTTCTCAAAGGCTTTGCCATCGGGCTCATGGTGGCCGTGCCGGTCGGACCGATCGGCTTGTTATGCGTCAACCGCGCGTTGTTTAAAGGAGCGGCCTACGGCCTGCTCTCCGGCCTGGGTGTCGCCACGGCCGACGCCATCGCCGCTGGGATCGCGGTTTTGGGCTTGACGCTGGTTTCGGGTTTTCTGCTCGAGCATCAGCTATGGCTTCGTCTGATCGGCGGCTTTTTCTTGTGCTATCTTGGGGTCAAAATCTTCAGCACGACGCCGATGGAGCGGGCCGCGTCGGCGAAGGATCGCAGTTTGGTGAGCGCCTATGTCTCGACGTTCCTACTCACCTCCAGCAATCCGCTGACCATTCTGTCCTTCGTGGCGATCTATGCCGGGTGGGGGATCGAAGAACTCAGCGGGCGCTACTTCGCCGCGTTGGAATTGACCGCCGGGGTGTTCACCGGATCTGCGGCGTGGTGGTTCGGTCTGTGCGGCGGGATGCCGGCGTTCCGGCTGATGTTCAGCCATCAGGGGCTTGAGTGGATCCACAAAGTGTCGGGCGCGCTCATCGCCGGCTTTGGATTTGTCGTTCTGCTGAGCCTCTTGCAGCGGGCCGTAGGATAGGAGAGGGCGGCGAGGTGAATGCCCTTGCATCAGAGCGGCCCGGCGGTTTGGCCGCTGCCATTCCGACGACGCTCAACCTTTCCCTCGCAGCCGCGCACCTGCTGGTCAATCTCTATCAGTTGTTTATTCTGCCGCTTTTTTTGTTGCCGGCGAGCTCGTGGTGGCTCTTAACGCTGGTGCCGCTGGCCGCGCTTAACAATCCTTTTTGGAGCCTGATCCATGAGGCGATCCACGATATGTTCCATCCTTCTCGCCGCGTGAGCCGGGTGGCGGGCAGGGTGCTGGGAGTTATTTTTGGCGCGCCGTTTCTCGTGCTGCGCTTGAGCCACCTGCTCCACCACAAGCTCAACCGCACGCCGGTGGAGGCGACCGAGCCGTACGACGCGGCAAAGATATCCCGGACGCGTGCGGCCATTGGATATTTTTTCCAGGTTCTAGGAGGGCTGTATCTCTTGGAATTTATCAGCCCGTGGCTCTTTTTCCTGTCCCGCCGCACGCTGCATCAAATGGAACGCAAACGTTTTTCCGGCAACGACCTGCCGGGCCACTTGATGAGAGGTTTGATGCGCGACGAAGCGATCTCGGAGATGCGCGCCGACGGCGCGCTGATCCTCGTTCTGTTCATGCTCAGCGCAATCAGCTACGGCGCCTACTGGCCGTGCCTCGTCGCTACGCTGCTCGCGCGCGCCTTTCTCATCTCTTTTCTCGACAACGTCTATCACTACGGAACGCCGATCAATGACATCTTTTACGCCCGCAACCTTTTCCTGTCGCCGCCACTTTCCGCCGGGCTGCTATACTTCAACCTGCACGGCATCCATCACAAAAATCCCTCAATCCCCTGGATCGGCCTTCCCGATGCGTTTCGATCGCATGCAGCGGCTTTCGAGGGGCGCTACTTCAGGGCCGCGATTGACCAGTTAGGGGGGCCGATACCTACGAGCGAGCTTCCCAACGCCGCGACTTAGACAAGCGGCCTGTCAAGGTTCAAACTCAACCGGTTCCAGTCCATGACGTCTCATCAGGGCACGCTCCTCCTCCGGTGTAGGCGGCTCCGTTTTACCCCACAAGGCTTGAAGCTCCACAAAATATGCGTCCGCGGCGGGCGCATGGACGATTAGAAGTCTGGCTGGAGATTCACCGGAATTTCCGAACGTGTGAGCGATTCCGCCCGGCACAAGAGCCCAGAACCCCGGCCCACCGACGCGACTTTGGGCCCCAACGACGAATTCGATCGACCCTTCCAAGACATAAAAGCCCTCAGGACCTTGGTGCCTGTGCGGTTGTGGCCTTTGGTTGCTCACGGGTAGCTCGCGTTCCATCAGGCTGAAGGCGCCGCCTGTGGTCTTGGCGACTGCCTTGAATACCATCGAACTCCCACGAGCACTTAGCGCAATGCCTTGACCCGGTTCGGAAAAAATTTCTTGCTCCATCACTCCCCCTGTCATAGCTAGGGTCAGCCCAGCCCTTGTCTCTCGCATCATTGCCCGCCAATCGGCTGATCGTAGCGTAGTGGAGGTCCAGCACATCTGCAACATCTCTCCGGCAACCCGTCAAGCGTTTTGTTTGCGGCTTGATCTGTCGGATGTTTGATGTTATCGGGAACGACGTGCAGATCGATATTGAATTCAATTCCGGCGCGCAGTTGCCGATGGATGCAATACCTCAACTCGCTCAGTTAGCGGAAGAGCACGGCTTTGCCTGCGCGTGGGGTGGCGAGGCGAACAACAAAGATCCCACGGTGATGCTGTCGGCGATCGCCGCGGTCACCAAGCGCCTTCAGGTCGGCTCGGCGGTCTATCACATTCTCGGCCGCACGCCGGCGACGCTCGCGTTGCAGGCGGCGGGGCTCGATGAGTTATCCGGCGGTCGATTTCTCCTCGGACTCGGCGTGTCGAATCCGACCATCGCCAGATGGCACGGTGTTCCGAGCGATCATCCCTTGGGGCGGGTCAAGGAATATCTGGAAATCGTAAATCGGGCGATGCAAGGAGAGAAGCTCAATTTCGAAGGCAAGTATTTTTCGTCGCAGGCGTTCAAGATGGCCTTCAAGCCGTCAGGCAGGAAGGTTCCGATCTACCTCGCGGCCTTCGGCCCGAAGATGAGCCGGCTGGCGGGCGCGGCCACAGACGGCGTTATGATCAACATGGCCAATCCGGGGGAGGTCCGCCGCATCGTGGAAGATGTCCGGCAGGGCGCCAACGAAGCCGGCAAAAACTTCGACGAGCTGGAGATCATCTGTAAAATCCGCTGCTCGGTGGCGAAGGACTATGCCGCGGCGCGCGAGGCGCTGAGCCACGCGCTGACTTACTATGCGCTCGCCGATTACTATCGGGTTCTCTTGACCCGCATGGGATTCGGCGCCGAGGTCGAGGCGATGCGCGCGGCGTGGCGCTCCGGCGGCTTTCACGCAGCCAGGGCTTTGATTTCGGACCGGCTGTTCGCCGGGCTGCCGCTGGTGCCAGCGACCTCCGTGGCAGAGATCAAGGAGAAGATCAAACCCTATGGGGACGCGGGCGCCACACGGATCATCCTGCCCTATGTGGCGGCGTCCGAAGAAACCGAGATGGTCGACGAACTGAGAGATTTTATCAGCGCGTGGTGACGCAGCGGGTTGAATCGTGTAACGTGCCGTCATTCCGGCCAAGCTCGCGGTAGCGGGCGCGAGCCGGAATCCAGAAAGACTGGATTCCCGCTTTCGCGGGAATGACGCGAGGAGCAGAGCGCCCATTGAGAGGGGATTATGCCGTTTGAGTTGCTGAATCCGCAAGGACTGGAAAAGCCGGTCGGTTACGCGCACGTCGCCAAGATCACCGGCGGGAAAATCGTTTACGTCGCCGGGCAGGCGCCGTTCGACGCCGATGGCGCGGTGGTGGGGAAGGACGACTTTGCCCGCCAATTTCGTCAGGTGATGCACAATCTGAAGCTGGCCGTCGAGGGGGCAGGGGGAAAGCCGACTCAGTTTGCCGTGCTGACCATGTACCTGACCGACCTGCCGGCCTATCTTGCCGCCAAGAAAGAAATTGGCGCCGCCTATCGCGAAGTTTTCGGCAAATATTTCCCGGCGATCACGCTGGTCGAGGTCAAGAGCCTCTATCATGCGGACTGTATGGTCGAGATTTCCGGAATTGCGGTGGTGGACTAACGGGACGTCAAAGAATCTGTGGATTGTTTTAAACGTCATTCCGGCCAACCCCCGCGAAAGCGGGCGACGAGCCGGAATCCAGACAGACTGGATTCCCGTTGTCGCGGGAATGACGACGCAGCGGGTAGCTCGATCCTGAATCCTTTATCTAACTTGCGAGACGGGGCACTCGACTGTCATGCTTCTGACGCTCCAGGTGGCTCCTTTTGGCGCAAGCCTGGGCAAAATCATTCCAAATTCCGGCAGTGGATGTCCAAACCGGGTACTCGTTTCCGCCTATTTACCAAAGCCCTCCTCGGTATTTCGCCTAGTTAGGAGTTTGGCATCGGGATTGCTTTAAACAAGAGTCATGAACCAGCTGCAAACTCTGAGAAAATCTCCGGCGCTCGACGGCTTTGAAACTCCGACCCTGGATGAGATCGTTTGCCTTTGGGAGTCGTTTCGGGGTAGCGGTCTCGAGGCCGAAGAGGCGTGGAATGCGATCGTCGCCGGAATGGCGTTGGAAATCGCCTTTCCCCGGCGGAGCGTAACTCGAACGGAACAATAGCAGGCGCGACGCGCTACAGAGAAGGCATTACTGCTTATAGAGCTTGTCGATAAAGCCGCTCTTCTCCAAATCCCGCACAATGCTATCGTCCACGATGTCGTCCAGTTTCAGGGTGGCGCCCGGTTTGCGCGCCAAAGCTTCCTGAATCTGCGCTTCCATTCCGGGCCGTGTCACCAGCGGCACTCTGTCATAGAGCTTCGCCATCGCGTCGTAGGCGCTTTCCAGATAGCCTTCGTTCGTTATCCTGCTATTTTTCGCGATGCTCTTCTTGCTCTCTTCTTTGTGGGTTTTAAAAAAGTGGGCCGCTTCGATCAGCGCCATCACGCCCTTGCGCACCGTGTCCCGGTTCTTTGTGAGATAGCTTTTCGTCGTATTCGCGCAGATGTAGGGGAAATCGAAACGCTTCTTAAAGTCGGCGGTGCTGGTGAGAATCCGGTGCGGCATGCCCTTCGCCAACTGGATCATCCCCGGCGGAGAGGGAAAACCGACGATCCTGCCGGTGCGGAACGCGGCGGCCCGCTCCGGCGCGCCGCCGACCTGGAGAATAGGGACGTCTTTGTTCGGCTCCAAGCCAAGCGCCCGGATGAGCGCTTGAGCTGCGGTGTCGGAGGCGCTCCCGACGCGGCTGATGCCGATGCTCTTCCCTTTGAGGTCTTCAGGCGACTTGATCGACTCGCTGACCACCAGCTCGTAGGGAAGCGTATTGATGTAGCAGGCGACGACGAGCAGATTACCGCCTGCCACGACGGCGCTGGCGGTGCCGCTGCCCGACGCGTTGGCGATCTGCATATCGCCGGCGAGAAGACTGGCGATGCTGATCGGCGTGGATTGGATAAAGACAAGATCTACATCCAGGCCATGTTTCTTGTAGAGGCCGTGGTCCTGCGCCACGTAATAAATCGCGTTGCTGGCGTCGACCGAGCTATAGGACACTCTGATCTTCTCCTGGCCTTGCGCAGGGTTCAATCCAAAAAGCGCCAGAACAAAAATCTGGCTTGCGATCAGTAAAGTCCTGCATCGGTTTTTCATCGTTTCACCTCTGCGATTTTTCGGCCCGGAATCGGGCATGCTAGGTTTGGTTGGCCTGCGGGTCGGCGCGAGCGACAAGATCGAGAAGGGTGTCGGTGTGAGGATGCTGGGAGGCCGCGACCTCGCTCAGCAGTTCGGCGAGCTCCGGTCTCTCGTCGCCCAGCAGGGTCGCCTGGTCGAAAAAATCGGTTTCCAGAGCTTTCTGATCCTGCAAATCCTGCACGACGCGCTCCCAGTGATTTCGCGCCGATCTTACCTCACGAGAGGGCTCGTCAACGGCCGCTCCCAGCCTGACGATCCTCTCCCGCAGGCGGCCGGCGCTCGCGCGTTTTTCCGCCGCCATTTGACGCAGGCGCGCGGCGAATTGAGGATAAGGCGCCTTCTCCGCATGGTCGTCCAACTGCCTTGCAAGGGCGCATAAGCGACGATAACTGCGCTTCACGACGTCGATCGGGTCCGATCGCTCGGCTTCACCGTTTTGCCGGCCGCATCGGGAAAGCGAACAAAGCCGTTTCAAGAATTCGAGCATCCGATTTGCCTCTGGGGTGGAAGATAGAGTGGCGTAAGGACCTTGTCAAGCGTGTAGCTTAGATCGCGCGTGCTTGACTGTCGGCGGAAAATCTGTTGAACTAAACAGAATTGAGGTGACTGTATGGCCCGTATCACCGTAGAAGATTGTCTCGCGAAAATTCCCAACCGTTTTGAGTTGATCGGGATCGCCTCCAGGCGGGCGAGGCAGTTGTTTAAGGGCGCCAAGCCGCTGACCGAGTGCGATAACCGAGAGGTGGTTGTGGCTCTGCGAGAGATCGCGGAGGGGCAGGTGAGAAAAGGCTCCAAAGAACTCAAGCCGGTATAGCCGCGTTCCATTTTTTCCCAGCGCCATTCCAAACCTGCGACGTTTCTCCAGTGCCTCTTCGGCTTCGTTCCTCATTGCTTGAAACGAGCGGTGGAACCGGGTAAATTTCCCTATGTCGAGGTCGGTTCCTCCTTCTGTGGCGCAGCCCGTCTAAGGCCGCTGCAGAGAGCATCCCATGTCCAAAGCCAAGCGCGATCCTGAAGAAGAGACCCCGCGGGACGATCCCTATCGAGAGATCGACCTTACCGAGGCGGGGGATTCTTCCGCCAAGGCCCTCGTTCCGTTCGACGCGCTGCAAAGATATCTCGCGGAAATTCGCCGCTATCCTCTCCTGAGCCGCGAGGAAGAGCACCGCATCGCGGTGGAGTACAAACAGTTCGGCAACCTTGAGGCCGCCTACAAACTGGTGACGTCGAACTTAAGGCTCGTGGTGATGATCGCCAGGGAGTACCAGCGGGCATTTCGCAGCCTCCTCGATCTGATTCAAGAGGGCAACATCGGCCTCATGGAGGCGGTGAAAAACTTCGACCCCTATCGCGGCATCCGCTTTCCTTCCTACGCGGTGTGGTGGATTCGGGCCTATATTCTCCGCTACCTCATCAACAACTGGCGCATGGTCAAGATCGGCACCACTCAGGCGCAGCGCAAGCTCTTTTTCAATCTTCAGAAGGAGAAGGAGAGGCTGGAGGCCGAAGGTTTCGCTCCGGGCCCGAAGCTGCTGGCGCAGCGGTTGAACGTCAAAGAAGGAGAAGTGGTGGAGATGGAGCAGCGGCTGGCGGGCCGCGATCTCTCGACCGATGCGCCGGTCGGGGGCGAGGAGGAGGTGACGCTGCTGAGTTTTCTGGCGGATCAGAAAGAGACGCCGGAGGAGCATTTCGCCGGCGTCGAGCACCGGCGGATCTTGAGCGAAAAGATCGAAGAGTTCTCCAAAGGATTGAAGGACAAAGAGCTGGTGATCTTCCGCGAGCGGCTGCTCAACGAAGAGCCGCTCACCCTCAGGGAGATCGGCGCGCGCTACGGCATCAGCCGGGAGCGCGTGCGCCAAATCGAGGAGCGGGTCAAGAAAAAACTCAAAGACTATCTTGGGCCAGACTTCAAAGAGGCCAAAGACACGGCAACCGGCGCCTGAGCGGCGGCGCCGGCCCTTCGGCAAGACTGCCTGGCGGCTCTCTCTCCACCAAAACAGCGCCCTCCGCTTGCCAGTTGGAAAGGCATTTGATAGCAAGGAAACAGCTGGGGAGGGCAATGCGCCTTGCGATTTGAAAAAGAGATAGAGATCGTTAATTCGAAAGAGAACGTCTGGCGGTTCTTGTGGGATGTCGACCGCTTCATCGCCTGCGTGCCGGGTTGTAAAGAGGCGAGCACGGTGGAGCCCGGAAAACAGTACGCCGCGACGATGGTGGAGAAGGTCGGCCCCTTCCGCGTGTCGTTCCCGCTGCGGATCGACGTCGTGGAAAGCCGTGAGCTGGCTTACATCAAAGCGCTGGCCGCCGGCAGCGACAACGCGGTCGGGAGCCGACTGAAAGTGGAGCTGGAAGTCGGTCTCAAGGGAGACGGTAACCGCACCGTCCTCTCGCTCGCCGCCTCGGTCGATGTTCTCGGCAAGCTCGCTACTCTGGGCCACAGCATCATCAAACGCAAAGCGGATCAGGTCATGGAGGAGTTTGCGCAAGCGTTAAAGCAAAAGCTGGAAGGAGCCGCGTAGCCATGCTCAGACGATTCCGTTTAGAGGAGCCGGACACGATTCAAGCCGCGTCCGATTTGCTGGTTCGCTTCGGCGATGCGGCCCGTCTCTATGCCGGCGGCACGGAGCTGTTGTTGGTGATGAAGGAAGGACTGGTCCGCTACGAGCGGCTGATCAACATCAAGCAGATACCGAATCTGAACCAAGTTAAGTTGGAGAACGGCGCGATCTCCATCGGAGCGCTGGCGACCCACCGGGAACTAACCGTCTCGCCGGCGCTCCGCGAAAGTCTCCCGGCGTTCGTCCAAATGGAAAACAACGTCGCCAACATTCGCGTGCGCGAGGTCGGGACGATCGGCGGCAATCTGTGCTTCGCCGAGCCGCACGCCGATCCCGGAACGCTCCTTCTGGTGTTAGGCGCAGGGCTGATCGCGGCGAAAAAGACCGGGCAGCGAGAGATTCCGGTCGAGAACTTTTTTCGCGACGCCTATGAGACCTGTCTTGAATCGGACGAGCTGCTTACGGAGATTCGGATTCCGCGGACCTCCGCCGGCGGAGTGGCTTACCTGAAATTCGGCTACCTGGAGCGGCCGAGCGTCGGCGTCGCGGTGCGCGTGGAGCTTGGCGGCGGCGGAAAGTCGATAGCCGAAGCGCGTATCGCCGTCGGCTGTGCCGGTCCCGCTCCGAAAAGGGTCGAAGAGGCCGAAGCGCTGCTCAAGGGGAAGTCGATCGAGGAAGCGACGCGCTTGATCGAAGAAGCCGGCGGGATCGCGGGGCGCGCCAGCCAGGCGATCAGCGATCTGCACGGCTCACAGGAATATAAGGAACATATCGTCCAGGTGCTCGTGAAACGCGCGTTTCAGCAAGCCGTCCAGAAGAGTTGAGAGAGAGCTGGAGCGGAGAGGCAAACGATGGCAACGGCAAGTTCAAGAAGAGCCGAGCGGCAAACTATCGCGCTTTCGTTCACGGTCAACGGAAGAGATTACGATCTCGACGTGGAGCCGCAGGAGCTGCTGCTCGACGTGATTCGCGACCGCCTGGGGCTGACGGGCGCCAAGCGCTCTTGCGACGTCCAGGTATGCGGGGCCTGCACGCTCTTGCTGGACGGCCGGCCGGTCAGCGCGTGCACGCTGCCCGCCTTTGAAGCCAGGGGAAAGAAGGTTCTGACGATCGAAGGCTTGGCGGAAAACGGCACGCTGCATCCGTTACAGCAGGCCTTTATCGAGCACGGCGGCTTTCAATGCGGCTTTTGCACGCCGGGCATGATCCTGACGGCCAAACTCCTGCTCGACGAAAATCCCGACCCGACGGAAGAAGAACTCAAACACTTCATGCACGGCAACATCTGCCGCTGCACCGGATATAAAAAGATCGTCGAGTCGATCTTGGCCGCGGCGAAAAAGATGCGCGCCGCCGCTCGCAAGGCCTAATCGCTGATACCGTAATCTTTCCAGCGTGCCGCGACGCGATCGAGGTGCTCCTTCGGCGGGAGCGAGATCGCCGGATAGTCGTGTTTTCGGGTGGCGTCGATCGCCACGCGCGAGCCGACGTCGCGTATCGCGTGATGCTGCGGGACTGAGGGTGGAGCCTGGGAAGGGTCCAATCCGACGGCTTGCACGTCCCTCTCGATGTAAACGTCTCTGTCTGGCCTCACTCTCCAGCTCATCGCCCAATCGACATCGAAATCGTCCCACACGTCGATATCGTCGTCGACGACGACGGTGATCTTGCCGAAGCCGGTGCGCAACGACCAGATGCCGTACATCACCTGCCGCACCTGTCCCTCGAACTGCTTCTTCATCGACACGACGCAATAGGCGCCGCTGCCGCCGGCCTCCTTGAGACGGAGATCTTTGATCGGGAGGCGCAGACCGTATTTGAGATGTTTAAACAGCGGCCACTCGCGGCCCACGCCGCGAATGCAGCTCGACTCCGAGGGCGGCTTCTGGCTGATGAAGGCCTGGTAGATCGGATTGTTGCGGAAGGTCATGCACTTGATGTTGAAGAAGGGCTGCTTGCCCGCCGGTCCCATGTAGCCGGTGTATTCTCCAAAAGGGCCTTCCTTCTCGGTAGCGTTGGGCGGGATCTCGCCCTCAAGTACGATCTCAGCCGTGGCCGGGACTTCAAGCGGGACCGTCTCGCACGGCACCAGCTCCACCGGCTCGCCGCGCAGCGCGCCCGCCACCGCATATTCGTCCAACTCCTCGGACATTTTCGATACGGAAACGTAACCGATGGTCGGATCGGCGCCGATGACTACCGCGATCGGAGTAGGCTTGTTCTGCTCGTCGTTTTTTCGCACGTGCCACGCGGCATCCTGGCGCTTGCCGATCAGAAAGCCGGTTTTGTTGGGCCCTTTGACCTCCATGCGGTAGGTTCCGATGTTACGCACCCCGGTCTCCGGGTCCTTCGTGATTACATAAGGCGACGTGAAGAAGGGACCGGGATCTTCACCCACCGTCCAGATGGGAACCGGAAGCTTCCGAATATCCACCTGGTTGCAGTGCAAAATATTCTCTTTGCAAGGGCCGGTCTTAACCATCACCGGCGCGATCGGCTTCTCCAGCGCGCGGTCCCATTTGCGGTTGATGCCTTCGACGGAATCGGTCTCCAAACCGATGGCGTAAACCTCGCGCGATACGCCGAGCGCTCCCGCGACGACGGGGATATTGAAGCCCTTGACGTTTTCGAACATCAGCGCAGGCCGCTTCGCCGGCGGAAGTTGGTAGAACAGCTGGCGACAGACGGCGGCGATCTCCCAGTCTTTGTCGACCTCTTTCTTGACTCTTTTTAACTTTCCTTTTTCTTCGAGTACGGCCAGATAAGCCCGCAAATCGCGATACGCCACTTTTGTGCCTGCCTTTCTAATGAGCGAGAGAATGCGGTATGTATAAATGATTTTGATCTAAACAGTCAAGCCTTAAATGATTATGTCGAATTTAGCAAGCTTTGCGGGGTCTTAAGTATGGCAATCCTTGGACGGCTTACGCTGAAGATGGCTCAGGCGCGGATCTCTGCGCGCATGAACTTGATGTAGGAGATAGCGAAGCAGATGGCAACCAGAGCGATGAGGGTGGTGAATTGGGGCAAGATCAGGAGAAGGCTTTGACTGAGAGCCAGGGGCGTGAGAAGAATCCCCTGCGTCTGTTCCGGTAGCGCCGCTCCCAGACCGCGCGCCAGCGGGTTGAGCATTATCTGGACGGTTTCGCCATAGAGGGCGCTCGGAGATATGCGGTTGATCATGTTGGCGATATCCACCTGACGGACCATGGCTTCAGGCGTCGAGGGATCGGCTATGATAAAGGCGGCCGCGATCTGAGCGATCAGCGGAGCGAAAATCGTCAGGAAAAGCCATAGCGCCAGAGATCCCAGCGCCGCGGTTACCGTCCGCTGGAACAAGAGGGAGAAGAGCAGGGCGAGCGCCAGCCAGAAGCCGACGTAAAAGATGCCGACGATGGTAAAAACCAACATCCGCCAGAGCTCTTCCGCGTTCGGCGGAAAGCCGACCAGCGTGACTCCAAGCCCCAATACCAAGAGAAGCACCGACGCCCAAAGAACCGCCACGGTGGCGAGTCCGGCGAGAAATTTTCCGTTGATGAAGCTGTCGCGGTAAATCGGCTGGGAAAGGACCCGGCTGAGGGTGCCGCGCGCGTATTCACCGCTGATCGCGTCAAAACCGAGCATGATCCCGACCAGCGGGCCGAGCAGGCCGAGAAATGTCGCGAGCGACAAGAGGCCGCCGCTCTGCGAAGTGAGCAGCAGGAGAAAGACAAATTCCGGCGGCGCGCTCTCCGCGTCCTGACGGATCGACTGGCCCGAGGCGTAGATCGCCCAGACGCCGGTGAGCACAATGATCGCCAGCAGGATCATGAAGCGACGGCTGCTGAAGTGGTCCGCAAGCTCTTTCCAAAAAACAACGGTCATGGTTTACGCTCCACGAAAATACTTGAGATAGATGTCTTCGAGCGTGGCATCCTCGGAGCGAAGTTGGAGAAGAGAGAGGCCACGTTTCGACACCAGCGAAAGCAGCTCCGGCCGGACATCGCGGTTGCATCGCATGAACCATCCGTGCGTGCGCGGCTCGATTTCGGCCACGCCCTGCAGCGCCCGCAGCTCCCTCTCCAGCCCGTTGGGCTGTCCCGCAACCTCCAGCAGAAAATTCCACTGGCGCTCCTTGAAGATTGCGCTGCCGAGCTCGTTGACCTCCCCCTGGGCGATCAATTTCCCCTTGACGATGATGCCCACGCGATGGCACATCTGCTGCACCTGATGCAGCATGTGAGATGAGAGGAGGACGGTGAGGCCGTGCTCCCGGCTCAAGCCCGTGATGAGTTCCAGGATGCGAGCCGCGCCGTCGGGGTCGAGCCCCAGCGTCGGCTCATCGAGGATGAGCGCCTGCGGCTCTTTGATCAAAACCTCGGCGATGCCGAGGCGCTGTTTCATGCCCCGCGAATACTCCCTGACCGCGCGATCTCCGTCCTTGTCGAGCCCGATCTGTTCCAATAGCCGGGTAATTTTCGGCCGGGCATCGTCGGTCGGGATGCGATTGAGGCGCGCGATGTAGAAAAGGTTTTCCCGGCCGCTTAGATCATCGTAGAAACCGGGGTTCTCCGGCAGGTAGCCGACACGCTTTTTCACCTCGAGGGGCCGGTGTATCGGATCGAAGCCGCATACTCTCGCTTGCCCGGAGGTCGGCTCGCTCAGGCCCAGCAGCATCAAAATGGTCGTAGTTTTTCCCGCGCCGTTCGGCCCGAGAAAACCGAAGATTTCTCCCTCCTCGACCTGCAGATTGAGGTCGTTGACGGCGACCAGGTCGCGGTAGCGCTTGGTCAGGCTGATGGTTTCGACGACAGCGCTCATCGGCGGCCCAAGCGCCAGAAAACGATGATCAGACCCAGGACCACGGCCGCGACGATTCCGGCCCCGATCCAACCCCACAGCGTGGCGGTGGTGACCGTCACTCGAAAATCGAGAGGCTTGGTGCCGCTGTCGGCGCTGTTGGATATGACCGTGATGAGATAGTCGCCCGCGATGGCGCGCGCCGGCGCCGTGATCTCCATAGAGATTTCGCGCAGCTCCCCCGGATTGAGACTGTCGATTTTGTCGGGCTTGAAGTCGATAGTCCATTTATCCGGCTTCTTGGTGGAGAAGGCGAGGTTGCGGATCGGCGCGGTGCCGGCGTTTTGGAGGTGAAACGGAATGGGGCTTTTCTGTCCCGCAGCGACGGATGCGCTGAGCGTTCCCGCCAGGGTTCCCATTCGGAGATCGGTGACTCCCCTGAGCGAGACCTTGAGTGTAGTCGAGGCTTCGTACGCGCCGGCCCGGGCGCTGACGGTGACCGGAAATTCCCCCGCGTCGGCGCGCGACGGGGAGTCGATCTCAACGCTCAAGGTTTCGGTGGCGCTCTCCTTGAGCTGGATCGACGAGATCTGCGTGTCGCCGTATTGCGGCTTAAACCGGATCGCCCATCCCGTTGGGGCCTTGCTGACCAAAGAGGCAGTGAGCGGCTTGTTAGTCTCGTTCTTGAGATCGACGGTGAATTTAAGCGTCTGTCCCGACGGAGTCGTCAGCACGGGATATTGACTCGTCAGCTTCAACCCGCCGGTTTCAACTTTTTTGGTGGTGATGCGGAAGAGGATCTTGTCGCTGTAGGCGGTTTTGCCGCTGTCGTCTTTCGCGGAGACCTTCACCTCATAGTCGCCCGCCTTGGTCTTGTCCGAGATCTTCGCCTTGAACTCGACCGTGGTCGATTTCTCCCCCTGCACCATGACGGAGCGGATAGGGTAGCTCGGGTAGCGCGAATTGAAGCCCACCTCCCATCCTTCGGGAATCCCTTCGAGGGTCAGGCTGACCTGGACCGGATCTTTGGTCCGATTGACGACCTCTGTGTCCATGGTAACTTCCTGCCCTTGGCCGACGGTCACGTCCTTGAAGGGTAGGATCAGGTTGAACGATTCCTTGGGTTCGACGGCATCCGGTTTTTTTTCAACCTCTTTCTCGGCGGCGGAGATCAGCGTGGTGTAAGCGGTCGCCAACGCGAGTAGAAAAATGACGGAATATAATGCGGGCCTGCAGACGCGCTTGAGCTTTTCCAACCTCATATGGATGCGGTCCCCTCTCTGCGGAAGTTTGTGGCTGTCTAGTTAATCATAATTGAGGGGCGCGTCAAGTCCCTTCACACCTTTTCCAACTGTCTCAGGGCCTCATAGAGGACGATTGAGACGGCATTGGACAGGTTCAGGCTGCGCACCGCCCCGGTCATCATCGGGATGCGAAAGGCGCGCTCGGAATGGGCCTCTAGCAGCTCTTGCGGGAGGCCCTTGGTTTCCGGGCCGAAGACTAGAAAATCCTCTTCCCGATAACGGGCCTGGGTGTAGGACTGAGCGGCCTTTTTTGAAAACAAGAGCAGGTTGGCTGTTCCATGTTGCCGCAAAAAATCCTGCCACGAATCGTGCAGCCGCACGTCCACGTAGGGCCAATAGTCGAGGCCGGCGCGTTTCAGATGCTTGTCGTCGATCTTGAAACCGAGCGGCGCGATCAGATGGAGCGGCGTCTGTGTCGCCGCGCAAAGTCTCGCAATGCTTCCGGTATTCGGAGGAATTTCGGGCTGAAACAAGACGACATGCATAGTTCTAGCTATCGAGAATGAACGTGACCGGGCCGTCGTTGACGAGACTCACTTCCATTTTCGCCTGAAATTTTCCGGTGGCGACGTGGAGGCCGAGGTCTTTGAGCCTTTGGGCAAAGTAATTGTAGAGCCGCTCCGCCTGCTCCGGCGGCGCCGCCCGGCTGAACGAGGGGCGTCGCCCCTTCGAGCAGTCGCCGTAGAGGGTGAATTCCGAAACAAGCAGAACATCTCCCGCAACGTCTTTCACCGAGCGATTCATCTTGCCGTTCTGGTCTTCGAAAATCCTCAGCTCGGCGACCTTTCCCGTCAGGCGATCCGCGCTCTCGGTCGTGTCTTCTTTGGCGACGCCGAGCAAAAGGCACAGCCCCGCGCCGGCCTTGCCGATTCCCGTCCCATCGACGGTGACGTTCGCTTCTTTGATTCGCTGAACGAGCAGGCGCATGGCCTCAAGTAAAAAGATTTCTCCTGGAAATACAAGGGAAGCGGTAAACCCACAATCCGTACGAAAGCTCGCAAGACCCTTAAAAACCCTGGCCGTCGAGAAGGAGGCGGGTGCAAGGCGAAGCGAGGGATCGCACCGGAGCGTACATGCGCAGTACGTGAGGATGCGAGGCCGAAGCGGCAACGCAGCAGACGCCCCTTATCGACGGATCAGGGTAAACTCTTTACGTCTGTCCGCTCAACGTGCTAGATTCCGGTCTCATTACGACAAAACGCGAGGACAACACCCATGCAAATCATCGAGCGTTCACTGAGCAGCCAAAGCGACGGCATGGCGGGCTATCTGGTCTATCCGGAGCGGAGCGCTCCGGGACCGGGCCTGTTGTTGATTCATCCGAAGTCGGGGATTACCGACTATATCAAGATCGAGGCGCGCAAGTTCGCCAAGCTGGGCTACAGCACGTTGGCGGTCAATGCGTTCGAGCTGCTCGGCTATCCCGCCGCGACTCATATCGAAACCGGCTCGCAGATCCAGGCCAAGACTTCGGATGCGGAATTCACCCGCGTTTTGACCGACAGCTGGCGCTACCTGCTTTCCCAGCCTCACGTGAACAGGAAAAGAGTTGCGGTGTGCGGCTATTGCATGGGGGGGCGGATCGCCATTCATTTCGTCGCCGCTACGCCGGATGTGCGTGCCTTCGTCGGCTACTATCCGACGGTGCGCGACGAGCCGGTGACGGCGATGAGGCCGGTTGCGCCCTGGGAGGCGACAAAACTGATCCGCTGCCCGTCGATTGTGCTCTACGGCGGCGACGATACGGTGACAAAAATCCCGGTGCAGGAGAAGATGTGGCAGGCTTTCCTGGCCAACGGCCAATCCTTGGAGTGGCACTTCTATCCGTTCGGCGGCCACGGCTTCGTCGATCCCGGCGCCGTCGGTTACCATGCGCACGCGACGGAGCTGGCCTGGCCGATGGTGGTGGATTTTCTGGAGCGCGAGCTCAAGTGGAACTCGCTGCCGGCTTAATTTCCTTTGGGCTTTCTGCTAACGTGACAGCTCCCGGTCGAAAAATCATCGCAGGTTGAAACCATGTATCCAGTTCTATTCAGCATCGGCCCTTTGACGATCTACAGCTTCGGCACGCTGATGGCGCTGGCCGCGCTGTGCGCGGGCTGGATCGTCTGGCTTGAGCTGAAACGATACCGCTACGATCCGGAAATTTCTTCCACGATGGTTTTTGCCGCTGCGGTCGGCGGTTTGCTCGGCGCAAGGATTCTCTTTATTCTTGAGGAGTGGAGCAGCTTCGTCCGCTCGCCGTGGGATTTCATTTTCACCGGCGCGGGCTTTACCTGGTACGGCGGGATGGCCGGGGCGACGCTGGCGGTGACCTGGGTGGTGCGCCGTTATGGGATTCCGTGGCTCAAGGCCGCCGACATTTCTTCGCCCGCGGTCACGCTGGCCTACGGCATCGGCCGCATCGGCTGCCACATCGCCGGAGACGGCGACTGGGGGACCGTCACCGACGTGCCCTGGGGGGTTGCTTACACGAACGCGATCATCGGCTGGGTGCATCCCTACACGGGGCTGCCGTACCCGACCGGTGTGCGTGTCCATCCGACGCCGATTTATGAATTTCTCGAATCGCTGGCGATCTTCGGGATTCTGTGGCCGCTCCGCAAGAAGGGCTACGCCGACGGGAAGATTTTCTGGCTCTATCTGATTCTTTCCGGGCTGGCTCGCTTCACTGTGGAATTCTGGCGCGTAAATCCCCCCCTCGCATCGGGGCTGACCGAAGCGCAGTGGTTCAGCCTCATCCTCATCGTAATCGGCCTGTGTCTGCTCTACGCGCGCTCGCCGGCGAGATCGGTCAAAGCGGCGTAGCGCGCGAATCCATTTCTACCAGGCTTGTTCCATCGCCTCGGCTACCCGACCGCGTGTCTCCGGGTTGTGCAATCCGGCATGTCGAAGAGTGTCACGGCAGATGTGGTTGCAGAGCGCCTCGACCGCCTGAGCCACGATCATTCCCCGGCCGTTGAGCGTGCGATGGCCGGTCAACCGTCCATGGCGCAGGAAAACGGTCTCCTCGGGATGATAGATGAGATCGTAGAAGGACGTGGTGAGCGGGACCGAGAGCGCGAGTTCCCAGGAAGCTCGATTGTTCGCTTCGATATCCGCGAGTGAGGCGCTAATACAGGCGCGATAAAATTCCGGCCCGTCGTCGCGCGCGAGACCGGCGGGATTCGCCGGCGCCAGCGCGGAATAAGGCTCCAACATGGTCATTCCCGCCGGGCCCTTGCGGATTCCACCCTGGCCTTTGGTCGTGCAATTGACGAGCAACGCGACGCCGGGCGCGCGATCGGGAATTTCCTCCTCGCGAATCGCTTCGACGTTCGCGTGGCTCTCGCCTATGTCGGTGGCGACCGACACGGCGCTCGCATACGTCCGATTTGAAAAAAGCAGACGGCCCTGCTCAAGCCGCTCGGCCAGGGCGAAGCCGACCGCCCGCGCCGAGCCGCCGGCGCCGAGAACCAGCGTATTGATGCCGCTCAGCGTCTCGATCAGAGGCCGAGCGCCGCCGGGCTGCGAAGCCAGCAGGCTCTGGATGAAACCCTCGCCGTCGGTGTTCGCGCCGCTGAGCCGCCCGTCCGCCGCGCGCATGATCGTATTGACGGCGCCGATCTTCGCCGCTTTTTCGTCAATCGTGTCGAGCTGCTTCATCACAGCGACTTTGTGCGGCACGGTGACTTGGAAACCCAGGACGCGGCGGGACTCCCTGACCGCCGCGATAAGATCGGGCAGCCGGTCGTCGTCGACATCGAGCGCGACATAGACGGCTTTGATCTTTAATGCCCGGAATGCCGCGTTCCACAGCGCAGGGCTTTTGCTGTAGCGCGAGGGGGAATCGCCGATCACGGCGACAAGGTGCTTTGTACCTATAGCCCGGCGGTCGAGCGGGTTACGGATGCACGACTGGATGCGCGCAATGTCGTCAGCAATCGCCATACGGCACTCAAGCTAACCTGAAACTCTTGCCTTTATATGGCAATCTATCGATGGGATCAATCGACCAAAGGGGAGAGCTACCGCTTCTCCCCTTTGGAAACCCCATCGGTTTTGTGTCCGCCTCAAGAGGCGGGTTTTATATTCAATGAAGGGGTTTGACGGAGAGTTTGTCGTCGGCAAAGCAGAGCAGAGACTTTTTGCCGTTGAGCTCGGTCTCGAGCGCCACCTCCCGGCCCCACAACTGATGGAGGTACTGGAGCGTCTTTTCGGCATATTCCAGCTGCAAGTCCCTGCCGTCATGGTCATGCTTCACGAACAACGCGCGATTGTTGTTATAGTCCGCGTTCTCGATCTGAATCGCCGGGACCGTTCCCATGCCGACGTTGCGTATCAGGGTTTCTTTAATGGCCTGCCAGTTCTCGTCGTCCGCCATACGGCTGACGACGCGGTCGCCGCCGCGGCTCTGGTGCTCGAACAGGTTGAGTTCCCGAACCAGCTCCTCGGTGAGATAGCGTCGTAGAAAAGAAACATCCCGCTCGACTTCCCGCGCCTCGAAGAGCTTGGCCCGGCCCGACTTTGTCTTCGGGCCGGACTGTTTTTCTTCCTCCGGCGTCGAATGGTCCCATCGCCGTTCGAGGTCCTCCCAGACCTTCATGCCAAGATGGTACGGATTGAGCGACCCGGCGGCCGGGCTTAGGACCTGGTTGTGGCGCACCATGAATTCCAGATGCATCCCTTGAGGGAGGTTCAAGGCCTCGACAATGCGCTTGTGCCAGTAGCTCGCCCACCCCTCGTTCATAATTTTCGTCTCGATCTGCGGGATGAAATATTGCGCCTCTTCGTGGACGATCGTGAGAAGGTCCGTTTCCCAGTCGCTCAACTGGGGGTTGTGGTCGCGGATAAAGAGCAGAAGGTCCGCCTCCGGATAGAGCGGCACGCGGTTCAAATCGGGCGGCGCGTAGTCCGGGCGGCGGTGGATCGTCTGGAAAGGGTCCGCCGCCGGCCTGGAGTCCGCCAGCCGTTGCTCGACCTGTTCTTCGGGCGTCTGTTTGCGGACCGCAAGGTTGCGCCGGCACTGGAGCGAGACGGCATGCGCGGCGTCGAGCAGCCGTTCCACTTTTTCCTGCCCGATGCTGGGATCCTCGACGTATTTCCGCACGCGATCCGCGTGGGCCTTGAAAGTTTCTATGGTAAATTCCGCGCGGCCGGACTTGAAGGTGAAATTATTTTTGAAAAAGTCGTTGTGGCCGTACACGTGGGCGATGGTGAGCACCTGGAGGAGGAGCGAGTTGTCCCGCATCAGGTAGGCGATGGACGGATCGGAGTTGATGACCATCTCGTAGGGCAAGCCGCTCATGCCGTAATCGTAGAGAGTTTTGAGCTTCTCGTAGCTCTTGCCGTACGACCAGTGCGGGTAGTGGGAAGGCATGCCCGAATAGACCATGTAGCCGAGCATCTGCTCGTGGTCGCAGACCTCGAATTCCTGGGGGTAGGGATTGAGGCCGAATTGCCGCGCCAGGATGAGGATGCGCTCATTCCAGGCTTCCAGTTCGGCCACGGTGTATGCGGCAGCCATGGCGTGCGCGGCTTTAAGCCGCCTCTTCGCGGGCGCGGTCCCGTGCGAGGAAGGTCCGGAAGCAGGGCCAGATGTCTTCCTTGCGCTGGATCTGGACGGTCTGAAAGTTGTCGGCCTGGAGCTGGGAGAAAAACTGGATCATGCTGCTGCCGTAGTAGCCGGCGCCGAGCGGCTTGATCTCGCCGTAGCCGAAGAGGTTGGAAATCTCGGTCAGTTCTTTGGCGGCCTGGAGGGCGGCCGGATTGTCGGAGTCGAAGTTGTCTCCGTCGGAGCAGTGAAAGACGTAGACGTTCCACAATGTTGGATGGTAGCGCTGGTCGACGATCTCCAAAGCCTTGCGGTAGCCGGAGGAGATAAAGGTGCCGCCGGACTCTCCCTTGTGGAAAAATTCCTCTTCGCTCACCTCGCGGGCTTCGGTGTGGTGGGCGATGAAGACGATCTCGACGTTCTGGTATTTGGTGCAGAGGAAGCGGTAAAGCAGGAAGAAAAAGCTGCGGGCAAGATACTTCTTCATGGTGTCCATCGAGCCCGATGTGTCCATGACGCACAGCACGACGGCGTTGGATTCGCGCCGCATCTCGGTCACCGTGTGGCGGTAGGTGAGGTCGTCGTTGTGGAACGGGAAACGCTGCCCGACCGCCGCTCTTCCGGCCTTCTCGGTCGCCTTCTTGCGCTTGATCCGCGCGATCGCCGTGCGGCGCTTGTCGAGGTGGACCCGGACCCCTTTTCTCCGGTAGCCTTTTCTGCGGTAGAGTTGTTGGACTTCCATCTCGCGCAGGTGCTTGCGCTCGAGATCGGGGAGTTCGAGATCTTCGAACATCATATCGATCAGCTCTTCGAGGGAAATATCGGTCTCATAGTAGTCCACACCGGGCCGGTCGCCCGCCGGGTCGCCCCGGCCGGCTCCCTTTCCTTGACCGACGACCTGCCCCGGCTGCGTATCTTCTCCGCCCTGGCCGACGCCCGGCGCGTTGTCACCGTAAACGAAACGGTACTCTTTGACCCCGCGGATTGGGACCTTGACGATGCGGTTGCGGTCTTTGCCGATGATCGATTCTTCGGCGATGATGTCGGCGATGTTATGCCGGATCGCCTCGTGAACTTTTTGGCGGTGGCGCAGCCGGTCCCCGGCGGAGCGGTCGCTGCGCTGGACGGAAGAGGGATCGTAAGAGCGGAACACCGTATCCATGATCCTTACTTTACCCCGTACGCCTTACGAGCATTTAGTCCTTCCAAAGGTTGTTCGCCGCATACTTGAGCACCACGTCCACGCAACTGGCGCAGTAGCCGTTGTCGAGCAGGTTCTTGACCATCGTGTTGTATTTTTCGCTCTGCTCCTCGTCGCGCGTCCTGGCTTTGGTAATCACGCGGCTCAAGTCCCGCACCGAGGTCATCAGTTTTTTCTCGATTGCTTCGGTCAGCGGCTCGTAGCTCCGGTAGTCGATCTTCTCCCCTCTACGGTTGGCCGCCCACAGATAGGCGATCACCTCCTGCCGGAAACCGTCGGCGGCGGAGCCGATGATGGCGATCTGCTCTTCAATAGATTTCATAAAACCTTCGTCCGGCGACAGCTCTTCCTTGGTGTTGCGGTCCTTGACCTTGCTCTTGTTGACGTAAGCCTCGGCATGGTCGAGGTAGTTTTGGAACAGCGATTCGGCCTGCTCGCGGTACGAATAGACGAAGGCGCGGGTAATCTCCTTCTCTAAAATCTCCAGGTACTCTTTGTGCAGCGTGTCCTGGAGAAATTCGAGATGCTGCTTGCGCGTGTCGTCGGGGAGGTCGGCCTCCTTGACCATATTGATCAGCGCCTCGCGGACGTTGATCGGATTGATGCAATTGCCCGCGGTGTTGTCCGAGAGCGCGTTGTCCAGCGCCTTCATAATAAACCGGGTCGAGATCCCGCTCATGCCCTCGCGTTTGGCCGACTCGCGCAGCTCCTGGACGTCGACTTTTTTCGTTCGCCCCTTCTCGACGACCTCTTCGCCGTTGTAGAGCTTGAGCTTGGTCATCAAGTCGCATTTGTTGGTCGGCTCGAGGCGGGAGAGTACGGCGAACATAGAGGCGATCTCGAGTGTGTGCGGCGACACGTGGGCGTGGAAGTCGGAGTGGCGGATAATCTTCTGGTAGATCTTGACCTCCTCCGAGAGTCGAAGGTTATAGGGGACTTTGATGACGACGATGCGGTCGAGAATCGCCTCGTTGGTATGGTCCGCCTTGAATTTCTGCCACTCGGCTTCATTCGAATGCGCGACGATCACGGTGTCCACGTAGACCAGGCCGTGCCTTCCGGGGGCCGGGATCACCTTTTCCTGGGTCGCGGTGATCATGCAGTGGAGGTACTCGATCTCGTTTTTGAAAACCTCTATAAATTCGACCATGCCGCGGTTGCCGACGTTGAGCGCGCCGTTCAGCTCCAGGACGCGCGGATCGCCTTCGGAATAGAGGTCGAGCTTGGAGATGTCTTCGCTGCCGATCAGGACCGAGGTGTCCTGGTTGTTGGGGTCCACCGGCGGCACCACGCCGATCCCGACGCGCGCCCGCTTGGAGAACTCCAGGGCGCTGACGGGAAATTCCTCGTAGCGGCCGTTGAACTCCGCTTTCAAGCGGTAGCGGCAGACCGGGCAGAGGTCGCCTTCGATGTGAACGCCCAACATCTTTTCGAATTCCTTGCGCAGGTGGCGGGGAATCAGGTGGAGCGCCTCTTCGAACATCGGGCAGCCCTCGATCGCATAGATCGCTTCGCTCTCTTCGAGGCCGCGATGGAGTTTTTCAATCAGCGAGCTTTTGCCGGAGCCGACGGGGCCCATCAGGTAGAGCACCTGGCGGCTTTCTTCGCCTTTCATGGACGCGGCGTGAAAGTAGCGAACGATTTGCGCGATGGTCTTTTCAATGCCGAAGAATTCGTCGGCGAAGAAATGGTGGACCTTGAGGTTCTCGTCCTTGTAGAGGCGTTTGATCCTGGGGTCGTCCGTATCGTGAATATCGCGGACGCCCGGCTTCATGACAATGTCGTAGATGCGCGCATGGGCAAGCTTCGTGATCGACGGGGTTTCCTTGACCTTGTCCAGGTAGCCGAGCAGGTTCCCCTTCCATGCCCTCGTCTGGCTTTGGTCACGGTCTTTGCGGATCAGGGACTCGAAGTCCTTGTGTTCATTCATTTCGGCGGCACCTCCTTAGCGGAGTCGGTCCGAAAACAGACTTGTTCAACAGCCCGCTGCCAACGGAGAATACGATTGGTCGTCGTCGAAAGGGCACGCCTCGATAGACGCGTGAGGTTACGGTGATGCAGGGAAACCGAGGACGGCCGTATCCGCCAGGCGGCGTGCTCGGGAGATGCAAGAAAAAAAAGAGGGATCGGTGAAAAACGGGGTGAAGCTGTCTTGAGGATCAACCAGAAGCTCTTTAGGGTCAGCACGCTACCTCCTTTCCCTAAGGATCCCGGTCAATTTAAACCGAGGCGCTCTCAATGATTGGACGCAAGCGGGAAGCAGTTCTTCAAGAGAGCCACGATAAGACCATTGAAGCTCGATTCTCCTGTAATGTCAAGAAAATTTCGGGCTTCGATGCGTTGGGATTAGAAATCCGCTCTATTTGACGGCGTCGCGGCGGTTGGGATTGCGCGTTACAGAAGCCGCCCGCGGGTGAGGAGGTAGAAGAGCGGAGCCGCGGCGAGTCGATAATAGGCGAAGGGAACCAAGCTCCAGCGGTTGAGCAGCCGAATGAAGGTTTTGACGGTTGTCAGCGCGACAATATACGAAACTACGAAGCCGACCGCCAACTGTGCGATGTCCGCGGCGTTGAGCGCGTGCGCCGTCTTTAGAAGGTCGTAACCGGTAGCCGCGGCCATCACGGGAACGGCGATTAAAAACGAGAACTCGGCGGCCGCTTTGCGATCGAGTCCCAGCAGCATTCCCCCCGCAATGGTCGCGGCGGCGCGCGAAGTGCCGGGCCACAGGGCGAGTATCTGAAACAGCCCGACTCCCAGAGCTTGACCCAGGGTGATCGAGTCCAGCGAGGCGGAAGGGCGGTTGCGGATATGACGCTCGACGAGCAGGAGGGCGGCGCCGCCGGCCGCGAGCGCGAGGCTGACCGCTGTCGGATTGAAAAGATGACGTTTGATGAGACCGTGCCCAAGATATCCAGCCGCAAGCGCCGGGAGAGTGGCCGCTGCAATCCGCAAAACTCCATCCGAGCCGTCCAATGTTGAGCCGAGGACCAGAGACTGCGGGCGTTCGCGGGGAAGGAGGCGCAGGAACCGCTCGCGGTAAAGCACGAGAACCGAAAGCACCGCGCCAAGCTGTATCGCGACTTCGAAAGTCGCCGCCTTCTCGCCGACGAAGCCCAATAGATTGCCGGCGACGATGAGATGGCCGGTGGAGGAGACCGGAATGAATTCGGTCAGCCCTTCGATGATGCCGAGCGCGATGGCGATGGCTAAGCTTTGCAAGGTCCCTCCGAAACAGCGACGCTCAGGCGGTCGGCTCTAGCCGATGGAGTTGCGCGCCTTCCATTTCTCTCTGGCGATTTTGGCGATGGCGGGAAGGAGCGAAAGAAAGATCACGACCACGATGACGGTATGAATGTGCTCCTGAATATTCGGCACGATCCGGCCAAGAAAATAGCCGGCAAAAGTAGTGCTCATGACCCAAAAGATCCCTCCCGCGACGTTGTACGCTACGAAGCGCCGATATTGCATGCCGCCCACCCCGGCCACCACGGGCGCGAAAGTCCGGATGATCGGAACGAATCTCGCGATCAAAATCGTGAAGCCGCCGTACTTGTCGTAAAACTCCTTGGCGCTGATGAGGTGCTTACGATGGAAAAAGAGAGAATCTTCGCGGGTGAAAATTTTCGGCCCGGTGCGGGCGCCGATACTGTAGCCGACGCTGTCGCCGACGATGGCGGCGAGGCTGAGCGTGACGTTGAGCGTCCCCAGGTCGAGGTCGCCGCGCGCGGCGAAGATCCCCGCCGTGACGAGAAGAGAGTCTCCGGGGAGAAAGAAGCCGACGAAAAGCCCGGTCTCGGCGAACACGATCGCCGCAATGACAAGAATGCCGCCGACGCGGACGAGACTCTCCACGTCGTAGATTCGATGGAACACAGTCCAGAGAAATTCCATGCGGTTTGCTTATGCGTGAGGCGGGCGATCTGGCTCCAGTGTCGTAGTTGCCGAATAGTTTGCGTGACTGTAACATCATCGCGGCGGACAGTCAAAGAAAAATGCGATCCACGCGGGCGGCGCCCGGTCCGCAAAGATTCGCGCTTGCGCCTTGCGCGCTGGAATCGGTCTTGACAGGTTTGGCTAAAGCCTGATAAAGCCTCATGCCTATCGCTTATAAAGCTTAAGCTGTCCCACGAAGAGGGAGGTTGCCATGGCCCACCCGAATCGACGTCGAACAGGTTGGTTAACTGCCGTTGTTTTCCTCGCGCTGGCAACGACAGCCGTGACTTTGATTCCGTCTCTCCAGTGGGTCAACCGGACGTTCCCGGGGTTTTTCCTCTACGGGAATCTTACCGTCGCGCCCTATTTCCTCCCTCACTGGAGCGGCCAGCAGGCCGGCCTGAGTTTTTTGGACCGCGTGGTCGCGGTCGATGGCGAAACGATTGCCGCGCCTGAGCAGATCTACGATCGTTTGCGCCGTTCGCCGGCGCAAGAGCCGATCCGCTATACGGTGGAGCGGCGCGGCGAGACGATCGAGCTTGCCATCCCCCCAATGCGATTTTCGTTTCAGGATTGGCTGCTGAGTTCTGGAATCTACCTGCTGGGCGGGTTGGGATTCCTGATCATTGGCTTTGCGCCTTTTTACATGCGCTCCTCCGCTCCCGCGGCGCCGGTGCTATTTTTTATGGCGAGCGCTATTTCGCTTTGGTTCGTTGTCACCTTCGACTTTATGACCGCGCGCCATTGGCCGCTGGCGGTGCGTCCCTTTGCGCTTGTTTTGACCTGCGGCGCGGTGATCCATCTCGGGCTTGCCCTTACCCGGACGCGCGAAGCGCTAAAGAAACTCCGGCGGCGCCTCGCTCTCGTCTATGCCGCGTCTGCGCTGTTGGGGACCTTCTTTGTCGCCACGTTCCACGGTCCGCTTGAGATCTGGCGCTGGAGCCAGCGGCTGAGCTACGGTTACTGCCTCCTTGCGGCGTCGCTTCTACTCACATTTTTGGTTGCGGCGCTGCGGCGGCCGGCGAGCGCCTTGGAGCGGTCGCGCCTGAGAGTGGTCTTGTTCGGCGCGCTGCTGGGCCTCTGTGTGCCCGCCTTCGGCACGGTCCTGACGAGCTTCTTCTCCTGGTCGATTCCTTACAACGTATCGTTTATTCCGGTGGTGTTCTTCCCGTTGTCCGTGGCTTACGCGCTGCTCAAATACAGCCTGTTCGATCTTGACGTCGCGCTTAAGGTGGGGCTGATTCGGGCGGCTTTGGCGTCGTCGCTTCTGCTGATTTACGGCCTGTTGGTCTCGGTTTTGGGAGTGGGCATCGGCGTCTATGCCGAAGACGCGCCGGTCCCGATCTTTTTTTCCATCCTCGTGGTCGTGATCTTCAATCCCTTGCTCCGTTGGATCGAAGCGGCCGTGGACCGCTACGTCTATCGTAAAGAATACGATCCGAGGCAGTTGCAGACGGATGCGAGCGCGCTGCTGCGCTCCCTCTCGCGGCCCCAGACCGTGGCGGAAAAATCCCTCAAATTGATCGGCGAGCGCATCGGCCTCGACGCCGCGCATCTATTCTTTTTCTTTTCGGCGGACACCGGCGGGCCTGTGATTGCTTCGCTTCATGCCGAGGCGGACGCGGCCCGCGACCTTTTCCTCAGCCGTCTACATCGTCTCTGGTCGGCTCATTTCGGAATCGCCAGGAAGGGGGCTTCCAAGAACGAATGGCTGACGGATTCCGCCGGACGGGAGGACCGTGAAGAGTTGGCCCACGTGCTCACGGCCTTGAAATCGGAACTCGTCATCGCGATCGTCTTTCAAGACGAGGTTCGAGGAATCCTCGCGCTCGGCAAGAAAAACTCCGGCAGGGAATTCAACGGCGACGATTTCGCCCTGCTCTGCGCCCTGGCCGACCAGCTTGCGCTGGCGCTGGAAAACGGCACGCTCTTCGAGGACTCCGAGCGGTCGAAAGAGAGTTACCGGCGCCTGTACGACGAATCTCAGGCCTTGAACCGGAGGCTGATCGAGACGGACCGGCAGAAAAAGGACTTCGTCGCCAACATCTCTCATGAGCTGAGGACGCCGGTCTGCACGATTTTGGGGTACGCCGAGGTGCTGCGCGATCCGGCGTTTGCCGGCGATCGGCACGCGATCCTGGATCGGGTCGCTACCCACGGCCACGAGCTGTCGCAGCTTATGGATAACCTCTTGCAGTTCTGCCGCATGGAAAGCGGAAGTCTGAGCGTGGCCCTCAGGGAGATGAAGGTTGCCGAGGTGTTTCAGGCGCTCGAGATTGTGGCGCGGCGGCTGATCAGAGGGCGGCCGATACAGTTTCGGGTCGAGATGGAATCGTCGCTGGAGACCGTTCTCACCGATCCCGAAAAATTTCAGCAGATTATGATGCATCTCCTGACCAACGCCGTAAAGTTCACGGAAAGGGGAGAGATCGCGGTGGGAGTCAGGCAGACATGGGAGAGAGACGAGCCGTTCGTTGAATGTTGGATCGGCGACACCGGCATAGGAATCAGCCGCCAGGACCAGGAGGCGATCTTCGAAGATTTCCGCCAGCTCGAACGCTCGTCGACCCGGCACTACGGCGGAACCGGCATGGGGCTCAGCTTGTGTAAAAAACTCGCCCACTCTCTTCGAGGCAGGATCGAAGTCCGGAGCGAAGTTGGGAAGGGGAGCGTCTTCAGCCTGATTCTCCCCGTCCCCAGGCCGCAGGCGGAACCTGCCGCGCCGCAAGCGGAAGCGGCCTAAGGGGCGGTTAGGCCTATTCTCTTCCTTGACGGCGCGCGTCCTCTTATATTACTACCTCTATTGAAACCGATCCGAGATAGGTGAGACTTATGATTTTGTCTCCCGTGCGCTCCGATCTTGCGCCGACGGGCAAGCTGCGCGTCGGCATCAACTACGGCAATCCGGTCCTGGCGACCAGAGATCCGGCCAGCGGAGAGCTGCGCGGCGTAGCGGTCGATCTGGCGTGGGAACTTGGCAAGCGGGTCGGCGTTCCCGTCGAGCTTGTCGCCTACGATGCGGCGGGAAAGATGGTGGAGGGGCTGAAAAGTAGCGCCTGGGACGTCGCCTTCCTCGCCGTCGATCCCGGCCGTGAAGGCGAAATCAGTTTCACCGCGCCCTACATAGAGATCGAAGGCACCTATCTTGTTCCTGCCGGATCCCCGTTTCGCGCCGTCGCGGACATCGACCGGCAGGGCGTGCGCATCGCCTTAGCGGCCGGGGCCGCTTACGATCTGTTCCTGGCCCGCACTTTGAAAAATGCCGAAGTGCTGCGCGCGCCGGACCCCAAAGCGGCGTTCGAACTGCTCGTTGCCGGCAAGGCGGAGGTCCTGGCCGGCGTGAGGCAGACGCTGGTGACTAACGCCGGGCAGCTTCCGGGATCGCGGGTGTTCGACGACCGATTCCTGGCCATCGGCCAGGCGCTCGGCATGCCGAGGGGGCGCGCCGCCGGCGCAAGGTATCTCCGCGAATTCATCGAGGACGTAAAGGCTTCGGGTTTGGTAGCTCAGGCGATCGAGAAGGCCGGCGTTCGCGGTGTATCGATCGCGCCCAGGGCGCCCGTTCAACCCTGATTTTCCCATAGATCGATCCGGGAATGGCGATGAGTAATACGACGGAATCTGGGATCACGGTGCTCAGCGCCGGGGCGGTCGAGCCGGGGCTGGCGAAAGTGATCGATGTGTTACGGCGCGAAACCGGCCGTGAAATAAAAGTCTCCTTCGCCACCGCGCCGACGATCGTAAAGCGGATCGGCGGCGGCGAGACGGTGGACGTGATCATCGCGCCGCCGCTCGCGCTAGACGAATTAGTCAAGGCCGGGAAAGCCGCGCTGGTTGAGCGCGTGACTATCGGCCGTATCGGCGTCGGCGTGGCGGTTCGAGAAAATGCGCCGTCGCCGAGGATCGCCACTCTCGATGAGTTTAGGCAATCGCTGTTGAACGCCGAATCGGTGGTTTACAACCAGGCTTCGACGGGCATCTATATAGAGAGGCTGTTCGACCGGCTCGGCCTCGCTGAGCAACTCAAAGCTAAGACAACGCGCTATCCGGATTTCGCAGCGGTGCGGGATCACGTGAGCAACGGCAAAGGCAACGAAATCGCGCTCGGCGCGACGACCGTCATCATCGAAGCCGGAAACAGGGGACTCAAGTTCGTCGGCCCGCTCCCCACTGAGATTCAAAATTATACGACCTACGCTGCGACTGTTACAGGGGATGGCCTCGCTAAGGAGGCCGCGCGCGAGTTTGTTCGCTATCTTACGACACCGGCGGCTAAAGCGGTGTTTGGGGGAGCCGGCATCGAATGAAGAAAAAAACTGAGTATTGGAGTGATGGAGTACTGGAGTGATGGACTGAGTTTGAAAAGGGGGCCTCCATGAAAAGAACGATTTTCCGCCCGCTCTTGTTGCTGATCGGATTTATCGTTGTGTCCGATATTGCGCAAGCGACGTCGCACGAATTTTTCAAGGGCAAAGCGGTGCGGCTCCTGGTGGGGACATCGCCGGGAGGGGCGATGGACGACTGGGGCCGTTTCGTGGCCCAGCATCTGGGCAAACATATTCCCGGAAATCCGGACATCATCGTCCAAAACATGGCCGGCGCCGGGACCGTGATTGCCGCCAACTATGTTTACAACGTAGCGAAGCCGGACGGCTTGACTCTCGGGCTGGTCAACCCGGGCATCTACATCGATCAACTTCTGGGGGTGAAAGAGGTCAAGTTCGACTGGCCGAAATTTTCGATGATCGGCTCTCCGGAGCGGGTGGACCAGGTTTTGTTCATACGGGCGGACTTTCCTCAAAAGAGCCTCGACGATCTGCGCAAGGCTAAAGAGGCGCCAAGGTGCGGGGCATTGTCGCGGACGACATTGGCCTATTTTTTACCGAAGCTCGTTGACGAGGGGCTGGGAATCAAAATGCACATGGTCCTGGGGTACGGTGGCGGCGGCGATATGAACCTGGCGATGGAGAAAGGGGAGATACACTGCCGCGCCGGAACGGTTTCCGCCTATGTGGGCCGCGAGCCTACTCGCACTTGGATCAAAAACGGTTTCGTGCGCGCCCTGGTGCAAAGCGGGACCACGCGTTATTCGAAGCTGCCGGATGTTCCAACCTTTTATGAGCTGGCGGAGACCTACAAGACGCCCGATGCCATCAGGCGCGTCGCCAAAGTGCTCCTCTCCTCCGGCGATCTGGGCCGCCCGTTCATTGGTCCGCCCGGCATGGCCGCGGACCGCGTCAAGGTTTTGCGTGAGGCGTTCGTCAAGACCATGAAAGACCCGGCCCTATTGGCCGACGCTGAGAAGCGAAAATGGGATTTAGATCTCCTTGGCGGCGACGAGTTGGAGGCAATCTCCAAAGAAATTATGGTTCAGCCGCCGGAGGTCATCGAGCGGGTAAAGAAGCTGATGGAGAATTAGCGGGCCCGGCTGAACAATTGCGGCGGGCCGTCTAAAACTCAAACTCCGCCGGCGGCTTTTGGACAGTCGTGTCGGCCGTGGTGGCGGCACGCCGGCCTTGCCTGCACAGCGTGAGGATTTTGATTGCGGCTGCCAGCGACGCGGCCGATGCGGCGACGGCAAAGCTCTTGATTGCGACGGCGTTCGCCGCGACCAAGGCCTTTAGGGCGACAGATTGCCCGCCGATGCGAATCGTTACGTCAGCGCTCGATCCTCCGACGGCGTCAACCGGAACAGCCGCCGCCAGGTAGGCGATATAGGCGAGCGGCATGATCACGAGGACGTGAAGGAGGGCGCATACGATGCCGAGCAGACCGAAAAGCAGCACAACAGCAGCTTGTAAAGAGTAGACCGTTCCCGAGGACGCCCTTACCGCCTCCAGCATCGCAGCCCACGCGGAGAAAAGATCCACCAGGAACAGAACATTGCTCCGCAAAAAGCTGGAAAGCTCCGCGGAAGTCATACCTTCGAGAACTTGCGAGTCGGGGATGATCTTCGCATGGGCGAGAGCGCCGAGGACGAAGGCGTAGATTGCTACGAGGAGCAGCAGCGGGGTCAACCTGTCGCTCCACGGTTTGCGCGGTCTTATAAAGAAGAGCCAGATATCCAAAAACAACACGGCTAGAAACAGGACTGCCGGCGCTAGTTGCATAGCGAATCCGTCCTTTCCATACCGCCCAGGTTAAAACCGGCTATAGGATAACTCAAGCCACCCGGAATTCGCAACTCGGTTGCGCTCGGGACGGCGGCCTTTTCGTAATGCTTCCTTCCACTCCCGGTCTCTTTTAATCTTGACGTAACGGGGGTATCGGACTATCAATTTATGATAGGCGCCGTTCCCTTTGTGCGGCAGCGACCGATGAGGCATGGCTAAAACATGAGCGAACCGCTTCAACCCCCGCCGCGCTCCGGTCTGCTGCGCGAGGTTCGCGGCCTGCTCGAATTGCCGCGGCTGCTGCTCCGGTTCCCGATCCTCGCGCGGCAACCCCGGGGGCGAGGCGAGCCGGTCCTGGTGTTGCCGGGCTACGGCGCGGGCAACGCCTCAACGTTTCTTCTGCAGGCCTATCTGCGCCTGCTCGGATATCAGGTGCGCGGTCTGGGGGGCGGCGCGCCATCCAAGGAGGTGCCGGAGCTGCTGCTGCGCGTGCTGAAACGGCTGATCCATTTTGCCCGCAAAGCCGGGCAGGAGGTTCGCATCATCGGCTGGAGCCTGGGAGGGTATCTCGCCCGAGAGGCGGCCCGCGAGCGGCCCGACCTTGTCCGCCAGGTCATCACCCTCGGCACGCCGGTCGTCGGCGGGCCCAAATATACCGTGTTCGTTCACGGCCTTCGCGACCGGGGCATCGATGTGGACGCGATGGAAGCGCAGGTCGAGTCGCGCAACCGGAGATCGCTGACGACTCCGGTAACCGCGATCTACTCTCGCGCCGATGCCGTCGTCGCCTGGGAAGCCTGCATCGACCGTCTCGGCTCGAAGGTGGAGCACATCGAGGTCAACACCACCCATCTCGGCTTAGGCTTTTCGCCGGAGGTCTACCGTATCATCGCGCGGCGGCTCGCCGGCGGCGGCAAGGAAAAGGATGAAGGATGAAAAGACGGGCGCCGATGCTGGACATTTCCTCGGCCACGCGGTATGAATGCTGAAACTAATCCAATCTGTGGGGGAGCAAACATGCATGCAGCGCTTTTGATCCGTCAGTTGTTATCGGCGATGTGCCTGATCGTGGCCGTGGGCTGCGGTTTCGCGCAGGCGCAGTCGGGAAAACAGGACTACGAGCCGCAGGTCGGCCAGGAAGGGAAAGACGTGGTGTGGGTGCCGACGCCGCAGGTGCTCGTGGATAAGATGCTCGACATGGCGAAGGTTACGCCGCAGGATTACGTGATCGACCTGGGATCCGGCGACGGGCGCACGGTGATCACCGCGGCGAAGCGCGGCGCCCGCGCTCTCGGCATCGAGTATAATCCGGATATGGTGGATTTGTCGAAGCGCAACGCCACCAAGGCAGGGGTCGGCGACAAAGCGCAATTCCTCAAGGCCGATCTGTTCGAGAGCGATTTCTCGCAGGCCACGGTGATCACCATGTTTCTCCTGCCCGATATCAATCTCAGGCTGCGTCCGCGCATCCTGAATCTCAAGCCCGGTACCCGCATCGTATCGAACTCCTTCACGATGGGCGATTGGCAGGCTGACGAGACCGCCACAGTAACCAACGGCTGCACCTCATGGTGCACCGCCCTGTTCTGGCTCGTGCCGGCCAAGGTGGAAGGCACGTGGCAGGTTCCGCAAGGGGCGCTCACGCTCAAACAAGAGTTCCAGATGGTGTCCGGCGCGCTCAAGTCCGGAGCTGACAGCACGCCGGTCACCAACGGCCGGCTGCGCGGAGATCAGATCACCTTCACCGCCGGAGGCGCGCAATACACCGGCCACGTGAGCGGCAACGGCATGCAGGGGAGCGTCCAATCCGGCGGCAGCAACGGCCAGTGGAGCGCGACCAGAAAATAAGGATGAGGGATGAAGGATGAGGGATGAAAGAATTCATCCTCCCGCCCTCCGTCTTCATCCCTTCTTGAAACGATGGGCCTTTTTCACCGGTCTATTAGAAGAGTTTGTGTTCGATCGAGAGATATAGCAGCACGCCGAACCGGTCGGCTGCTCGCGTAAGGCCGACGGGCAGAGCGACACCGACAACGGTTTGCAAGCCTTCCTTTTCGATCACCGAGGCGCGAATTCCCGGGGAGATCGTCGATACGAAGTCGTGCGCCCTCCTCCCATCGCCGTTGAGACTCTGCTCGAAATTTCCCACCCATTCCAACATCGCGTGAAGGCGCGACGTGAAGGCAAAGATCGCGCTCGCTCCAAGGTTGTATGAAACGAGCGCGCGCCGGGGCGACAATCCGCCTCCATCGAGCGGGGCGCGCACCTTGGGCAGATAGGTCAGGCCGAAGTTTGCGTGCAGGGCGAACTGCGGCGGGAATTTTTTGCTGAAGGGAAGGTTCCATTGGTAGCCGACCACGCCGTCGCCCGTTCCTTTTTTGCGGTCCCCGCTCGGCAGAATAAGGCTGAATCGCGGCGCGAACGCGGGCCGGCGGTCGCCTTCCTCCAACAACTGATAGCGGTAGTTGAGAAGAACGTCGCCGATTCCCCGCACCGCTTCTCCGTCTTCCCGAAGGTGATAGGACGGGATCGTGTATGAAAACTGGTGCTCTTGAGAGAATACCGGCCATTCCTGGGTGAAATTAAACGCCCATCCCCGCCGTTTTGGGTCGCTGGAATAGACGGCATTGAAGATGTGCTGGATCACCCCTGGTTCCTGATTGTACGCCTCTTCGATCAGAAAGCTGTTGTCCTCGATGCCTTCGATAGGCGTCTTAGGCTCGGCGCACAGGGAGGCTGTAGCGGAACAGAGAATCGCAGCGGCGCAAACGAGATTATGGAGCTGTCGTATTCGGTTCATTGCCGACCTTCATTTTCCAGGGGTTTTGCAAGAGACTATTCGACAACCGGGCGGGTGTCAACGTTCGAGGGCGAGAAGAGGGCAAGCGCCGATTGCGGATCGTTCTGCTTCACCGGCTCAACGTGATGGCGATCGTCCCGGCGACGGTCAGCAATGTGCCGACGATCGTGCCCAGGCTCACATGTTCGAGATCCCGAAAAATCAACAAGGTTGCGAACACGACAAACATCGGGCTGGTGGCGATGAGCGGCGAGATGGTGGCGACGGGAGCCATGCCGAACGCGGTGACAAAGAGGAGAAATCCCAGATTCTCGAACAGCGAGGCGACGATCAAACCCTTTAAGCCTTTGCGGTCCCAGACCGGTCGTTGGACCCGACTGATGAGCGGCAGGGCGGCGAGGTTGACGAAGAGCGACGTTGCGCCCACCAGCGTGGTGAAGAAAAGCGGGTAAGGGGAGAAACTAAGCCCGTAGCGAACGACCGGTTGGATCAGGCCTGAAACGATCGCGGCCGTAAGAGGAAAAAGGGCGTACCACCAACGGCCCGCGGAAGGGCCAGCGTCCCGCTGCCAGGTGATGAAGCAAGCTCCGGCGACGACCAGGACGGTGCCCGTCAGGACCAGCGGTTGGAGCTCTTCCTTGAGAAAAATCAGCGCGAAGAGCGCGCCGAACAGGGGATAGCTCGATCGTAGAGAGACGCTGCGCGAAACGCCCATCTTGATGACGCCGATATAGGTCAGCGTTCGGATAACGGGCATCACAAAGCCTATCGCGACGAACAGGACGGCCGGGAAGTAGGAGAGCGGCGGAATGCTCCCGGAAATGAAGACGATGGACCCCAGCACGACCGTTTGCGTGGTAAACGAGACCAGCGTCATGGTCACCGGATTGGAATGTTTCAGGCCGAATCTAGCGGAGATGTTGCAGGCCGCGTAGGACATGGCGCAGGCGATGGCCACGATTTGAGGCAGGAAGGTCATACGTTGTGCGGGCTATTCCCATCATGGAACAGAAGGCCGCGGAGAATCAAGCGATTTAAGACTTGCGCGGAAAAAATCGGCGAGGGGCGATGAGCCGCCCTAACGACGGTCTCCGGGACAATGGCAGGTTCGTCTTGACTAGAAGCATGAAAAGCGACTAGCTTTTGCTCATGGCTACGATTTCCAACATGAAGGAGCGTCAACATGGCTAGTTCACACCCTGACCCAACGACCATCGACCGACTCGAATGGGCGGTCTGGCCGTCGTTTGCGATGCTGGCGGGCATCCAGCTCGACTTGTTTACCCAACTGAAAGACGGCCCGATGAGCGTCGAGCAGGCTGCCCGCGCCCTCGGCGTCGGATCGGGGAAACTCAAGCCACTTCTATACGCGCTCGCGGCTGCCGGGCTGTTGACGGTAGAGAATGGCCTTTTCTCCAACACCATCGACGCAAATCATTTCCTGGTCAAGGGAGGTCCGTCTTTTAGGGGCGGAAAGTACGAGTTGATTTCGGAGAACTGGAGGGTGGGGCTTAAGACCGCGGAGTCGATTCGGACGGGAACCGCGCAGGCGAACCGGGATTTCTCCTCTGCATCCAGAGACACATTGGAAACGTTCTACCGAAGTAACCATGCGCAAGCGCTGCGCAGAGGTCGGGAGCTGACGACGATGTACGATTTGTCGGCTCACGGTACTTTAGTAGACGTTGGTGGCGGCTCAGGCGGCGTGGCGGTCGCCATAGCTGAGGCTTATCCGCACATCGAAGTGACAGTGGTCGATCTCCCGACGGTGACGCCGATCACGCAGCGCATCGTCGATGAAGCGGGCGCCGGCAAGCGGGTTCGTGTCGTGACGGCCGATGTCCTCAGTGACGGCTTGGCAGGCTCGTTTGACGCCGCTATCCTGAGCTCGGTCATTCAGGTGATATCGCGCGATAAGGCGCGCCGCGTGCTCAAGAACGTTTGTAAAGTCATCAGGCCGGGAGGTGTCATCTACATTCGAGGCGATATTCTCGACGACTCGGGCGTTTCTCCACCGGCGTCAGTGATGCGGAATCTGATTTATTTAAACGTCTACAACGAGGGCCAGGCATACACGGAGCGAGAACATAGAGAGTGGTTGAAAGAGGCGGGATTTGCGGACTTTGAACGCAAGGTTCTCCCGGATGGCTTCAGCATTATCAGGGCGGGAAAAACAACCTAGGAGAAGCACCCATTCTCGCCATATGGCGAAGCAGAGTCAGCCCCAACTGAAAGCCTCTATCTATCCGCTCATGAGCCCGAAAGAGCGACTTGCAATATGGGAGAAGGCCCGCGGCATATGGAAACATCGGAGTCCCGATCCCGCCCGGGAATTGAAGAAGATGCGCCAGGAATGGACAAGAAAATCCTTTCGTCCTGACTGGATCGAGGAATCGGGGCGCAGATTTCGATGGCTCAACAATCTGAAACTTGCCGGCTTCTAATCCTAGCTTAAAATTCTATTGCGTTTTTCCTTTACACTCCCCCAAACCCTTCGTCCTGCGCTTCCGCCAACAGCCACGGGTCTTTGACCTCCGTGGTCGGTGGTTGGCCGGTGAGGACGCGGGCGACTTCGCGGCCGGCGTGGGTTTGGCAATCGACGTAGGATTCATTGGAGTTTGCGGCGGTGTGGCAGGTGACGATGACGTTTGGCAAAGTGAGAATCTTGTGATCAACGGGCAGCGGCTCCGGGTCGGTTGACGTCGGATCGGCGAGGGTTGTCGTGAATGCCGCGGGAGCGAATCAGGGCCCAAAAATAGCGTGGAAATCTTTTTGGAACTCTTCGTAGCGATCTGACACGTTCGTGTTTACGAAGAAGACCTTAAGTCGCTTGAAATCGAGCTTCGGAGTGGGCGCGGGGACATCCTGGTTGGCGACGACGCGGTCGAACGATCTGATCAAAGATTGCGCCTCTTGAGAAAGCGCAAACTCCACAAACAGCCGCGCCGCATTGGGGTGCGGCG